>CAXUIM010000045.1:9856-19130 GCA_964250885.1 uncultured Acidobacteriaceae bacterium | reverse complement strand
GCACCGGTGGCGAAGTGGCTAACGCGCTGGTCTGCAAAACCAGTATTCGAGGGTTCGATCCCCTCCCGGTGCTCCATAATTCTGGCGACTTACAACCGTTCAAGATTTAGCCAACCTTGGGAGTTTCGCCCTCCTGGTCGCGGCCCACCTCGGCTGCGCTGAGGTCGCGGATGAATTCACCCGGTGTCTGCTGGCGCTTCTCGACCAGCGCCTCGAGAGCTGGCAGCTCCGCTTCGTTGAGCTTCGTGCCGACACGATTCTAACTAACGGAACTTTGCTCGCCTAGCAGCTTCCGCCTCCATGTTCTCTTTCCCGAGGATCGCCATCGCCATCGCCTTCGACCTTCAATTCCGGAGGGTTCCTCCCGGGTCCAGGCGGAACCCTGATTCCTGCAAGCAATGGATGCCGAACGTGCTACCGCGAGTGGCTCTGAAGGTTCCCTAACACCACCCTGCAAGGGATGGCGTGTCAACATTCTTCCGGTGCGAAACTTAGGCCGCCAGCTAGATCGGACTGTTCCGTTTAGACATATGGGATATGAACACCTTGTCCATCTCGTCCTGATGCTCCGCGAAATACCTAACCAGGATCATAGCTATATCGTCTGCTGCCTGGGGCGTGAGAAGCTGCCGAATTCCCTCTGAATTACGGATGTCTCTAATTCCAGGAAGACTCTCGCGCTTGTCCGCTCCCTTCAACTTGTTGTGTTTCTCCTCAAAGACCGCTTCACCTGCGGCCTGGAGACCGCTACTTTTGCGAACTGTCAGATCAAACCACGTCGTCCCGCGATATCCCTTTTGGGCCTTCTTGACGTCGATATTATCTTCACTACCTAACTGTGCCCATAGAACCGGATGAGAATCGCCGTCGAGAAGCCATTCGGGTTTATACAGCTTCAACTCAATGCACGATTGACCATCTTTAAAGTGTCTTTCGGCCCCGTATTTTAACTCCGGGACTGCGGAACTTAATCGTTCACGAACTCGCTCAAGGCAGATTGATTTGCTTGTTCCCAAATTTCGTCGTGCATCTCGTAGATGCGCATGATAGCTTCGAAATCTCCACCGTCGTCTGCTTCTGCTCTCGCTGAAATAATCTCTTCAATCCGCTGGCCAAATTCTGACTCTCTTCTCGTCATCGTGTTTTCATCCTCTAAGTTCACGAATGCGGCGAAGTCCTCCAAGAAGTTCCTGAGCTTTCCGGAAGAGCATCTGGACTTGGATAGCTTCACCCATTCGTTAACTTTCGCCTTGTAATTTTCAGCATGACAAATTCCAGCCGTCTCCTCCTGGTCCCATAGCTCGCGCGGGATGCTTTTCGGGTCGGGTGGCTCCCCTGTGTTGCTCAAGTAGAACAAGCGTTTGTAGGCGTTGAGCGGAACCGAATCCTTCAGGAACTGCAGATAGTCAGCCACTTGCCCGATTTGATCGTCGGTATCATGACTCTTACTTTCGATCACGACGAGATAGTCTTCATGGTCTGATCTCAATCGAATGAAATTGTCCATGAATCTACGGCGCGCCAACACACGGCATGGGACGTTAATCTGCACATCAGCGGAATGCACTTTGCTCCCTTTGGGAAGTACACCCAAAACCTCAAGGAACGTCTCTAAGAACATCGAATTTTGGCCGTGTTGCGCTGAGGGCCTCAGAAAATATGCCAGAATCTCGGTTGAAATGGTCTCGGAGGATCGGAAGAAGGACAGAGCACTAAACTCCGGAGCGTCGTTCTTCAACAGGTTCTGACGAGCATCGCGCTCAACGAGTGCCAAGGGTCCAAGGGCCTTTAGAAAAGCGTCGAACTCAGTAGGCTTCGTCATATCACTGGCCTTCCTTGTGCCCATGACCCTTGGCGGCGTCTAGACATTCGATTCGGATCTCTTCTCTCAGAGCGAATGGTTCCAATACCTCAGCGGCACTCCCCCACCCGAGAAGCCAGCGCTTGACTTCCCAAAGACTACCCACTTGAAGAGACAGGATCAAGCCTCCGTCGGATCGCCTCTCTGTCGATTGCGATGGGTGCCATTGCCTTTCGGCAATGTACGGTGCTTGCTCCGGGGAGAAGCGAATGCGGACAAGTTGCGGTTCCCCGATGATCAGTTGAAAAGCGGTCGAATGCATCTCATCCAGCATTTCTTGTGGCGGTGGCGTAAAGCGGCTGCGCGTGACGCTGACAAAACCAATTCGTTCGACGGCAAGGGTGCGAATCGCGCCATTTGCTTGGTCAAGTCCAAACAGATACAGGCCGCCTTCGTGGTATCGCAGACGGTAAGGGTCGATCCGATATTTGACCGCCGTTTCATGTTGAGGGGTAGCGTGGGTTAGCGTGACGGTGAAGTGGTGCTGAATTGCCCTGGTGAGTGCCGAGATCACAGTTCGGGAGCGCGAGAGGTCTTTTAGCCCAAAGGTGGCAATACCAACCTGACTGTCGAAGCTCTTTATAAGGGAGTGTCCCGGTGCGGAGATGCCCGCGCCGACCTTGGCGAGCGCGGATTCGATGGCGTCGAAAAATGGCGTACCTACGAGCGGCTTCAGCAGACCCCGACTGAAGTACAGGGCCATCCGCTCCTCATGGGTCAAATCGACCCCTGCTTCGGCGATGGGATCGTAGGCAAGCTTCCAGTAAATTGCGCGATTCCGTTGGTCTGAGGAGACGGGAAAACCTGCCTGCTCCAGCACTTGAATATCTCGCTGAATCGTCCGCTTTGCTACGCCGAGTTCCGCGCGTAATTGCTGAAGCGTTCGCCCGTTTCCTCGTAGCAGGTGAACCAATTTCAAGACACGCGCTATCTGGTCTCCTCGCATACAAGGACTTTATCGCAACGGGTGTGACAGCCAGGGTCACCTCTGCATGGCTGGCGAGAATCCACAGGCGATGACCTGGGGTGACACACCTGCTGTGGCGTAATAGGACGCGAGGAACCGAATCGTGAAAACAATGCAGTTTGCAGCAAAATCAACCGTTATCCGCCAATTAGTCGATGAACATCAAATTTGGATTGAGGACACGCTCGGCCTAGGCATGGGTGAAACGATGCAGTTGAGGTTTGAGTATGACATCAGCAGGGTTGTGGCGGCTTTCGCTTTCCCAGACGGTTCCCAGAGCTACAGCTCGCCGATCTTTGGGAAGGCACTGAAGGAGCGCCTGATCCGAATCGAATGGCCCAAGAATATGACACCCGCGGTCAGCTTGAGAATGACCCGCAAATCGTCATCTCCAGCCATCTCCAAAGAGCGCCTTTGGAGCGCGACTTGGTTGGATTGTCCTGTTGCTCTGTACCTAACAGAACTGCCGCATCCATTTATCTTTATCAACGTCCCTTTGGTCGCCGCCGGTCAGAGTGAGGGCGAATGGAGAGAGGTCATTATCGTCCGCAAAGACTGTGTGCGGGACTGCCTCGCCTTGATGCGCGAGGTAATGACGTGGACGCCCGGACCCCACCTTAACAGCCTGAACAGCGATAGCAAAGGAGTCAAGCTCACCAGGTGGCAGGACTTGATCCTTGATCCCTCTGTTGTGCGGCTTCTACAGAACGACTATGAAAACTTCTTCAAGCGAGAGGCTTGGTTCAAGGATAACAATCTGGCCTTTCGACGCGGATATCTATTGCACGGGCCTCCCGGAAACGGAAAGACGAGTGCGGTGCGCGCGATGCTTTCGCATCCCGGCGTAGGTGGACACACGATCGATTTGTTCCGGGAACATGTGGATGACGAACAGCTAAGCGCCCTTTTTGAGACGGCAGCTTCAAATGCGCCATCAGTCATCGTGCTCGAAGACATAGATCGTTACTTTGCGCAAGAACATGAGGCCGACAAGACGGCCAGGGTGAGCCTGCAGCACCTGTTGAACTGCCTTGACGGCGTTACAACGCAAGACGGCGTCATTGTTGTCGCAACAGCAAACAATCCACAGGTACTTGACGCGGCCATTCTGCGGAGACCGGGCAGGTTCGACCGGGTTGTAGGCTTCGCAAATCCGACACGCGAGCTGAGAGTCCGCTACTTTGAAAAACTGTGGGCTGATCTTAATCAAGGGGCAATCGCGGAGTGTGCAAATGCAAGCGAAGGCTTCTCCTTTGCCCAACTTCAGGAGTCGTACATCCTTGCCGGACAGTTCGCGTTCGACGAAGAACGGCCCATAACCGGAGAGGACATCATTATGGCGATCGCCATGCTCAGAAAATCTCTACTGTGTGCGGACTGGAAAGGGGAAGTACCAACCGGATTTCAGATCGGCAAACACAGTTGCTGAGGCATGTTGCTAATCCGCAAATAGAGTCTCTATAGACTGCAAATAGAAGCTCTATGGCCTTCAGTGTACTGGACTCCAGAGCGCATACCCAAAATGCGCCGCGTCTGCCGGAACAGTCGGCTTATAGTGCAAGCGAATGTAGCTACATAAAGGCTCGCTGACACCTTCCACGTTTACGGCTTTGGCGTGGTACGGAAAGAGAAACAGGGTTGAGATAAAAGTGCGTTCCGTCACTATCGATACCGTGCAGAAATTTTCCCGTCCTGCCAGGAGCAGCAAAGGCCGCTCCGGATGAGCCTTCAATTCACTTACTTTTTGTTCGACCTGCTCCGGGGTTACGACGTTGGTCATCTCGGAGAAGTACCCTTCTTCAACATCGGCCGCGTGGTAGAGCCCGAAATGAGTCAGAGAGAATCCATAGGGTGCTTCATAGATGGTCCCCGCTGCTTGATCGTAAAGCTTATCCAGGCTGAATCCTGGCGGCCGGTGAGCCGCGGATCGAGTCTCTGCAAACTTTTCTGCTGCAAGTTTTTCTCCGAGTTGACGTTCCATCCGGCGGAATACCCAATGATCGAACGTACTGAGTTGATCGTTGGGCTCGATGGCGAATATGGTTGGGAGTGCAGCTTTGCCGAGTGCATCTGCTATCGAACGCCCGCTTAGAACGGTCGGAATGACAAGGAACACCAGCCACAGCATCGGGACATAAATATTCCAAGGCAGCCGCATGCTGCTCGTGACCATTCCCGCAACGAGGAACAGAGACAACCCATTCAGCAAGACATGCCCGGGATCACAACGGCCTAACGCCGCGGCTGTTGCAACTAAGCTGAAGGCGAAAAGCGGCAGGGCCGTTCCGGTTTTCCGAGTACGCACCAGCAGTCCTACCTGGCAGGCGACGATGCCGGCGGCCAGCAAGAACAGAAGAATGTGCGGAGCCGGTATGACTGGAAAATTACCTCCTCCCAACCTGAAAGCCATTGTGGTCCGGAAAGCTCCAAGCCTTCGCCCGATCTCCGAGATGGCCGCCAGGGTGAATAGCATCAAGGCAAACCACACCGCGTTCATCACAATTCGTAGCCGGCCTACAAAAGCCAGGTAAAGTGACGCGCCGAAACCGAATGCAATAGCTAACTCCGGTGAGTCACAGAGTACGATCCCATAGCCGAGCGACGCCAAAGCGAACGGGACCAAGCTGGAACCGGATCTCCTCGCGACTGCACGGTGAATCAAGAGCATCCAGAAGATCGGAAGATCAAAACGAAGCAGGGAGTAGTTCACACCAAAATTGAGAACGCTGACCAGCGAGACAATCCATAGGAATAGAAACATCTGTCTCTTGGAAGCAGGTATGCCGTCCATCCAGAGCAGACAGATATACAACAGGAGGGTCCCTAAAAGCGAAACAACAATGTAAAAGAGCCCATATGCATCCGCTGCTCCCAGATGAAGTAAATGTGCGAGCCAGGCGGGTGGATACAGGAATCCTACGCCGTAGGCATACTCGAAGTCCCTGTAGGGGACTCTGCCTTCCATTACCAGTCGCAGGCGATCTATCAGGTAAATTGCTTCGCCAAAGCCATTAAGTTTTCGAGTCCATAAATACATCGCCGTTGAGCAGACCAGGTTGCCCACCAAGGCCTTTTGCAGCGTACTCCGGCTCAGCGGCTTTCCAGAGACGGTTCCGTCGCTCCTGACTGGACCAACCAGCGCCATCAAGCTCACGAGGGCAAGAAAGAGTAGCCAACAAAAGCGATTGTTGAAACCAAAGAGGTAGGAATCTGACAGGTTGGGCGAAACGGGCACATAATACGGGAGCGAAAAGAGACAGATCGTAACCGCTGTCACAGCAATCGAAAGGAACATCCGGTTACCAGTTGAGCGGCTTCTCAACAAGAGTCTCTGTACCTCGTGAAGACAATCATAACAACGGCAAAAAAGCGGAGACGTCATGTGTGAGACTCGGAACGAGCGTGCCGCGAGTCAGGCTCGTGACCGGGCAGTGTTGACGAATCGGCGAACGGCGCGAGGACTTCGCGGCGGCACTTGCGGGTATTCCTCCATCTTCGACGCCAGCCGCGATCTTGGTATCAGCCATCTCCAAGAGTCTCGTTATTGCTCGCATCAAGGTTGCTCGTTTGTGTCGCAACCAGGCAACGAAGCCAACATTGGTTGCGCCCAGGGTTGTCGCGTCTACCCCAGCAAACTGCAACAGCGAATCCGAAATATGACGTTGCGGAAGGGCTGGCTCGTCGTCAGGATCTGCTATGCTCCTTCGTACCTCTCACCGGCCGCTTTCTTCCTGGTTGCTGGAGTGCTCGTAGCGGGTTGCTGGAGTGCTCGTGGCTGGTCGCCCTATATACAACGATGGACAGATCATGGGTGATACCCCTCGGATAATCCTTGCTGCGCAGACCGTCCTTATGCCAGGCCGAGCGCACAGGTAGCACTCGGTTGCCTTTGTCGGTTGGGGAAGCGACAAAGGAGATGCTCACACTAGGCCGGTATCCCTGCAGGCCGATTCACGGCGTCGCAACCGGTCATGGACCTGGGAGAGGGCCGGTTCTCTGAAGCCTACTTGCTGAGTTCGACCTTGAGGATCTGGCCGGCGGCGACGGGGCTCGATACCTCGGAGTAGTCGATACTGGCATTCATGCCTTCAATGTCCGTGCAGGGCTTGAGGTCCCCGGAGGGCCTGAAGTTCAACGTGTAGAAGTCCACTTTAAAGTAGTTGTTCATGTAGAGAGTGACGGGCTTGGCCTGCTGATTCTGGCCGTCCGGCTGCAAGCTGAGGGAGAGCACCGCCGGGTAGTAGCACTTGACGTCGCGGACTCTGCCTCTGACGGTGCGATGCGGGCCGGTAGAGGACGCTGTAGGAAAGAGCGGCTCGGTATGCCCTTCTTCTGCGACCAGGCGGCCGTTGCTGGCCGTCGCCGTCTCCGTTTCCGTCGTGACGCTCGGGCCGAGACCGGCGCCCGGCTCTGCAGCCGGGCCGTTTGCCCGCCTGGCCTCGAAGATCTGGCTTCCCGCCTGGCTTTGCTCGATCTGTTGGAGTCGAGCCTGCACGATTGCGAGTTGGTTCGGATCCTTGGCAACGTGCTCGGCGGCCTTGAGAACCAGGATGGCGTTGCCGGGCTGCTTTTGCTGCATCAACACCAGCGCAGCATTGAGCCGGTAGCTGATCTCGCCGGGTTCGAGCGCGATCGCCTGGGCATTGAGGATATGGGCCTCGCGCAGGTTCCTGTTGCGGCTGGCGTAAAAGCGAGCCAGCTCATCGAAAGCAGGAGCGAAGGAGGGATTGAGCCGGATGCAGTCGCGGAGGCTGGATTCCACCGTGACATCATCCGCGGTGTCGCCGCTTTGCAGAGAGAGGGTGGCATAGAAGTACTGGGCGAGATAGCTTTGCGAGTCGAGCTGCACGGCCTCCGCGTACCACTTTCGAGCGGCCTGAATATCGCCATCGCGATACTTCAGAAACCCCATGGTTTCGTGAGCCAGAGCATTCTGAGGATCGTCCTCCAGGGCGGACTCGACCAGCGCCAGTGCCTCCTCCTTGCGACCGTTGTAGAGCAGCACGTCGGCGCGCACGGCATCGGCATCGGCGGTGGCGATGGTCTGAACATGCAAGCTCGCTTCGTCGACGTTGGAGACCAAAGGCATTTTGAAGAAGTCAAAGACACCCTGCTGAACATAAGCGTCCAGGGCCTGCTGGAGCCGCTTGAGATCGCCAAATGCATTCTGGGCAGCGGTCAGCGGGTCCTCACCGTCGCTGAGGTTCTGGGTGTAGTCCTGAAGGCGATGCGTATTCTTGATGCGGTCGTTGATGATGAGGAAGTGTGTAAGCGCCCACGATTCCGAATAGAAAACGGAGAACTTCTGCTCATCGTGATAGTAGGGCGAGGCGTGATCCACGGCGAACAGGGTCGCGAGCGGAAGCAGACTGTGCTCACGGAGGTAGAGGATGTCTTCGCGGCTGGGCTGTCCCAGACGAACCTCTTTGTCATCGATATCCGTGTTCTGGTAAAACTCGGCGAAACCTTCGTTGAGCCAGAGCGGAAGCCAGTCGGCCTTGCGATTGAGGAAATGCGTGTATTCGTGGTAGACCGTGGCGTAGGGATGCTCCTCGGAAGCGCTGGTGTCCAGGCGGACGAGGATGTAGTTCCGGTCCGGCGTGCGCAGAAAGAGTCCGGCGAGCTCCAGCTTTCCTTTGGCCAGGTAGGCTGCCGGTTCGATGGACTGGAATTCCTTCCGGTCCTTGAGCGCGATCACGGTGATCGGAGCGTCCGCGTCGACGGCCGCGGTGGGGAGCAGAGCGTGAAATACCGTGCGCATCAGTTCGAACTGAATGGCGATGCGGCGCGCGTCCTTTTCGCTGGAGTCAGTGAGAATAATGAAATGGTCGCTTCGAAGCTGAAGCCAGCGCTCGGGGGCGGGACTCGCAAAGGCGCGAGCCGTCGCAAGAGCAAGAAGGAGCACGCAAAGCTTGATGCGCATGGGGCCTCAGCAGACGAAGATGACGAACCTGGAAAGACCGGTATGTGTCCGGCTTGACGTAGAAATGTATGCAACTATAGGGCAACGCCGCGAGCACTGGCAACACAATTCGCGCCGGGAACGCCTGCGAACGGACCACTTTGGGAGCGGACGGAAGTTCCGGAGCGAAAGGAATTCCGAAGCCATGGGGCCCTTCAGAGCGATGAGAATTTCGGCAGCGGTACTCAAGACTTTGATGGCCGCGCCCGCGGGCGCCGCAGGATCGACTTGGCCGGTACCCGCATCCAGGCGACAGGATCGAAGCCGGTTTTCTCCGGCTTCGGTGCGAGCTGTCACACCGGATGATGGCCCCAGGAAGGGGACGGCGAGTCCTTCGGTGAAGGGACGTGTGCTCCGGGAAATGTGCTCCGGGAAAGGTGCACTCCGTACGGTCCGTATGATCCGTATGATTAGTCCGATCCGTATGAATAGTCCGATCCGTCCGATTCCGGACGCCCCCGTCCACTTGCGGACGCACTGCCCT
>CAXUIM010000045.1:0-9756 GCA_964250885.1 uncultured Acidobacteriaceae bacterium | reverse complement strand
TAGTCCGATCCGTCCGATTCCGGACGCCCCCGTCCACTTGCGGACGCACTGCCCTCCCCTGGAGATTTCGGATCTCCATCAAGGTTCGCCAAACCTGGTGAATTTGGCCTGTTTCGCTTGTTCTCAGGATGGCACGCCGCGTGCTTTGATCCTCTGCGATGGATATCTCGAGGCCCGACCTACGGAGGCGAAGAGTTCGCCGCAATGTTCTGCTGACGGCCAGCGGTCTGCTGGTGCTGGCGGTTGCCGTGTTCCTGATCCTGCGTTTGAAGCCGGCCATCCCGACCGTCGATACCGCGGTCTGGACCGACACCGTGAAGCGCGGTCCTCTGCTGCGGCAGGTGCGCGGACCTGGAACGCTGGTGCCGCGGGAGGACCGCCTGCGGTTGATCCCCGCAGAAACGGAGGCGACGGTGGTGCGGATCCGAGTCCTGCCTGGCGCGCATGTGGAACCCGACACTGTGCTCATGGATCTGGTGGATCCGGAGTTGCAGCAGCAGCTGCTGGATGCGCAGCTGCAACTGAAGTCCGCTGAGGCCGACTACAAAAATACGCAAGCCTCGCTGGAAAGCGACCTGATGACCCAGCGCGCGGGCGCGGCTACCGTCAGCGCGGATCAGCAGCAGGCGCAGCTGCAGGCCGCGACCGATAAGAGCCTGTATGACCTGGGTGTCATCAGCGGTTTATCTTATAGCGCCTCCAAGGGCAAGGCGGATGAGCTCAATGAACGCAACGGCCTGGAGCGTCAGCGGGTCGAGCTGAATCAGAAGACCATCAGCACCGAGCTTGCCGTGGCGCAGATCAAGGTGCAGCAGGCCGCGGCCATTCTGGCTCTCAAGCAGAAAGAGGAAGATGCCCTGAGCGTGCGCGCCGGCATCTCCGGCGTTCTGTCGGATCTGCCGCACCAGGTGGGCGAGCACGTGGATATTGGAACCACGCTGGCGCAGGTCGTGCAGACCGACCAGCTGAAGGCCTCGCTGAAGATTGCCGAGACCCAGGCGCGCGACATCCAGATCGGCCAGCCCGCCGAGATCGACACCCACAACGGAGTCATAGACGGCAAAGTCACGCGCGTCGATCCAGCCGTACAGAACGGCACGGTCACCGTGGATGTAGAACTGCTGGGCGCACTGCCCCAGGGTTCTCGTCCTGACCTGTCCGTGGACGGCACTATCGATCTCGATCGCCTGCAAAACGTGCTGTATGTCGGCCGGCCGGCCTTCGGCAATGAGAACTCAACCATCAGCCTGTTTCGCGTCTCGCCCGATGGCAGGACAGCCACCCGCGTCCCGGTCAAAGTCGGCCTGGCCTCGGTCAACAACATCGAGATCCTGAGTGGGCTCAATGTTGGCGACACCGTCATTCTTTCCGACATGTCACGCTGGGACTCCGTCGATCGGGTCCGGCTCCAGAACCAGTAATCGCCCCGAAGTCAGAAAGGAAACCCGCATGGCTGCCGTAACCGACAACCTGATCCATATCGAGGATCTGACCAAGGTCTTCTACACCGACGAGATCGAGACTCACGCGCTCTCGGGCGTTCATCTCTCCATCGGCCGCGGTGAGTATGTCGCCATGTCCGGCCCGTCAGGGTGCGGCAAATCCACCCTGCTGTCGATTCTCGGTCTGCTGGATACGCCGACAGGGGGGCAGTACACACTCAACGGCAAAGAGGTGGCGAACCTCGATTTCTCCGATCGCTCCCGGATCCGCAACCAGGAGATTGGATTTATTTTTCAAAGCTTCAACCTGATCGGCGACCTCACTGTCTTCGAGAACGTGGAGCTGCCGCTGACCTATCGCTCCGGCATGCCCTCCTCCGAGCGCAAGGATCGAGTCCTTCGCTCGCTGGAGCGGGTGAACATGGCCCACCGCACGCGCCATTATCCGGCGCAGCTCTCCGGAGGTCAGCAGCAGCGCGTGGCCGTGGCGCGCGCCCTGGCCGGCTCGCCCTCCATCCTGCTCGCCGATGAGCCGACCGGCAATCTCGACTCCAAGAACGGCGAGGCCGTGATGCAGCTGCTGCGGGAGCTGCATGGCGAGGGCGCGACCATCTGCATGGTCACGCACGATCCCCGCTTCGCGGCCCATGCGGAGCGTCAGATTCATCTCTTCGACGGCAAGGTGGTGGCCGAGGGCGAGTTGCTGCAACTGCTGGCCGATCCTGCCCACAATCCCTCCACCAGCACCATCGCGCCGCAGTAAAGAGCGCCCGCCCGCAACAGCCGAAAGGAGGCTACACCGTGATTCCATCGCTTCGCCAGGCACTTCGCAGCCTGCGCCGTTCGCCCGGGTTCGTCCTCACGGTGGTCGCCACCCTGGGTCTGGGCATCGGCCTCAATACGGCGATCTTTACCGTGGTGGATTGCGTTCTGCTGCGGCCGCTGGGATATCGCGACGCCGATCGCATCGTCGCCATACAGAGCCATCTCCTCGATGAAAACCGTTCCATTCCCAAGATTGGTGGTGATGACTACACGGATTTGTCCCGGCAGGTGCGGAGTTTCGAGGCGACCGCCTTCTATCAGGGCTGGCCCGACGGAATCCAGATTAACGGCGCCTCCGTGTATCTTCCCGTCGCCAATGTAAGTCCCGGCTTCGGCGCGGTGCTGGGCGTGCAGCCGGTCGCCGGGCGCCTGTTCCAGCCGGGACACGCTGATGATCATGCGGCGCTGGTCAGTTCGAGCTTCGCCCGCGAGCACTTCGGTTCCGCGCGAGCCGCCCTGGGGCAGGTGATTCGCTACCAGGGCGCGCTGCGCCCCATTGTGGGTGTGTTGCCGGAGGGTTTCTCGTTCCCGGCTACGACCGCCGTCTGGTTCGATACGCCCGCTCCGTTCACCGCGGCGCGCAGCTCGTACAGCCAGCAAGCCGTCGGCAAACGCCGCGCCGGAGTCAGCAACCGGCAGCTGGCTGCAGAGCTGGACACGTTTTCCCGCCAGCTCCAGAAGGCCTTTCCGGAAGATCGCCGCAAGAGCCTTGAAGCCGTTCCGCTGCAGGAGACGCTGGTCGGCACGATCCGGCCTGTGCTGCATTTGCTGATGGGTTCGGTTCTGGTCATCTTGCTTATCGCGTGGGCCAACATCACGCATCTGCAGCTCGTCCGCTCGATGCGGCTGCTGCGGGCGACCGGGATTCGCACGGCCCTGGGAGCTTCTCGATCCGCGCTGGCCGGGCGAGCTTTACTGGAGGCCATGCTGCTCGCCGCATCGGGGTGTGTGGTGGCCCTGCTGCTGGCGGGTCCGGCCTTGCGCCTGCTGATTCGACTGGCGCCCCCGGAGATTCCACGGCTGGCCGACATACACCTCAATCTGCAGGTGCTGTTCTTCTCCTTCGCAGTCAGCGTGGCCCTGATGGCGCTGGCAGCCGTTTTTCCGGTGTGGCTGTCGTGGCACGTCGATCCGGCCTCGGTGCTGCGCCAGGAGACCTCCCGCGGAACGGAGAGCCGAGGCTCGCTTCGTCTGCGCGATGGTTTCGTGGTCGCGGAAGTTGCGTTGACCCTGACACTCTCGGCCGGCGCCATCCTGCTGACCCGCCAGATGTTGCAAGAGTCCCGGCAGGACCTGGGATTTTCGCCTGAAAACCTCATCACCCTCGATAGTCACGTCGTGGACTCTGCTCCGGCACCGACCGCCCAGCAGATGGCCGCCGCCACGCCGGAACAAACCCAGGCTTACTCGATCGCCCAAGGCAAAACCCGGCTGTCTCGACTGGATGCCACACTGGACTCCCTATCGAGTGTTCCGGGTGTTGAATCGGTCGCTGCCATTGACGGCGCTCCCATGGGGTTCGACGGTTCCGATGTCGGTTATGCCGTGAAGGGCCGTCAGGTCTTCGCCCCGCCGTTCGAAAACCTCCCCAATGCGGACATTCGTCCGGTGACGCCGAACTTCTTTGCGACTTTGGGAGTTCCTTTGCTGCGCGGACGAATGCTGTCCCCGGAAGACCGGCTGGACGCTCCTCCGGTGTTGCTCATCAATCAAACACTGGCGCAGAAGATCTTCCCCGGGCAGGACCCGGTCGGCCAGCAGATCATGTGCGGCTTTGACAGCGAAGGCGTCTGGTGGACGATCGTTGGAGTGGTCGGAGATATCCGGGCCAGTTCCCCCGGCCAGCCACCCTCCTCCACATTTTATGTACCGGTGGCCCAGCATCCTGCCGTAGCCGGTGATATGCAGTTGATGATCCGTACCCGCGCCGACGCAGCCGGAATGGTCGAGACCCTGCGCAAGAGCCTGAAGCAAACACACCCCGAAATTGCGGTGAAGGGCGCGACGATGCGCGAGGATATCGGAGAGACGCAGCGTGCCGAGCAGTTTCGCACCAGCCTGTTCGGCAGCTTCGCCGCCGTCAGCATTCTGCTCGCGGCCATCGGCATGTACGGGGTTACCGCGTACTCCGTCACGCAGCGGCGCTACGAATTCGGTCTGCGGTTCGCGCTGGGCGCCAGCCGCGGCCAGGTCTTAGGCATGGTGTTGCGCAAAGCTCTCGCAGTGGCACTGGCCGGCGTCTTTGCCGGAGTGCTCCTCACCGCGGGTCTGTTGCGTGTCATGGCGGCCATGCTGGGCAGGCTGCCCGCGTTCGATCCCGCTGCAACACTGCTCGCCGCGATCGCCGTTCTCTGCATCGCCCTCTTCGCGACGCTGCTGCCCGCGCGAGCGGCAGCGAGCGTCGATCCGATGACCGTGTTGCGCAGCGAATGAACGGATCCATCCTCGCCAAGCTTGCAGGACCGGCAGGAGCTTGTAGAAACCGGCAATAGCTTGTTGGGCAGTAGCTTGTGGGGCAATAGCTTGTTGGGAAAAACAGGAGCAGCTTGTATGAACTCGATCGCTCAGGATCTTCGCTTCGCGCTTCGCCAGCTGCGCCATTCCCCGGGCTTCGCCATCACCACCATTCTCACGCTGGCGCTCGGCGTCGGCTCCGCGGCGGCCGTCTTCAGCGTGATCGATGCAACGCTGCTCCGTCCCTTGCCGTACGCCCACCAGGAACGCCTGGTCTTCCCCGATACGCGTTCCATCGCGGGCTTCAATCAACCGTGGTCGCTGCCCGGCTTCCTGGACGCACGGTCGGAGCTCCACAGCCTTCAAGACCTCGCGGGCTACACCTCGTACACGCGGATTAACCTGGAGAGCCCCAGCGGCCCAGTCTCACTGGCCGCGGTCAAGAGCACCGACAACTTCTTCCATGTCTTCGGCGTGAGACCCCTGTTGGGCCGCACCTATCTTCCCGGCGAAGACCAGCCCGGCCGAGATGACGTCGCCGTCCTGAGCTACGAGGTCTGGCAGCGAGACTTCGGCGGCCAAAGCAGTGCGGTGGGCAAGGTAGTCCGTCTCGACGGCACACCGTACACCGTGATCGGCGTCATGCCGTCCGGCTTTCGCTACCCGCTGGAGAGCCTGAACGCCATCTACATACCACTGCACCCCGACCCGACGTACGTGCATTCTCGGGGCGACCACTGGATGATGTCCGTCGGTCTGCTCAAGTCCGGCGTCACGCTCCCTCAGGCCCAGGCGGACTTCAACGGGGTCTTCGCCAACCTGGCGCGGGCCTATCCCGAGAGCGATACCGGCCGTACTGTCCGGCTCCTGCCGTTGCGCGCCGCCGAGACCGGCGAGGTCGATGCTCCGCTCAAGACCCTGGGCTTGGCCGTGCTCGCGCTGCTGGCGATCGCCTGTGTCAATGTGGCCGGCCTGCTGCTGGCGCGGGGCGTCAAGCGGGAACGGGAGATGGCTCTGCGCGCGGCCGTGGGCGCCAACCGGAGCCGCCTGATACAGCAGACCCTGACCGAGAGTCTGGTGTTCTCCTTGGCCGGGCTGGGCCTGGGCGTGGTCTTCGCCTGGGTGCTGCTGCGCGTGATGCGGACCTTCCTGGTTTCCGCGCTGGCGCGTGGGGTCGACGTGCACCTGAATCTGGCGGCCCTGGGTGTGGCGCTCCTGCTCTCCGGCGCGACCAGCATTCTGGCCTCCCTGGCGCCGGCGCTGCGGCTCTCCGCCATTGATCCCAACCGTGCCCTGCGCGCCTCAGCCAGTGCCGGCACCGGCCGCGGCCAGCAGCGGCTTCGATCCCTCTTCGTCGTCACCCAGGTGGCGCTCTCGCTGGTGCTGCTCGTCCTCTCCGGCCTTTTGCTGCGCAATCTCAGCTCCCTGCTCACGATCCGGCTGGGCTACCCCGCCGATAAGATCCTCACCACCCAGATCGCGCTCTCTCCGGGCCGCTATGCCAACACCCATCCCGTCGCCACGCTGTATGAGCCGCTGCTGGACCGGGTCGAGCACCTGCCGGGTGTGCAGGCCGCGGGCCTGATCAACATGCTGCCCATCCAGAGCTTCGGCAGCAACAGGGACGTCCACATCAATGGCCAACCGCCCTATCCGGCCCACCTGGATGTCACCGCGGAACAACGCTTTGTCACACCCGGATATTTCAAGGTCATGGGCATCCAGCTTCTGCGCGGCCGTATGCTCTCACCGGGCCTCGATCCGTGGCAGAACCCGGGGACCATCGTGGTCAACCAGGCCTTCCGGCGCAAATTCTTCTCCAACGGCGGCGATCCAGTGGGCGCGCACCTGGACGACAACGATAAGACCACCATCGTGGGTCTGGTCAGCGACGTTCGCCAGGATCTTCGCGAGCCGCCGCGGGCCGAGACGGACCTGCTGATTGACGAAGTTCCGCCCAAAGACCGCCTCGAGATGCTCTCCACGATGACGCTGGTAGTCCGCGCGGCCGGCGACCCGCAACAACTGGTCGCGCCGATTCGTGCGGCCCTGCACGACCTGGATCCGACGATTCCATTTCAGACTCCGGAGACCATGGCCCAGGTCGTCAGCGACTCGCTCGTCTTTGAGCGACTGGAAAACTGGCTGTTCGGCATCTTCGCAGGTTTCGCGCTGCTGCTGGCCGTCATCGGGCTTTATGGCCTGATGCAGCACGAGGTTGAGCTGCGCACGCGGGACATCGGCATTCGCATGGCGCTGGGCTCGACCCGGGTTGGAGTCATGGTGCAGATCCTGCGCCGCGTTGCTGTGCTGATGGCGGCCGGAATCGGGCTCGGCTGGTCGCTCACCCTGGTTCTGCAGAAGGTGATGGCATCCGTGATTCAGCTGCAGGCGGGCCATGACGCCGTCCTGTTGCTCGCTCTCACTCTGTCTCTCGGTCTGGTCGGCGTCGCCGCCACTTTATTGCCGGCGCGCCGCGCTGCTTCCATCGACCCCGTAAAAGCACTGCGTACCGAGTAGCGACCGGATCGAGCCCAAGGAGGGTCTCATGCACAACCTGCGCACCGATCTTCGTTACGCCCTTCGCCAGCTCCGCCGCTCGCCGGGTTTCGCTCTCACAGCGGTGATCACGCTGGCGCTGGGCATCGGAGCGACCACGGCCGTCTACTCGCTGGTGCGCAGCACGCTGCTCGCGCCGCTGCCCTATCCCAGTCCTCAGGAGCTCGTCGGCCCAGGCTTCTCCGAACCCGGCGAGGCTCCCATTAATGCGCAGACCGGCCAGACCGGCGACCTGCTGCTGTCGCACGCTACCAGCTTCGTCCATATGGGTATCGCGGATGGCGGAGCCCTGGGCCAGAACTTTTCCACGGGCGGCGGCGGCGCCCGTGTCATCCACTCCCTGCGCGTCTCCTCCGGCTATCTGCCGACACTCGGAGTCGCTCCACTTCTGGGCCGCACCTTCACACCCCAAGAAGACCTTCCCGGGGCCGCTGCTACGGTGGTGCTCAGCGAGTCTTTATGGCGTCATGCGCTCAATGCCGATCCGCGCATCATCGGACGCGTCATTCACATCAACGCCGACCCGTACACCGTGATCGGTGTCATGCCAGCCACCCTGACCACCGTCGACAGCCCGGACCTGTGGCAGCCGCTCCGTCTGTCCCCGGCGGATCCCGGCTACGAAGGCACAAACTTCCAGATGATTGCGCGTCTGAAGCCCGGTGTCTCGTTAGGGCAGGCCTCCGCGGAGCTCCACACTCTGACCCCCGCCATCTATCGCCAGTTCCCTACGTATTTGCACTGGGATCTGCCCGGAGCTCCCCTCCCTCAGGAATATGCGTGGCCGCTGCAACAGGTAGTCTTCAGTAGCGCTCGCTCCAGCATTATGGCGCTCTCCGCGGCGGTGCTGGCTGTCCTGCTGATGGCCTGCCTGAATCTCGCCGGCCTCTTGACCGCGCGCGGTCTGGCCCGCCGCTCCGAGATCGCCTTACGCGCCGCGCTGGGCGCCAGCCGCGCAGCGATGTTGCGTCTGCTGCTTACGGAAAGCGTCCTCCTTGCAGGCATGGGATCGCTGCTGGGCCTGATCTTCGCAGACTCCACCGTTCCCCTTCTGCTGCATGCTTCGCCCATCGATCTGCCGCAGCTTCATCACGCCGCGGTGGACCTGCCGGTGGCCGGCTTCGGCATTCTCACCGGCTGCGGAGCCACACTGCTCTTCAGTCTGATTCCCGCACTGGGCGTCCTGCGCAGCTCTCCCGGGACCGCATTTGGCGGTGCGCGCACCGCGGGAGAGACCGCTCCTCAGCAGCGGCTCAGTCGAGTTCTGACGGTCGCGCAGGTGGCGCTCGCCACCACGTTGCTCGCCGCCAGCGCCCTGCTTCTCAGCGCGTTCCTGCACATGCGCTCTCAACGGCCTGGTGTGCGGCCCGAACATCTGGATACGCTGCAGGTGAACCTCAAAGGCGACGCCTTCGCGTCCAGTGTTCGGTCCCAGCAGTTCGTTGCACAGGTAGAACGGCGCCTCCGCGCGATTCCCGGCGTCCAGCAGGTATCCGCCGTCGTCGGCCTGCCGCTGGATCGCGGACTCAACGCCAGTGGAGGCCCCTCGGATCGCCCCGAGCTGATCCGCAATGTCGAGATCCGCTTTGTCACCCCGGGATACTTCCGCACCGCGGGAACCACGGTGCTTGCGGGCAACGACATATCCGCCGCGGATACAGCGGACTCCGCGCCGGTCGCGGTACTTAACGAGTTGGCCGCGCAACGCTGGTTTCCCCATCACGCCGGCGTCGGCGAGTACGTCAGTGCCAGCGGCAAGCAGTCGCGCCGGGTCGTTGGCATCGTCTCCAACGTCCGGGACCAGTCGCTGGCCGAGAGTATCCGCCCTACCATCTATGTTCCCTACACCCAGATAAACGGCGAGACCATGAATATGATCAACGGCTGGTTCGCCACCACCTTCCTGCTGCGTACGGCGGAGCGGCCGGGTCAGGCGAAGGACGCACGGGAGCCGGGTCTTTCCGCGGCCGCTTCGGCCGCCGTAGCCGCGGTCGACCCCGAGGTCTCCATCAGCAAATTCGCTCCCATGCAGAGCTTCATTGACGGTAGCGTGGCGGCGCCCCGCTTTTTCTCCTGGCTGGCGGGCAGCTTCGCCGCGTTCGCTCTGCTGTTGACCCTGATCGGCCTCTTCGGTCTGCTCAGCTACCAGGTTACGTCGCGTACCCGCGAGCTGGGCGTGCGCCTGGCGCTGGGGGCTCAGCGACATCAGATTCTTACCCTGGTCCTGAACGGCGGCCTGATGCTCACCGCCACCGGACTTCTGCTCGGTCTGCTGGGCAGCTTCGCCCTGCATAGCGCCATCGCCTCCCTGCTCTCGGACACCGTCGGCCTTAACGCCCGCGACACAGCTTCGCTGCTGGACCATCAGACAGCCGCCATCGCTGTGGCGGGACTGGCCATGCTACTTGCAGCCGCCGCCGCCAGCCTGCTTCCGGCGCGGCGAGCCGCCTCCGTCAACCCCACCGAAGCCCTTCGC
>CAXUIM010000044.1:14469-19191 GCA_964250885.1 uncultured Acidobacteriaceae bacterium | reverse complement strand
TCCGCGGGCCGCTGATGGGAAGCGTTGGGCAGCAGGAGTTGAGCTCCGGTGCGAGCCGGAAGGCGGCGCGGCTGTGCAGAGCCAGAGCCGATACCAGGTCAGAGCTGATCGAAGATGTCGTGGAAATCGAACACGCCGTTACGCGTGGAGAGCCACTCGGCTGCGCGTACCGCGCCCTCGGCGAAGGGACGCCGAGAGGTGGATTCGTGAGTCAAAGTGAGCCGGTCGCTGGGACCCACGGCCTCCACGCTGTGAATGCCCGCAATGTCGCCACTGCGAGTGGCCTGAATCAGAACTTCCTTGTTCTGGCTGTCGGAGCGGCCCATAAGGGAGGCTTGCACGGCATCGCGCAGGGTAAGTGCTGTGCCGCTGGGGGAATCCAGCTTGCTGGCGTGGTGGGTCTCGGAGACGGAGAAGGTGTAGCCCTGGCCGTTGAGTGCGGCCGCCATCTTCCCCGCGAGCTGGACCATGATCTGCACGCCGATGGAGAAGTTTGTGCCGTAGAGCAGGGCGGCCCCGCGACGCTCGGCCAGCGCCCGCATGTCGGGCAGTTTTTGATACCAGCCTGTAGTACCCACAACCATCTTCGCGCCCGTGGCCAGGCAGGCGCGCATGTTGGGCACGGCGGCCGCGGGGGTCGTGAAGTCGGTGACAACGTCGAAGCCGGCGACGAAGGGGGCGGTGAGGGCGGCGGCATCCTTGTTCTCCCGGGCATCGAGAACATGGACGCTGTGGCCGTGCTCGGCAGCGACCTCAGCTACCACTTTGCCCGTCTTACCGACACCGAGGACGAGAATGCGCATAGTGACGAACTCCTAAAGCGGTTTCACAGTACCAGTGAGCTGAAGCGAATCGACGGTACGCGGCTTCCCGCAACGGGAGCCACGCAACGCTGTGCCTTGAACGCTCGAAACGCGGCATAGCGTTCTATGCGTTATCGGCGACGGTGCGGGCCTCAACGTCGAAGACGGCGGGGTCCGGTGCACTGAAGAAATTACGGTGCAGCGAACGGACAGCTTCATCGACATCTTCTTCGTCAATCATAAAGCTCATGTTGATCTCGCTGGCGCCCTGCGAGATCATGCGCACATTGACGTGCGAGATGGACGAGAAAACCTGGCCCGCGATCCCCGGAATTCCGCGGATATCTTCTCCCACCAGGCAGATGAGCGCTTTGTTACTCTCGTACTTCACATCGGCCATCTGGCTCAACTCGGCGCAGATCGCCGGGAGGGCTTCCTTGGAGTCGACGGTAACGGAGATGGAGACCTCGGAGGTCGAGACCATGTCGATCGCGCAACGGTGCCGATCGAAGACATCGAACACCGCCTTGAGAAAGCCGTGAGCCAGCAGCATGCGGCTGGCAACGATATCGATGATGGTCAGCTTTTTCTTGGCCGCGATGGACTTGAAAGGACTGGCGCAGGAGGGCGGCGTCGCCGTGATCCGGGTCCCTTCATTGCCGGCGTTGCGGCTGTTGAGCACCAGCACGGGAATGTTCTTTTGCACCGCGGGCAGGATGGTAGCCGGGTGCAGCACCTTGGCGCCGAAGTAGGCGAGCTCGGCCGCCTCCTCGAAGCTGATAGTCCTGACCCGCAGCGCCTCCGGGCAGATGCGTGGGTCCGTGGTCATGATGCCGTTTACGTCGGTCCAGATCTCGATCGCGCCGGCGTGGAGACCGCCGCCTACCAGCGCCGCCGTGTAGTCGGAGCCGCCGCGGCCCAGGGTCGTCGTGATGCCCTCGCAGGAGCCGATGAAGCCGCCCATGACCGGGACCCGGCCGAACTCGACCAGGGGCAGGATATGGTTGGCGAGCGCGTTCTCGATGGCGTGGGCGTTCGGTGTCGCTTTGCCGTAGCGGTTGTCCGTGAGAATGACCAGGCGCGCGTCGACATGGGTTGTGGCGATGCCCGGCACATCCGCGGCGGGCTCCGCGAACGCGGCGCTGACGATCACCGAGGAGAGCCGCTCGCCGAAGCTGACCACATGGTCGGCGGTGCGCGCGGTGAGCTCCCCCACCGCGCAGATGCCGCGCAGCAGATCGTCCAGGGCGTCGAAGTGCTGGTGGATGTTGAACAGCAGTGGGGCAAGACGGTCGCTTTCGTCGTCGGCCTTTGCCACCAGCTCCGATGCCGTGTTGAGATGGCGCGTGCGCAGGCCATCGGCGATTCGTAGCGCCTCGTCCCGATCGTTACGACCGGCGGCCGCCGCCGCCGCGATCAGGGTATCGGTCACCCTGGCCATGGCCGAGACCACCACGATCGGGCTCAAGCCCTGGCGCAGGCGACCGGCGACGATGGAGGCGGTGCGCTGAATGGCCGTGGCATCCTCCAGTGAGGTGCCCCCAAACTTCATTACGGCAATATGCTCCCGTGCTGTACTCATGCGGGCACCAGCCGCGCCGCTGGCAGGCTGTCTGCCGGCTGTTGGACTGCCTGCAACGGGGGGAAGCCGCGGAAGTCGAACTTGCCCAGAACGGCGAGAATCTCAGCGTTGAGCAGGGCCGCGCCCGCCGCGCCGCGTATGGTGTTATGCGAGAGCAGCGTGAACTTCCAATCGAACAGGCTGCAGGGACGCAGGCGGCCGACGGTCGTGGTCATGCCGTGGCCGCGCATCAGGTCAAGCCGCGGCTGGGGCCGTGCCTCCTCGGCGGTGTACTCCACCGGCGCAGCGGGTGCGGAGGGCAGGTGCAGGCCGGCTACGGCGGAGTGATCCCCGGTCAACGGCCGGAAGCTCTCCCAGGCTTCCAGGATCTCTTCGCGGGTGGCAGCCCGGCGCAGCTTCACGCTGACGCACTCGGTGTGGCCCTCGATCACCGCGACGCGGTTGCACATGGCCGATACGGTGGCCGGGGCTGGGGTAAAGCCGCGGCCATCGCTGGACCCAAGCAGCTTTCCGATCTCCTCCTGCAGCTTTTCCTCCTCGTTCTTGATGTACGGGATGACGTTGCCCAGAATGTCAAGCGAGGCCACGCCCGGGTAGCCGGCGCCACTGACGGCTTGCAGCGTGGAGACGAAGAGCTTTTCGATGCCGAAGCGGACTTCAAGCGGAGCCAGGGGAAGAACCAGCCCAATCGCGCAGCAGTTCGGGTTGGTGACGATGTAGCCCCCGGAGCCGCGGCGTGTGGCCTGCTGCTCCAGCACTTCCAGGTGGTCGGCGTTGACCTCCGGCACCACCAGGGGAACGTCGGAGGTCATGCGAAACGCAGAGCTGTTGGAGATTACGGCGCAGCCGGCGGCGGCGAACTTCGGCTCCAGCTCGCGGGCCACGTCGGCGTCCAGCGCGGCGAAGACAATGCGTGGCAGACCCGGCTGGCCATTGCCGTCGCGGCCGGCGCCCTCCGGGGTGTTGGGCTGCAGCACCATCTGCGCGATGGCCGGGGGCAGTGGTGTGTCGAGCTTCCACTTGCAGGCCTCGGCGTAGGCTTTGCCGGCGCTGCGGTCGCTGGCTGCGAGCCATGTGATCCTGAACCAGGGATGGTCCGCGAGGAGCTGAATGAACCGCTGGCCGACCATGCCGGTCGCCCCGAGAATGCCTACATCACGCCGTTCCATGCACTCAGGATATCGCACGCTGCAAGGCCCCAAAATGCAGCCAGCGGCGGTTTGCGCGACGGCGCACCTTGAGCGCCCTGGAAGATGCCGGGCTCCTCGTCTTCTTCGGCCCTTCGCCGCGCACTCCTCTTCGCGAGGGCGATGCCGAGCCTTTCGTGGTCAACCAAGGCGACGACCCGTACGGACGGCGACGCTTTCGATCTGCGCCGCGTCGTTTATCGATCCAAAGCTTGCGTTGCAGCGTGATCGGCGTCGCAGTTCATCGCGCTGTCGTCGCCCTTGGTGACACACCATCACCAGCCATGCTGTTCCGCGCCGTAGAACTGTTCCCACATATGTAGGGTGGCCAAACCGACTAGACTCATCACCAGAACGACCTTTACTCTTTCCGACAGTTTCAGCGGCCCCGACAAGCGGCCCTCATCGGGGAGGGGCAATTCCGTCAGCATCTGACGACATTTCCGGGGATCAAACTTGCCCCTGACAAGCGAACTTATCGTGGGTCAATCAAGCGCTTCACCCCCACAAGCCGACTTCCGATTTTTAATGGAGGTTGTGATCCGCGCGCATGGAATACGCTACTCTGGCCCAAGTACTAGCGGACCGAAGGCATTGTCGATCAGGGCTTTCCAAGAACCGTCCGGCTGCTTGCGAAGCACAGTCGTCGCGGTGAAAGTACGTGTTTCACCACCTGAATTTCCATTCGCGCTTACGAGTGTCCAACGTGAAAGGAATAGGGCGACATCATCAGCTTCGATCACGTAAGTCTTGAGCTGTTTGGCAGCGTTACCTGCGCTGATCACACGTTTGAAGAACGCTCGAAGCTCGGTTTTCCCTCGTGCTAGTTTGCCCGGTTCGGTGACAACGACTGCTCCATCCTCGTAAAACCGGAGCACGGTCCTCAAGTCACCCCGCGTGAACGCTTCGTCCACGATCTCCACTGCGTGCTGCGGGCTATTTGCCACCATCTCAGTCCTCCTAACCTTGCGCTCAACGATACCCCCCAAGTGATGATGGGGTCCGTCCTCGGAAACGCGATGTAGGAAGTAATGCCACGAACGAGCAGCTTGCGCTGCGCTCTTGCCGCCCCTGAAACGTCCCGAACCACGCGCGGGGTCCGGTTGCCGTGCCGGGAGGCGTCACGGTCGCAGGCCGGATCGACGCGGCG
>CAXUIM010000044.1:12689-14369 GCA_964250885.1 uncultured Acidobacteriaceae bacterium | reverse complement strand
GGGTCCGGTTGCCGTGCCGGGAGGCGTCACGGTCGCAGGCCGGATCGACGCGGCGCGGACGGCGGCGCGAGCAAGGTTTCAAAGCTTCCCGGCTTCGCTCGGTTCACCGCCGCCAGGATCGACGACGTATCCGTTCGCAGCGTCTTCCAATTTGTTGAACTCAAAACGATTAAGGCGAGTTTGCGTCCTTCGAGATTTTGCTGATAGGACAGGTTTTTATCCCCTGTCACGAATACGTCAAAGCCGCTCGTTTCGGCAGCCGTCAGCAACTCGCCATTCTTGAGCAGACCCCAGCCCATCCGTTTCGCGGTGGTCGCCTCATGCCCCGGAAGCCGATGCCGGAGTGCGGCCGGCACATCCGCGTCGAGCAATACCCTCACGGCCTGAGCGTAGGGTTGTGTCGCAACGCATAGGCCAGCAGCGCTCGCACCGAGTCAGCCGGAAGTTCGAAGACCTCCGCGATTTCCTCAGCGGGGAGGCCATCGGCGTAGTTCTCCACCACCACATCCACCGGCATGCGCGTCCCCTTGAGCAGGGGAGCCCCGCTCACCTTGCCGGGGATCACCTCGACCAAGGGACATTGCGTCCAGTCTGTTGGTTCCATGCGGGCGCCTTCCTTTAGATGGGCCATGGCCGTAGTATAGGCCGGGGAACCAGGCGCCGCCAGCGCAATTCAGTTGACCGGCCAAGGCGACGGCATCCAGTCGGACGGCGGCGTCAGGCCGGGCCACCGGTCGGCAGGACCGCACCATTTGCAGGGATAGCAAACGCGCTTTTAGTAGCCTGTCGGGTGGCCTCTAAATCGCGGGGCCGGTCCGCTGCATCGCGCCGTGCTCCTCCGTTGCTGAGGATACGAGCTATCATGGCTGCGGGGGATTGCGTTTGCGAAGTCTCATGTCACGCCTTCTTTGGGCCGGTCTGGCCATCTCTTCCGCCGCGGCTTTGGCCAAGGGCCAGAACTCCGTTCCACCCAACCAGGTGAGCCACTTCGTGAACACGTCGATGCTGCGGCCGCCCGCGGGCGCTCCCGTGGCGGTACTCGAGTGGGAGGATCTGGAGTGCCCGGCCTGCGCGCATGCGTTCCCACTGGTCCACGCCGCGGCCGACCGCTATCACATTCCCCTGGTCCGCTACGACTTCCATATCAACGGACATCCGTGGAGCCGTGAGGGCGCAATCTATGCGCGCTACATCGAGGACAAGATCTCTCCCGCGCTGGCCACCGAGTACCGTCGCGAGGTCTTCGCGGCACAGTTCAGGATAGCCAGCCAGGACGATCTGCTTCGATTTACGCAGGAGTTCCTGACCAAGAATGGCAAGCAGCTTCCCTTCGTCCTTGATCCCACAGGCCAGCTGGCGAGGGAAGTGGATGCGGGCACGAATCTTGGCTTGAAGCTGAATCCGCGAATGTACACGCCCACCATTATTGTGGTGACACCGGCATCGTGGATCGAGGTCAAAGATGTTTCAGACCTGTATCAGGCCATCGACGAGGCGGAGGCCGAGATGAAGAGCGCACCGGCGCCGCATCGTACCGTCGCGAAACAGTAAGACGGGCGAGAGCCTCGTCGGCTCGTAGCGGACAAATGGTACAAGCGCCGTTTCCCTGAGCGGAAACGGCGCGCGGCGGTGAGCTTCGCTATGCACCTGGGGCAGCAGTGGTTAGAGCGAGATTGCTTT
>CAXUIM010000044.1:11108-12679 GCA_964250885.1 uncultured Acidobacteriaceae bacterium | reverse complement strand
GGGGCGCACGCGCCCCAACATGCCCCCCCCCGCCGCGCCGCGCCCCCCCCGCCCCCCCGCGGCGGTCAGCTTCGCTGTGCACCTGCGGCAGAAGTGTTTAGAGCGATATTGCTTTAATCGACGTACGTCACGCGGCTTCTGCGGCTGTAGACGCGCGTGCCGCCGCCGCCCCAGGCAGCCAGAAGAGCAATGACGTGGAGCAGGAACCAGATGGTGATCCCCTGGTCCTGATAGATCCAGAACAGGATCAGCAGGCGAGGCACCAGCAGTGCCACGATGGCGGGAATGATCCCCACCACGACCGGGATGTATGGCGTCATGCTGTGCTGCAGCCAGGCCAACACGATGCAGATGCGGGGGAGGAAGAGCGAGAGCACCAGGAACCAAAGTGGAATTGCATGGACGGGCAGGGTGAGCGACAGGTTCATGGCAAGCCTTTCAACGCAGATATGCGCAAATCAAACGTCTCGGTACAGCCAGGACTGGCAGCGAAGGACTCGGGCGGATCTCCTGCCGATGGGCGGCCAGGACGCGGGTCCTTGTGCGGCGTCTTGTTTGAAAACAGCAAGTTGAAACCTTGGACGCTTCCGGGATACGAAGATCCACTGTGATGTTGCCTTAAGACTGTAAGCAGCTCAAGCATTTCTCCTGCGGGTGGTCAGGGAAGCTTCGGGTTCCATGGCCGTTTCTTCCCGAAAGGGAAACGGCGCTCGCACGATCTGTCCGATGTTGAGCAGCAGGAGAAACGCTTTACGGCTTGGATGCGAAGGTGAGATTCGCCGTGGTGGTTGATTTTGCCGTAACCGTAACAGGAATGTCCACTTCACCCAGCTTCTCCTGCACGGCCGCCAGGGTGTAGTGGCCCGGGGGAACGCCGTGGATGGTGAAGCTGCCGTCGTTGTTGCAGACGGCGAAGTACGGGTTTGGCGCCACATTGATGAAGGCGTTCATCCAGGGATGATTGTTGCAGCGGACCGGAATCATGATCTCCACCGACGAGAGACGCTCGGTCTGCGCCGCACCCATCGGGCTCTCGGAGATATCGAGGCTCTTGTTGCCCGCCTGGGTGGGCATGGTGTGAATGTTGTGGGTGCTGGGATCGGAGTTGCGGTACTGGACTTCGCCTCCCTGCTGCACGGCGATCACGTGCGGAACGTAGCGGCAGCTCTTCTGATCCAGCACCACGGGGGAAGCCCCGGCCGGTGCGCTGGAAGGCGGCGCGCCCGCCTTGATGTAGAGATACACGTTGGCCAGCTTGCCGTGGTCCACGACAATCTGCTCGGTGAGGTTGGGGGACGGGCTCAACGTGCATGCCGGGTCGGCGGACATGTCGATGGGGATGCGCGCGGGCGCCTTGCCGTCGAAGTGGACAACGCCGGTGATTGTGCCCGCGGTGGCGGGATCGACCGGCGGGGCCGCGGCCGGCACGGCTCCGGCTCCGCTCGGCTGAGCCGCGCCGGCGGATGCATTTTGCGGCGGCGCGGGACTTTGCTTGCAGCTGGCGAGGCTGAGGGCGGCGAGGAGAGCCAGTGTGGTCCAGCGAAGTTTCACGGATGTCCTTTGCGATGCGC
>CAXUIM010000044.1:9439-11008 GCA_964250885.1 uncultured Acidobacteriaceae bacterium | reverse complement strand
AGGGTCTTGCCTTCGGTGTACACCGTCTCCAGCGCGCTCTGAACCTTGGCGGCGGTTTCGGGCTCACCGATGTGATGCAGCATCAGAATGGCCGACTGCAGCAGAGCCGTGGGGTTGGCCTTGTCCTGGCCCGCGATATCCGGAGCAGAGCCGTGGACGGCCTCGAAGATCGCGCAGGCCGCGCCCAGGTTCGCGCCGGGCACCAGGCCCAGGCCTCCCACAAACGCCGAGCACAGGTCGGAGAGGATGTCTCCGTAGAGGTTCTCGGTCAGAATGATGTCGTACTGATAGGGGTTCAGCACCAACTGCATGCAGGTGTTGTCGATGATGTGCTCCGCATAGGTGACTTCGGGAAACCGGGCCGCTACCGCCTTGCAGCACCTCAGGAACAGGCCATCCGAGAGCTTCATGATATTGGCCTTGTGAATGGCGTGCACCTTCTTGCGCCCGTGCTTCCGGGCGTAATCGAAGGCCGCCTGCGCGATGCGCGTCGAGCCCTTGGCGGTAATGATCTTGAGCGATTGCGCCACGTCAGGCTGGACCATGACCTCCAGGCCAGCGTAGAGATCCTCGGTGTTCTCGCGGAAGATGATGAGGTCAATGCCGGGATACTTGGTCTTCAGGCCGGGAAGGTTCTTGATGGGGCGGAAGTTGGCATAGAGATCGAACTTCTTGCGCAGCGTCACGTTGATGGAGGAGAAGCCGCCGCCGATGGGCGTGGTAACCGGGCCCTTGAGGGCGACGCGGTTCTGCTCGATCGAGTCGTACAGCGCCTTGGGAATGTATTCGCCGGTTTTGGCGTAGGCGTCGGCTCCGGCCTCGTAGCGGTGCCAGTCGAAGCCGCAGCCGGTCTGCTTGCCGGCAGCTTCGAGGATGTTCACGGTCGCGGCGCTGACTTCGGAACCAATCCCGTCGCCGGCTATGAGCGTGATCTTATGGGTGCGTGTTGCTGCGGACATCAGGAGTTCCTTTACTCAAATTGGAGAAACAGTTTGGGGAGAAAGAAGGGGAGCGAGCGATCGCGCGGATCGGGTCCAGCTCGTATCGCTCAGCGGGAGGTGGTCAGCGGGGGTGCTGCGTCAGCGGGGATGCGGCCGTTTAGCGCGGGAGTCTTTGCCGCTCAGCAGCCCTTCGAGTTCCTGCTTGAACTCATTGACATCCTTGAAGTCCCGGTACACGCTGGCAAAGCGGATATAGGCGACGGTATCGATTTCCTTGAGGCGGCTCATGATCAGCTCGCCTACCCCGGAGGTGGAGCGCTCCCGCTCCGGGGAGTCGACGACGTAGGCCTCGACGGCGTCGACAATCTCCTGCATCTGGGTCACGGAAACCTTGCGCTTCTGGCAGGAGTGCAGCAGGCCGGTGAGCACCTTCTGCCGGTCGAAGTGTTCGCGCCGGCCGTCCTTCTTGACGACCATGTAGGGAATCTCATCCAGCCGCTCATAGGTGGTGAAGCGCTTGCTGCAACGCTCGCACTCGCGCCGGCGCCGTATGGAATCGGCATCCTTGCTCTCGCGGCTGTCGATGACTTTGTCCTGAGTGAACCCGCAGAACGGACATTTCATTTCA
>CAXUIM010000044.1:0-9339 GCA_964250885.1 uncultured Acidobacteriaceae bacterium | reverse complement strand
GCCGTCTGCTGAGGGCTCTGCGCCGCGTCGCGCAGGGTGATGCCCTCGCGCTGGGCGGCGATCAGCCCGGCGGGCACCACGACCAGGTTGGCGATCACCAGGAGAACCAGACCGCAGGCCGAGGCGGTCGCCAGCGGAACAGCGAAGAAGCCATGCAGCGCCGCAGCCAGAACGGCGATCTGTGTAAACCAGCCCACCACGGGAAGCTGCAGCAGAGAGCCTCCCATGCTGGAGGCCATTAGCAGCATCACTCCCGCGAAGCCGAGACCGGTGAGCGCCGGTGAGGCGCGGAAGGCGTGCGCGCAGGCCATGTACATCAGCGCCACCAGCAACCACATCATCAGGGAGAGAGCGAGCGCCGCGAAAAACTCACCGAGCGTGGAGACGATGCGCAGTCCCTGGCTGAACTCGCGGATACGCTCGGCGGTGGTGTGGGCCAGCTTCGCCGAGAGCGGCTGCAGCCACCGGCCGGCCAACGCCGCGATCCGCTCGCCAGCCAGGCGCAGCGCAATCGCGAACACCACCAGGAATACCGTGGCGGCGAGGGAAAGCACGCCGGCGCGGGCAAAGGCCCCGTGATGTGCATTCTGCCCCGGCGCATGGCGCAGAGATTGCACCGCCAGGGTGGCCGAAAAAAGTATTGCGGCCGCAGATAGGTCGAAGGCGCGCTCGATGGAGTAGACCGCCAGCTGGCTGGCCACGGTGGTGTGCAGCCGGCGTGCGATCAGATAGGGGCGTCCCAGGTCGGCCACGCGGCCGAAGAGCCCCACGATGGTGAAGCCGATCAGCTGCGCCGGCAGCAGCTCCAGCGCGGTGGACTTGCGGACCGGCCCCAGCAGCACCGACCAGCGCCAGGCGCGCAGCCAGTACGTCACGTAGTTCACAGCGGATGCAGCCAGCAGTAGAAGCAGGGAAACGGAGCGAAGCTGCGGCCCCAGCGACCTCCAGTCGAAGGAGATGTGACTGCGCGCCAGCCACAGCACGACAACCAGAAGCACCAGCGCCACGGCCACCATGTTGCGCGGCCGAAACAGGTTTGAGCGTGCGGAAGCCGGCTGCACCGGGAATTCAGGCATTGGGGATTCAGGCATTGGAGAACGAGCGACGATCAGCGCGAGGCAAGGATGGTCCGGGACAGCGCCAGTTTGCGCCGTTTGAACTCGTTCTCCACGCGAGCCACATAGGCGCGGGTCTCGCGGAAGGGCGGAATGCCGCGGTAGCGGTCGACGGCCGCCGGGCCCGCGTTGTAGGCGGCGAGGGCGAGCGAAAGATCGTTGTGGTAGCGGGTCAGCAGCGCATCCAGATAGGCGGCTCCGCCGGCAATGTTCTGGTCGGGGCGAAACGCGTCCTCCACTCCCAGCTCCTGCGCGGTGGAGGGCATTAGTTGCATCAGACCGCGGGCGCCGGCATGGGAGACGGCATGGGCGCGGCCGCCGCTCTCGGCCTTGACCACGCTGGCCAGCAGCTCGACGTCGATGTTGTGCTGGGCGCCGGCCCGGGCCAGCAGGTCGTGCACGTCAGGGATCACCGCGGCGGAGAACAAGGCGCCCGCGGCGGAGACTGAAACGCCCGCGGGGAGCGAAACGCCTGCAGGCGGTGCGGAGGCCGGCGGCGGATCGGGCAAGCTCTCCACGCTGACGATCTCCTGCAGGGACAGATCGATGAAGTTCTCCGCCGCGCTCCCATCACCAGGCCGGCTGCCGGCGCCGGTGGGCAGTGCATCGCTTGCTGCCGGGGCGCTGCTTGTGGCCCGGGCGCCGCTTGCTGCCGGAGTTCCGCTGGGCGGGAAATAGAGCCTGACATGCTGGCTGTCCAGCGGTTCGCTGCGGGCGCAGTCATAGGAGAACCCGTTGCGCAGGTTGACCCGTTCCAGACCATGCGCCGGAACACAGAAGGCAAGGCCCAGAGCCACGCCCACAGCCGGGTATAGAACGGCGGCGACCCGACCGGCGGCGGCCGGACCCGCAGCCCCGCGCGGACGGCGGCCGGATTCACGCAGTGAGAGACAGCGGAGCATTGCTTATGAGACTACAGCAAGACCCGGGTTTGCTGTACCCGCCGCTGGCGGTCTGGAGTGGCTTTCCCGCAAGAGTTTTCCTCAAGCCAAAGCCAGTGGCCGACTCCGGGCGCGCCTCTGACTCCGGGTGCGCCTCTGACTCCCGGTGCGCCATCTACTTCGGGACAGCGGTGAGCTCTCCGGCCAATGCCCCTTCGATACTCACGGCGACCCCGTCCTCATCGTTGGAGGGAGCCAAGGTCCAGCCGCTCTCCCAGGCCAGCTCCTTGAGATCCGCCGGCGCGTTCGCCATCAGGACGGAATGGCCCGCCAGCCGCAGCATGGGGACATCATTCCAGTTATCGCCGATCGCGAGCAGGTCGCCGGTGGAGAGCCCACGCCGCTCCACCAGATGCAGCAGGGCAGAGGCTTTGGAGCAGCCGGCGGGCAGGATGTCCACAATGCACAGGTCACGCTCGGGATAGATCGTGCGGTGCAGGGCGATCTCGGCGCCGGCGCTCTCTTCCTCGCCGACGGCCACGATCTTAGGGTGCTCGAGCAGGCGCGCCTCGGCCTGCGCCATGCGGGCTACGGAGCCGCACAACATCATCTGGATGGGAGGGTCGTTGACCAGGGCGTCTTCCAGGCGCGACACAGGCGCGATGTACGCCTTGTTGGCTTCCATCCAGCGTCCGATGCTGGCGTGCAGGGCATCGACGCCCTCGCACACCAGCGCCCCGTGGGAGTCGTCGCCGTCAGGCCCAACGGTGTCGAAGGTGAGCACGAGGGTGCTGCGGAATTCGCCGGCGTGCGCGCACAGCCAGCGGGCGGTCTCCAGCGACATGTGACTGCGATGTACAAGCTCGGCCCCGATGGTGCGCAGCACCGCGCCGTTGGAACTGACCAGGGTGTTGCCCGGGTGAAGTCCGAGATCGCGTAGAACCCGCATGGCGTAGGAATGGCGGCGTCCGGTAGCGATCACCACCTCCACCCCGGCGCTTTCAGCCAGCCGCAGGGCCGCGCGATTGCGAGAGCTCACGCGGCCCTCGCTGTTCAGCAGGGTTCCGTCCATATCGATGGCGATGAGGCGCGGGGGCATCTCTCCAGCCTATCGGGAAACCGCGGCCCATGCAGGGCTGGGCGCCCTCGCCGGTCCGGGATCTGCTGCCGTTCTGGCGCCGCTGTTGATGCGCCTCATAGCGGTCTGCTGTGCATTGCATGGAACGCAATCAGTCTCCGGTCACGAATCAGGCTCCGGTCACGAATCAGGCTCCGGTCACGAATGATCCGTCGCCGCCGCAGCGCCATTGAGGGGAGGCGCCGGGATCTCTCTGTGGCGAGCGCCGGTTCCAGACTCGATTAGGATCGAAGACGATGCCTGCGATCGCTTTTCTCGAATGCTCCCGTTGCCACAAGCGGCTTTCGGCCGATGTCCCTCAGACCCTCTGTCCGATCGATGCGGGTCCGCTGTATGTGCGCTATGACATGGAGGCGCTTCGGCGGACCGCACGGCGGGAGCATGCCGCGGAGCGCGCCGCGGCGTCGCCGGCCAGCCTGGGAATGTGGCGCTATGCGGACGTGCTTCCGGACGTAACGCCCGTGACGCTCGGGGAAGGATGGACGCCGATGGTCCGCAGCCGCCGCTACGACGGTCTCTTCGTCAAGGAGGAGGGCGGGAACCCCACGGGGACTTTCAAGGCCCGCGGCCTGGCCCTGGCGGTCACCATGGCGCGGCACTACGGCTTGCGGCATCTGGCGGTTCCTTCGGCGGGCAACGCCGCCGGCGCGCTGGCGGCCTATGCGGCGGCGGCGCGGATCGCCGCTCACCTGTTCATGCCCAGGGATGTGCCGTTCGCCAATTACGTCGAAGGCGTCGTTTATGGAGCCGATGTCACCATGGTGGATGGCCTGATCTCCGACTGCGCGCGGCTGGTCGGGGAGCGCATCCGGCAACAGCGGGAGAGCGGTACTCCAGCTGCGGACGTGTGGTTCGATATCTCCACCCTGAAGGAGCCGTTCCGCGTCGAGGGCAAAAAGACCATGGGCTATGAGCTGGTCGAGCAACTCGGCTGGGAATATCCGGATGCGGTCTTCTACCCCACCGGGGGCGGCGTGGGGCTGATCGGGATGTGGAAGGCTTTCGATGAAATGGAGCAGCTGGGCTGGGTGCGGGGAAAGCGGCCGAGAATGTATGCGCTGCAGGCCGCGGGCTGTGCGCCCGTGGCTCGCGCGTACGACGCGGGCCAGGCCGCCAGCGAGTTCTTTCCCGGCGCGGCCACCTTTGCGTCCGGGCTGCGTGTTCCCAAGCCGTACGGCGACAGCCTCATCCTGGAGATTGTGCGCACTTCGGGAGGCCGCGTCGTGGCCTCCGACGATGCCGCGATTCTGGCCTCCATCCTGGATTGGGCCTCGCAGGAGGGCTTGTTCCTGTCGCCCGAGGGAGCCGCGGCGACGGCGGCGTTCGACGGTCTGCTCGCCAGCGGCGAAATCCGCCCCGGAGAGCGCGTGGTGCTCTTCAACACCGGCGCCGGCCTCAAGTACACCGATATGACTGCCGAGGCGATGCACCTGCGCCGGCCCCCGGTTCTGCCGACGTCGCTGCCCGTGGGAGGAATCATCACGCCGGTGTAGCGCTTCCGCTATGGGGATCGCCGTAGATCTGGCGCCGCACGGGTGCGTCGGACGGCCCAGGAAACCCGGAGCGTATCCACATCCAGGAGCGTATCCACTCCAGGAAACGTATCCACTCCAGGAACGTATCCACGCTGGCCGGTTGATGCTTGCGGCGGATATGCTGCTGGAATATGAAGAGACGGCGCTTTCTTTCCTCCCTGGCCCGGTCGGCCGCAGCGCTTACCCTGTCGGCGAGTGGAGCGGGGCAGACCACCGATCAGGCTGGCCAGCGCCACCAGGTTGCGAGTGGAACGGCACTGCCGGCCAAGGACGGCATCCCGCAGGCGTTATATGGGGCAACGGCGCTGGAAGAGTACTTCAGCGACGAGCGGCTGTTTGATGCGCTGGGGACGCGCGATCTGCAGCGCCCCACGGATGTGAAGGTGGTGGCGTTCAATTTCCCGAGCTGGCATCCTTCGCCCTGGATGGAGGCGCGTTTCGGCAAAGGATGGACGGAGTTCGACACGCTGCGCGACGCGCGGGCGCTGTTTCCGGGCCACAGCATGCCGCACTACCCGCTGTGGGGCTACTACGATGAGGCCGATCCGGAGTGGGCTGCGCGGGAGATCGAGCTGGCTGCCGGGCACGGCGTGGATGCGTGGATGATCGACTGGTACTGGCACGAGGGAACGCAGTTCTACCAGGAGCAGCTGGAGCAGGGCCTGCTGCGCGCGCCGAACCGCAGCAAGATCCAGTTTGCGGTGATGTGGGCCAATCATGACTGGAAGAATGTGTACCCGGCCCGCTCGCCGGAGCAGGCCGCGATCATGCTGCCGCAGATCCACACCGTGCCGGACTTCGAGCGTGTGGCGAACTACTGCGCGGAGCATTACTTCAGCCAGCCAAACTACCTGCGCGTCGGTGGAGCGCCGTTGTTTGCGATCTTCGACATTGGGAAGATCGTGCAGCAGTTGGGCGCGGACGGAGCCAAGCGCGGTCTGGATGTGCTGCGCGAGCGTGCCGCCAGGATGGGACATGCGCAGCTGCATCTGCAGATTGTCGGCGGCTACGACCACTACGAGGCGCGCCTGAAAGAGTTTGGCTTCGACAGCGCGACACAATACGGAACGTTCGGCTGGACCTACGGGGTAAAGCCGCCAGGCTCGCGGTTGCCGTATGGCGTGGGCGTGCGGGAGGGGATTGCGTCCTGGAAAGAGCGGCGCGGCAGCCTCTCCGTGCCGTTCCATCCCTGCGTTTCGGTGGGATGGGATGACAGTCCGCGCTTCGGAGAGTACGCGGCGGTGGCGGTCGACCGCTCGCCGGATCAGTTTGAGCGGTTCATGCGCGCGGCACGGCACGATGCGGCTGCCGATGGCGAGAACAAAATGATCTATGTGGCGGCCTGGAACGAGTGGACCGAAGACCACGTACTGTTGCCCGATACGCTGTGGGGCTACAGCTACCTGGAGGCGCTGCGCCGGGGCGCCGGGAAAATGCTTTAGAGCAAGAACAGGGGTACCGTGCCCTTGGGAGCAGGCTGGGCTCAGTGTTCGGGGTGGCTTTTCTGGGTAAAAGCCACTTGAGGTCCGCGGCCCTGGGTACAGCAACCCTGATAGTGCTTCAGCCTTCAAACCATCGCGGGATCTTCGAGCGGAGTTCCGGGGCGCGTGGTGAGTGTGATCGCCGCGGCCAGGATCAGCACGCCGCCCAGCCACGCCACGGGGCCCAGAACCTCATGCAGGACCAGAACACCCAGCACCGAGCCAATGAGCGGTTCCATGTTGAGCAGAACGCCGGCCTGCGAGGCGGGCACACGGGTCATGCCCCAGTTCCAGAGCAAGGTCGTGGTAGCGGTGCAGAGCAGGCCGCTGGCGGCGAGCGCCGCCCAGGCTTTCAATGAGACCCCGTGAAGGGGCGGCAGACCGTAGACCGCCGGCACATACAGAATCAGCATCAGCGTTCCGGCCGCCGTGCCATAGGCCGTAACCACCACCGCACTGTGCCGCTCCATCAGCTTCTTGTTCAGCAGGACCCAGAAGAGCGCCACGGCCAGCGAAAGCACGACCAGCAGATCGCCGCCCAGGGTGGGACCGTTCTTGCCATGCGTGTGGTCGCCGCCGAAGGCGATCAACGCGGCGCCCGCCGTTGAAATGGCCAGTGCCGTCCAGCCCAGCCAGTCCATCTGCTCCTGTGCAAACAGTGTGGCTCCTACGGCCAGGATTACGGGCATGGTGCCCACCATGAGCGAAGCATGCGAGACAGTGGTGAGCGACAGACCCTTGAACTGCAGGATGAACTGCAGCGGGACACCGAGGAACGACGCGATCAGCAGGGTTCGCCATTCCGCAGCATCGAGGTGCGGCCGATGCAGCAGCAGCAAGGGAAGCAGGCCCAGTGTGGCGAAGGCGAAGCGATACAACACCATGGCGCCGACGTTCATCTCGGCCAACGCGATCTTGCCGAAGAAGAATCCGCAGCCCCAAAGGCTGCTGGCCAGACCCGCAGCCAGGAAGCCCCATGTGCGGGTACTGAGGGTACGGCGATCGAGGGTTGTGTCCACACCCCTACTCTCGCATGGCGGCCAGTTCGCACAGGCGGGAGCACCATAGGGGAGAGACGAGCGGGGAAGTGAACCAACTCATCCTGTCTCTGCCCGGGTGCCTGTCACCACACTCGGCAGTCCTGGGCCGGAGCCATTGGCGAGCCCGTCTTGCAGGCGAAGGCGGGAGCGAAGCCGGGCTGATTGACGATGGCGCCATTGGCCCGGAAGTGGTCGGGAGAGTGCGGGTCGGTGAGGACCTGCTCGCGCACCGCGGCGGGGCGGGAGTTCTCACACCAGTTCTGCGCAAATGCGATGTAAAAACGCTGCGGCCCGGTGAAGCCGTCGATCTTCTGATTGATGTCAATGCCGTCCTCCTTCGCGCGGGTGAGATAGGCCATGTAGGCGAGAAGCAGACCGCCGTTGTCGGCCGTATTTTCACCCAGGGTGAGCTGCCCGTTGACCTTCACGGCGTCGGCGGGATTGGGATCCTCCACGGCCGTGAAGTTGCCGTACTGCTTGACCAGACAACCGGTTTTGGTTTGAAACTGGGCCAGATCGGCGGCGGTCCACCAGTCGCTGAGGTCGCCGTTGCCGTCAAACTTGCGGCCCTCGTCGTCGAAGCCGTGCGTGAGCTCGTGGCCAATGACGGCGCCGATGTGGCCATAGTTCACGGCCAGGCTGGCGGTCGGGTCATAGAAGACCGGCTGCAGGATTCCCGCGGGGAAGTTGATGTTGTTCATGCTGGGATCGTAGTAGGCGTTCACCGTGGGCGGGCTCATGCCCCACTCCTGCTTATCCACTGGCTTGCCGATCTTGGCCAGCTCGCGATCGTTCTCGAAGGCATTGGCCCGCTCGCTGTTGCCCAGCGCATCGGTGGGGGACACCATCAGGCGGGAGTAATCGCGCCAGTGATCGGGGTAGCCGATCTTGTCCGTCACCAGGTGAAGCTTCTCCTTGGCCTTGACCCTGGTCTGGGGGCTCATCCAGCCGAGGGTGTCAATATCGCGATCCATCGCGGCCTCGATGTCATGCACCATCTGCAGGGTCTTGGCTTTACTGTCGGGGGGAAAGTATTGGGCTACGTAGACCTGGCCGAGGGCTTCGCCGAGCGCCGTGTCGACGGCGCTGCTGCAGCGCTTCCAGCGCGGACGCTGGTCGGGCTGACCTTCAAGAATACGGCCGTAGAAGTTGAAGTTTTCATCGTCCAGAGCCGAGGGAAGACTGTTGGCGAAGGTGCTGAGCAGGTGGAAACGCAGGTAGGCTCTCAATGTGGGCTCGTCCGCGGCGAGCACAGCGGAGACCATGGCGGGGAAGAACCTGGGATTGGCCACAATGAGCGACTCAATCTGCGGCGAGTGAACGGCTTCCAGGAAAGGTGCGAAGGGCACGGGCTGGATACTGGCCTGGAAGGCCGCCAGAGCTTCGGGATGGTAGATCGCTTCGGGATCGCGGCGCTCGGTATTGGTCATCGAAGCTTCCGCGAGTTTGGTCTCAAACTCCAGGATACGGCTGGCATCTTTTTGTGCCTGGTCCGGGGACTCGCCTGTAAAGGAGAGCATCCTGGCGATGTGCTCCACGTATTGCGATCGAAGTTGTTTGTCTTTGTCCCCCATGCGGGTGTAATAGTCACGCTCCGGCAAACCAAGTCCGCCCTGGTCGACGACCGCGACCTGCTGCGTCGCGTCCTTGAAATCCTGCATCTCGCCATACCCGAAGAAGACATTAACGCCGTAGCGCTGCAGCTCGCCGGTCAAGTAGGGCAGGCCCGGCTTGGAGACGCGGTCGATCTCATCCAGGAGCGGCTGTATGGGCGCGTAAACCTTCTGGTCGATCAGCGCGACGTTCATGCACGCGCCGTAGTAATCGCCGATCTTCTGTTCGTCCGGGGTGCGGGAGCCGGTCTCGTTGGCGTACCTGGTCAGAATTCCGCTCAGCTCCTGGGTGTTGACGTTGAAGAGCTGATAGAACTGATCGACGGATGCCTGGTCGGAAGGGATGGGATGATTCGCGGCGAATTTGCCGCAGGCGAACTTATAGAAGTCGTCGCACGGGTCCACCTTGCTGTCTATGGACGCGGCATCGAAGGGCGCCCCTGGGGCATAGTGGACCGGCGCCGGGGCGGGCGGCGTGGATTGAGCCGAAGCGGGCGGGAATGCGAGGGCCGGTTGCGGGGTGGTCGGCGTGGATT
>CAXUIM010000043.1:0-19293 GCA_964250885.1 uncultured Acidobacteriaceae bacterium | reverse complement strand
GACCGCGCGATCCGCGATCGTGTCTTTGCGCTGCATCGCGGCGAGGATCCGCCCAAGATCTCGCACCAGGTCTGGGCCGGTCAAATCGCCCCACCCTCCGGAGCGAATGCCCTGCCGGAGCCGCCGAAGAGTGTCGCTCCGCATAAATCAAACCCATGACGGAGAGCAAACGTGGCGCGAGTATTTATCACCGGATCCTCAGAGGGACTGGGCCTGATGGCCGGCCGGCTTCTGGTGGATCAGGGGCACGCCGTCACGCTTCATGCTCGCAATGAAGCCCGTGCCCGGGCAGCAAAGGCCGAGCTGCCGCTGGCCGAGGCGGTGCTGGTCGGCGATGTCTCGACCCTTGCGGCGATGCGCGAGCTTGCCGATCAAGCCAACCAGCATGGACGCTTCGAGGCGGTGATTCACAACGTAGGGATTGGGTACCGCGAACCGAAGCGGGTTGAGACTGTCGACGGTTTGTCCCAGCTCTGGGCCGTAAACGTGCTCGGGCCCTACGTGCTCACAGCTCTCATGCTGAGGCCGGACCGGCTGGTCTATCTCAGCTCGGGCATGCACCTCGGCGGGGATCCGGGTCTTGCAGATTTGCAGTGGTCTCGCCGTCGCTGGGACGGGGCCCAGGCCTACTCGGACACCAAGCTTCACGACCTGCTTCTCGCCCTTGCGATCGCGCGGCGCTGGCCCGGTGTTCTCGCCAATGCGGTCAGCCCCGGGTGGGTGCCTACGCGGATGGGCGGAGCAAGCGCCCCCGATGATCTCGACCAGGCCCACCGCACCCAGGTTTGGCTGGCGACCAGTGATGACAAGGACGCGCGGGTCACCGGCGAGTACTTCTACCACGAGGCGCGCAAGGACGTGCATCCAGCCGCACATGACCCCCAGCTGCAGGAGCGCCTGCTCGAGACCTGTCGCGAGCTCTCCGGTATACCCCTGCCGTAGAGCATTTCTCCTGCAGGTGTAGAGAGCAGCTTCCGCTCCATGGCCATTTTCGCTCGAAAGAAGGCCCCCGCGCGATCATCCGCTGTCCAGCAACATGAAATCGTCTAGGAGCATTCAGGACACAGCACATCCGTTCTGCCTGTCAAACTTCAGGCGAGCTTCTTCCACCGCATCGAGGTTCGCCTCGGCCCACATCCAAACACCGCAAAAAGCGGCGCCGAGGCTGAGACCGAGTGAAGTCAGCTTGTACTCGACCTTAGGGGGGACCACGGGATGCACGGTTCGCGTAATCAGGCCATCCCGCTCCATTTGGCGCAATGTCTGCGTCAGCATCTTTTGGCTGATGCCCGCGACCTGCTCCCCGATCCGGGTAAATCGAAGCTCACCTTTCTCGGTCAAAACTTCGAGGATCAGCATGGTCCACTTGTCGGCCACACGGCCAATCAGATCTTTCACCAGCCTGTCGATTCGAGAATCGGTTTCCTGGGCTGTGTTGCAGCTGGCATAGGCTCTTAGCTCGGAAACTTGTTCCTCGGTAAGTTGGGGAGATTTCGGCATGGCTTCTACACTCTCTTCCTGGTAAGTATAGAACTTTCAAGTGCCTACTTCCTATCGGAGAGCCGGGCCGGTAGATTTACATGCACCGACGGGATTAGCGGTCAACGTGCCGGCCCTCTGAGCGCAGGCATTCCCAACAACCCGACATTAAGGAGTCTCCATGCAACTGAACGATAGAACGATTCTGATCACCGGTGGTAGCAGCGGCATCGGTCTTGAACTCGCCAGGCAGCTGCTTGAGCGCGGCAATACCGTGATCATCACCGGACGCGATCCGCAGAAGCTGGCCGATGCGAGGCACGTGTTACCGACGGCCCACACCTTCCAAAGCGACGTCAGCGAGCCGCAAGAGATCGCCGCCTTGTACAACGCTGTGCTCGCCAGGTTCCCCGCGCTGGATACTTTGATCAACAATGCCGGTATCATGCGCAACCTGAACCTCAATCAGGGTCGTGAGCTTCAGGACGTCACACGGGAGATCGGAATTAATTTGAGCGGTCCGGTGCAGATGATTCAGCAGTTTCTTCCGCATCTGAAGACCCGCAAAGGGGCGCTGATCGTCAACGTCTCGTCCGGCCTTGCCTTTATCCCGTTCGCTGCCTCGCCGGTCTATAGCGCGACCAAGGCCGCCATTCACTCTTTCACTCAGTGCCTGCGAGCACAGCTTGATGGAACGGGCATCACCGTGGTGGAACTGGCCCCGCCGGGCACCGAGACGCCGCTGTTTCGAGGTGAGTTCGCGGAGGAGACGAAAGGGCAGAAGGTTATGCCTGTCGACGTTCTCGCCAGGAAGGCCATCGCGGGCATCGAGGCGGGCAAGCTGGAAATATGTCCCGGACTCAGCAATGTTTTGAAGATGATGAGCCGCATCGCCCCCCACTTCATGTTCAGGCAGCTGGCGAAGTCCAGCAGACCGAAGGTCGCTTCACAACAACGGACGCAGCTTCCTTCCAGTTAGAGCATTTCTCCGGCACAAGAATGTTCTAGTAGCTTGTTGAAAAAGCACCTCGGATGTCCGCGAGGCAAGTACGAAACCCGCAATCAAAGCGGGTTTCGCGAAGCTGGCGAACCCACAAAAGCCGATTTTCAACAAGCTCCTAGGGTGTCGCTGCCCCGACGATCTCTCGATCCGTGGCTTCCTGAATTCGAGTCTCGTGTGATCCAAGCAGTGCCAGGAACGAGCGGAGCACAACCGACGGCGAGGCTGTCTTCCATGCAACCGTCAGCTCAACCTGTACTGTGTTCGGGGTCAGTCTGACGAACTGGATGCCTTCAGAAGCAAACACTCGGGCCCACGCAGGGACAATCGAGACGCCCTCTTCTGCTTTCACCAGCGTGAACATGGATTCGGCAAGATGTGCATGGCTGTCGAACTTCGGAGCAAACCCGGCTTCATGGCAGAGGTTGAGGATCGAGTCGAACAAGGAGGGGGACTCCCCTCGATCCAGGAGAACGAACCGATCCTTCGCCAGATCCAGGATGTTGATTTGCTCGCCCCGCACGAGGCGCGAAGAGGGCAGCACCGCGACCAGCGGAACATGAAAGAGCGGACGCGACGAAAAGACCCTCTCCTGATCCTGGGTGAGTTCTCGCGTGAAGCCCAGATCCAGGGCTCCTTTGGCGAGCGCCTCCATCTGTGCCGAGGGCGTCAGTTCTCGAAGGGACAGTTCTATATCTGGATTCTGCTGCTTGAACGAATGAATCAGCTGCGGCAGAAAATGCTGTGTCGCTCCGGGGATAAAGCCAATTGCCAGGGAACCGATTTTTCCCTTTGCAGCGCGTCTTGCAGCCGAAACGGCGTGCTCGGCCTGCCGCAGCGTGCGCTTAGCTTCGATATAAAAGGCCTCGCCAGCGGGCGTGAGATATATCCGTTGCTCTCGCCTCACGAAGAGCTCCAAACCGAGTTCATCCTCCAGGTCTGACACCGTCTGGCTCAGCGCTGCTTGCGCGATGTGCAGTTGGCGTGACGCTTCACGGTATCCCTTGCATTCCACCACGGCGGTGAAATACCGAAGGTGCCGCAACTCCATAGTGATTCCCTCCGGCGATCATCCTGATCGGAAAATAGTGCCAAGTAGGCCTGCTGCGCCTTGGCATCTACATCTGCAGTGCACCTCTGTGCGATGCAGGAACGTTGCATCGTGAAGTAGGGAGCCGGCAAACTGTTGCATCTCAGGCGACTTGAGTTAGCGAGACGCGCCACCCAGGTGCAACCCTGCCCGCCTCCATGGAACACCAAACCACGTTGACATGCATTTGGACCGTTACAGGAGCAAGACGATGCCCGAGAACTCTTCGTTTGGTACCTTCGGCCGTTACACAGAGATCCCGCTCGAGAACATGACACCTAAGCAGAAGGAGGGTTATGAGTTCACGCTGAAGGAACGGGGCCAGGTTCCTGGTCCTTACAAGATCTGGCTCCAGAATCCGAAGCTGCTGGAGATCATGGTTCCTCTCGGAGCGTATTACCAGGGCCACTCATCGCTGTCCAAGGCCGAAATCGAGATCGCCACGAATCTCATAAACGCACGCTGGCTTGGGGCCTATTCGAATTACGAGCACGAGAAGATCGCGGAGCAGCAAGGAGGTCTGCCACCTGAAAAGGTGCAGGCCCTGATCACAGGGCTGCCGACATGGTTTGAGGATCCTCGACAGCAAGTCGTCTATGAACTCGCGTCCGCGCTGGTTACGCCTCGCGTCGTGCCTACGGGACTGTATCGGCGCGCCGTGGATCTCCTGGGTGACAACGGCATTGCAGACCTTACTGTGCTGCTTGGTTACTTCACTTGCGTGTCCTTCACGCTTATGACTTATGACGTTCCCTCCGATGCCGTCGGTCTGAAACGCTAAAGCATTTTTCCTTTAGGTGTAAACCGAAGCCAACACTCTCAACGTCGTTTTCCCCCAAGAAACGGCACTCTCACTTTTCTTCCGGTTCACAGTAAAAGGAAAAATGCTTTAAGGTGTTCCTCGTGCAGGTTTCTCATGCAGGTGCAGAGGAGATCTTCAGGGTCCACGGCCGCTTTCTCCCGAGAAGATCGGCACTCGCGTTCTGTCCGCGTCACAGCAACAGGAGATTAGGAGATTGACATGCCTCCCCCACCAGTGCCGCAGGCAACACTGACAACAATTGCGTCTTTCCCAGCCGGATCTTTCCTTGAAAATCTTGCTGTGCGTGAGGACGGCTCCATCCTGATTACAAGGATGAACCAGCACGAGCTATGGTGCGTTCCGGCGCCGGGGACCAAGCTGCCGGTCGATCCAATCCTGATCGCCACCTTTGATCAGCCCACCACGGGCATCGTGGAGATCGAGCCAGACATTTTTCTTGTCTCCACGACTAATCTCTACACCACCCATGAATGCTACTTACACCGTCTGGATATGCGGGCCTGGGCGCCTGGTTTGACCTTGCACTCGGAGCAGATCTTGCAGTTCCCAGCTGAGGCCGGTGGCCTGAACGGAAGCTGCCTGGTCGCTCCTGGCGTCGTGCTCATCGCGGATTGTTTTGCCTCGCTGATCTGGAGAGTGGATCTTCAGCCTGGAGCAAAGCAGCCGAGGTCAAAGGTGTGGCTCCGGCATCAAAGCATGGGGTACTTTCCTGGAGAACTGAAGCCGGAGCAGCCCGGGGCGAACGGGGTGCGATATGCATCCAGAACCAATTTCCTGTACTACACCGCGACCGCCAAGAAGCTTTTCATGCGCGTGCCGGTTCGTCCCGACACTTTGGAGCCTGCGGGCGGCCCGGAGCTTGTCGTGGCCGGCCGGATGGGTGACGACTTTTGTCTCGACGAAGACGCCGGCGTGATCTATCTCACGACTCACAGGCAGAACACCATCGACCGGGTCTCCATGGATCCAGGCAAGAACAGCGGATTCACCCAGAGCGTAGCGGGCGATCCCTTCACAGAGCAACTCATCGGGCCATCAGGCGGCGTGTGGCGCCGCGGCCCAGGGGATTATGGCCGTGTGGCTTACTTTATAACGGACGGCGGCACAGCCTCTCCGCCGCCGGATGGCAAGAGGCGTCCCGCCACGCTCCTGCGAGTGGAGTTACCTGCAGTAAAGTAGGCTGGCGGCGTAGCGCATTTAGCCTGCGGAAGAAATACTTCAGACCTGTGGCCACGAATCGGAGGCGAGGCGTTTCCCCTCATTCGAGGGCGCCACCACATCATCGCTCAGATACGACAGGCGGAGTGCATGAGCAAAGCCGGGCACCGTCCAGGTGTCTGTTGACGTCATCGTGGTGCCCATCCCGGGCACATGGCGGTTCCACACCGGCGACGACCTCGCCTGGGCCAACCCTGCCTTCAACGATTCCGGCTGGCTGGCGATCCGCGGGGAATGAGCCGTGGAGCACGCGAGACCGTGCGCGAGCCGCTGCTCGCGGCGGGATTGAGGCGGTCGCCGGTTGCGGGTTAGAGAGGGGATTCAATTGGTTGCCAAGTTCCCGATGCGAACGAGCCCGCACTGGAGAGTGACTTGCGACTACCGTAACGCCTAATTGGCCTGCCACACTGCTTCCGGCTGCTTGCCAATCCTTCTCTGCAACTGTGTTTCTACGAGCCGTGACCGAGGGCGAGATCGATAAGAGTCTTCTCCTCCAGCTCATGGGCTTTGGCGGAACCCGTCGCGGGACTGGCTGAGGCCGTGCGCTTGACGCTCAGCACGGAACGGCTGTGCGCCAAGCGGCGCAGCAGCGGCTGAACATAGAAGAGCGGACCCATGTTGGCCGGCTCCTCCTGCACCCAGACGATCTCGGTGGCGGAGGGATATTGATCGAGCGCGGCCTGCAGTTCGGCCTCGGGCCACGGATAGAGCTGCTCGACGAAGATGATCGCGATGTCGTTCAGCTTGCGCTTTGCGCGTTCGACGCGCAGATTGTGGCCGATCTTTCCGCTGCAGACCAGAAGGCGGCGCGGCTGGACGACCTCGTTGTCCGGGAGAACGTTGCGGAAGTGGTCGCGGTCAAACTCGGCCAGCGGCGACATGGCGTCCGGATGGCGCAGCATGGACTTCGGCGTGAAGACGATCAGCGGCTTGCGCCACTTGCGCAGGGCCTGCCGGCGCAGCAGGTGAAAGTACTGCGCCGCCGTGGACGGCTGGGCGATCTGGATGTTGTCCTGGGCGGCGAGCTGAAGGTAGCGCTCGATCCGTGCGCTGGAGTGCTCCGGGCCCTGCCCCTCATAGCCGTGAGGGAGAAGCATTACCAAACCGGAGAGGAGACTCCACTTGGCTTCCGCGGCGGAGAGAAACTGGTCGATGATGATCTGAGCGCCGTTGGCGAAGTCGCCGAACTGAGCCTCCCAGAGCACCAGCGCCTCCGGATAATCGCGCGAGAAGCCGTACTCGAAGCCCAGGCATGCGGCCTCGGAGAGCATGGAGTTATAGACCTGCCAGCGGCCCTGTCGCGGCGCGATGTCCTGGAGCGGCGAGTAGTGCACCTCCGTCTCGATATCCACGAAGACCGAGTGGCGCTGATTGAATGTGCCGCGCTGAGTGTCCTGGCCGCTGAGGCGCACGGGCGTGCCGCCTTCGAGCAACGCAGCGTAGGCGAGCAGCTCGGCCATGCCGTAGTCGATGGGCTTGCGGCCGCTGCCCATCTCCACCCGCTGTTCGAGCAGCTTGGCGACCTTGGGATGGATATGAAAGCCGTCGGGTGCGGTCGTGAGCCTGGTGGTCAGGCTGGCGACCTGGGCGGCGTCCAGGCCGGTGCGGGGATCGTCGTCCGCGCGCAGCGGACCGCCGTAGTACGGGGTCCAGTATGTGGGGAGCTCATGCATCTTCGGCTTGTGCTCCGCACGGGTTGCGGCTTTCTGGTCTTCGAAGAACTCATTCTGGATCGCGGAGACTTCAGCGGTGGGATCGATCCCCAGCCGTTCCGCATACAGCTTGTACAGCGGCGGATGATCTTTGATTTTGGCGTAGCGGCGCGGCTGGGTGACGGTGGGATCGTCGACCTCGCTATGGCCGTGGCGCCGGTAGCCGATGAGGTCCACGACAACGTCGGAACCGAAGGCGTGGCGATAGTCGGCGGCCAGCGCGGCGACACGTATCACGGCCTCCGGGTCTTCGGCATTTACGTGGAAGATGGGGATGGGCAGGCGCTTGGCCAGATCGGAGGCGAAACGGGAGGAGTTCGACTCCTCGGGCAGGGCCGTGAAGCCGAGCAGATTGTTGACGATCACCTGGATGGTTCCACCGACGTTATAGCCGTGCAGTGAGGCCAGGTTCAGGGTCTCGGCCCAGATGCCCTGACCGGCGAAGGCGGCATCGCCATGGATGATCATGGGCAGAACCTGCTGCTTGCCCACGTTCTTCTTTCCGGCGGCGACGCCCTGCTCCTGCTGCGCGCGCTCCTGGTAGGCACGGGCACGGCCCATGATCACCGGGTCGGCGGCCTCCAGATGGCTGGGGTTGCTGGCCAGGTGCAGATGAATGACCTTGCCATTGGCCGTAACGATGTCGCCGGTGGCGCCGGTGTGGTACTTCACGTCGCCCCCACCCATCGTGCTGCGCGGGTCAACATCTTCGAATTTCGCGAATACTTCGTGCGAGCCGCGGCCGACGGTGTTCACCATGACGTTGAGGCGGCCGCGATGGCTCATGGCAAAGACGGAGCGAATGACGCCATTATCCGAGGCGGTCGTATAGAGCTGGTCGAGGAATGGGATCAGGACCGTCAGGCCCTCGAGGGAGAAACGCTTCGTGCCGAGATAGCGCTGCTGGATGACCTGCTCAAACAGATCGGCGCGGATGAGGCCGGTCAGGATGCGCTCCGGCCGGAGGGTCGCGCGTTGATCCTTCGCAGGGCCAGCCGCGGTCCGATCCGGCTCCAGCCGCTGCTGGATCCAGGCACGCTTTTCCGGCGAAGCGATGTGCATGAACTCGGCGCCAATCGAACCGCAGTAGACGCGGCGTGCCTGCTGTGCGGCCTGCTCGGCTTCAGGCCCTTCCGGAAGCGCGGTGGGGAAGGGCTCGGGCGCAAGGAACTGACCGAGCGGATCCAGCGAGGCCTGCAGGTATCCCCAGCGGCGGAATACATCGAAGGTCGCTTCACGAAGGGGGTTGTCCGGACCGTTGCTGGAAGGTGGGGCTGTGAGGGACGTCGGGGCTGTGGCTCGTGTCGTGGTCGCCATGACAGTTCCATGCTAGACCTTTATGCGCCTGGATGGCAGCGGACGTTCGGTAAGCGAACCAGGCGTCGGAGATCGAAGATGCGGTGTCGCAGAGGCGTTGCGGCGGAGGTCCGAACAAAAACGCAGTCAGCAGACGACTCTGCGGCGTACCGCTTACTGGCGCCCCAGCCTTTGGTTCTGCTCTTCGATGGACGCGGTCGCGTCCGGAACCAGACCCTGGAGAAGAGTCAGAAGTGGCACCGGATCGAAAGTCTCCAGCAGGTAATCGGCCTGCGGGCAATGATGAGTTCCGGGGGAACTGATCACGACCATGGGGAGCTTCGCGTTGACCGCCTTGATTTCCGCGATCAGATCATTGCAGGAGACGTCTCGCACCACGGCGTCGAGCACAACGCCGCTGATGTTTGGAAAAAGAGCGAGGGTTTCGAGAGCTTCGCTGGCGCTGTAGGCCGTGATGACATTGAACTTCGCGGTCTCGAGCACCAGTTTGCGAGTGGAGATACTGCCGGGGTGTTCCCGGTCAATGACGAGGAAGCAGGGACGAACCATGCCGTATTGTCCCCGATTTCCGGCGTGAGGGGAAGCGCGCCGAAGCATTTCCCTCGAAGCAAGCGGCAGTCGCACGATTGAACCGCTGTACAGCGACAGGAGAAATGCTCTAGTCTCCGGGGCATGTCTGAACCCAAACGGCGGCCCCCGGCCAAGCCCTCTCAGCAGAGCCCGCAACCAACAACCGTACAGCATCCGCCGCGGCGCGACGCCAGTCCGCAGGCAGACCGCGGCCACGGGCCTGCCGGCAGCCGGGGAAGCGGCTTCGATCTCACCCAGGCGGCCCTGGACGAGATGCATGAGGCCGGATTCCGGCCGGAGTTCGGGGCAGGGGTTGCCGAGCAGGTGAAGGAGATCGAGGCTCGGTTGACGAATGTCGACTTCGAGCCGGAGGTTTAGGACCTGCGCGCGCTGCGCTGGTCCTCGATCGACAACGATACGTCTCGGGACCTGGACCAGATCGAGGTTGCCGAGCGGGCTGGCGAAGGCATTCGACTGCGGGTTGCGATCGGGGACGTGGCCTCGGCCGTGGCCCGGGGCACGCCGATCGATCAGCATGCGCAGGCTCAGACCCAGACAATTTATACGGCTGTGAAGAACTTCCCCATGCTGCCGCTGGAGCTCTCGACCGGATGCACCAGCCTGAATGAGAACGGTGATCGGCTGGCGGTGATGATGACCTTTATTGTGAGCTCGGACGGCGCCATCGGCGAGGAGGAGGTATCGCGGGCGATCGTGCGCAATCGAGCCCAACTCGCCTATTCGCGCGTCGGCCCGTGGCTGGAGCAGAACAGCCGCACGCCCGGGCAGGCCATCAGCGGGTCCGAGCCGATCGAGGAGCTACGCTCCGACAGCGCCCGTGAAGCGGAAGCACGGGGCGAAGCGGTTTTTGGCGGAGACGATGCCGGCAGTATGTTCGCCGCGGAGCTCGCCGAGCAATTGCGGTTGCAGGACGAGGCCGCACAGGCGTTGCATGCGGCTCGGGTGAAAAACGGAGCGTTGGAGTTTCACAAGGCCGAGGCCGACCCCGTCGTGGTGGATGGGCGGGTGCTGGATGTGCGTGAGGTTCTCCAGAACCGGGCCATGAACCTGGTTGAAGACCTGATGGTCGCGGCCAACGGGGTGATGGCGCGAGCGCTCCGGCTGGGCGGAAGAAGTGGATTGCAGCGGGTGGTGCGTATTCCCCAACGCTGGGACCGGATCGTGGCGTTGGCGGCCGAGCAGGGAACGCAGCTGCCGGCGGCGCCGAGCTCCGTGGAGCTGAACAAATTCCTCGAGGAGCGGCGCAACAACGACGCGGTCCACTATCCGGATCTGGCCCTCGCGGTGATCAAGCTGATGGGGCCGGGCGAGTACATGCTGATGCGGCCCACGGACGACCCGACCGGGCACTTCGGCCTGGCGGCGCGCGATTACACGCACTCCACCGCGCCCAACCGCCGGTTTCCGGACATCGTCACCCAGCGTGTGCTGCACGCGATGATGCGCGACGAGCCGCCGCCCTACAGCGATGAGGAACTGGCGGCGATCGCCACGCACTGCAATGAGGCCGACAAGGCCCTGCGCAAGATTGAACGCAACATGCAGAAGCGCGTGGCGGCGGTGGCCATGGCCTCCCGCATCGGCGAGGTCTTCGCGGGCGTGGTCACGGGCGCCAGCGACAAGGGCGTGTATGTGCGTGTCATCCAGCCTCCCTTCGAAGGGCGCGTGGTTCAAGGTGGGGATGGGTTGGATATCGGCGACAAGGTCGATGTAAAGCTGATTCACACTGATCCGGCGAGAGCCTTTATCGACTTCGCCCGGGTGAGCGGGCGCTAGGTACACGGTTGCATTGCTTTACCGGACGGGAATCCGACTAAATGAGAGCATGTGTCTGTTCTCGTCAGGTGGGTCTTCGCTGAACATGGATCGTAAACACAAGCTGATTTATCAGGACTAATCGGGCCGTCCATAAGCGAGTAGGCAATTTGGCACGAGCCGGGATGTTCTCTTCGAACAAATAATTCTAGTTGCCGAATTCGATGCTTTCTTGAAAGTAACTATATCAGGCATCGGCGGGAACCGCGCGTCCGCGTGATCGGTATTGAAGACTGTTGCCAATTGTTTCGGACGAGACTTAAAACTTGGACCAGAAAGCATTGAAAATCGAGGATTGCTCGATAGTGATTGTAAATTCTTACTGGGCTCCCAGTTCTAACAGTTGGCGCGTTAGGCATCGGTGGAAACTTGCAGGCCCCTGCACAAGCCTGGCCCCCGAGCAGGCGGATTCTATCGAGTTCCGATCGACCCTACTCAGCTTGCTTAGGTCGGGCGTGGCGGGGTACTGTGCAAGTTCTGTAAGTTGAGTATTCAGACACCGATGATAAGCGGCCGCACCTTGTATGAGCCTGGCTCCTGAACAAGCTGAGTCCATCGATGCTCGGTCGATACTGTTCAGCTCCCTTAGATCGGGCGTGGAGGGGTACTGTGCAAGTCCTTCAAGCTGAGTATTGAGACATCTATGATAAGCGGCGGCGCCTTGTACGAGTCTGGCTCCTGAACAAGCAGACTCAATCGATGCTCGGTCGATACTGCTGAGCTTATTTAGGTCGGGCGTGCCGGGGTATCGTGCAAGTTCCTGAAGTTGAGTATTTAGACACCGATGATAAGCGGCGGCCCCCTGTACGAGCCTGGCATCCGAGCAAGCGGATTCTATTGAGTTTCGGTCGGAATCTGGCAAGCTGGAAATATCGTAGGCCACGGGGGTCGGAATCACCGGCTTAGACTGTTGCGGCTGGGGCGTTGCGGCAGGTGTCGGGGTAGCAGGCTGCTGCGGCTGCGGTGATGGGCTACCCCCTTGCGCAGCACTGCCAAACATCTGGCCACCGTTCGCCAGCGCGTCCTTGACGTTGTTCTCGGGAACCCAACGGACGACGCCCTTAGGGTCGCGCATCTTCACTGCCTTGATGTCGCCAGCGGCTTTAGCCTGATTCACTTGGTCTACAGGAATGCTCCATAGCTTTCCGCTCGGATCGAACATTGGTAATGAAGTGGACATTGACTGGGATGGAACTCGCGCTTGGCCTGATCGTCGGGATAGACGAAATGAAGTACACCCCATCGCCCCGGTGACCTGCCCTTCAAGTTGTTGAGCCTCCGCGACATATTGGCCTGACAGCCCAACAGTGCTGAATCCCGGCGGTTGGGAAATCCACCTCTGCGGTTTAAACTCAAAGCTGTCATTGGTGCCCACCGTGACAGTTCCCGAAAACGAACCTTCCGGGAAGCTAGCGCCCCCAAGTACCGGATAGAAATCGAAAATTCCCGAAAATCCTCCTTGCGCCGATTCGACAATCGTCAGAGTTAGTCCGGTAACTCCTTGGGCGCAGTTGTATTTCCCTACCCAGCTTCCGCTTAAGGGTTTCCGCCAAGGAATCTCGGTCTCCTGCCGCGTTCCTATTTCGTGTGTCTCAGATGCTGCTGCAGGTGCAGCAGTTGGGACGCGCTGTTGAACGTCACTCTGGGAGGTTGGTTGCTGAGCAGTTCGAGAATAGGCTTGGGATTGCGCGATCTTTTCCGGTCCACCTCCCGTGATGATCTGTCGAGCACCCGAACCAACGGGTGGCTGGTCTCTATCGTGTACATCTGAAGTGACTGGGGCCACAGTTGACAAATCAACATTTTGATCGTCCGCGCCTCGAAATCGGATACCTCGATTACTGTTCGCAATCTTCCCGACGGACAAAAGAAATAGAATAGTTGCTATGGTGGCCCAAAGCTGTTGCTTGGGCCTTATTCGTAGCGCTAACAATACTCGGCTTATCTGACTTTGATATAGGCATACAACCCCGAACGAAAGAATAGCAGCGAAGAAGAACGCGAACGCGCTTACTGCAAAGGACGACGATGTCCAAAATGCATCTGCCGCAAAAAATGCAAAAATGCTCCCAGCAAAAGCAAAAAGCAGCCGCCGACCTTGGCTCAGTCCGGAGCTAAATCCTTGAGCAGTGACCTGGGAAGGGAAGCCGGTCGTCTGTGCCGGATGGGGATGAGGCCGTGAAGCGCTGTGCGGCCCCTGCTGCGTAGCATTCGGGTGTGACGGAGTCGCCGACTGCGAGGTCGGGGTCCGGTTGGTTGTCGCTCGCGAACCGCGGTACGAGGCGAGTTGAGCATCATACAAGCAGCGCTTCTCGCGATTCGAAAGAACTGCGTAGGCTTCGTTGATTTCCTTCGACTTTTCTTCAGCTTGTCGCTGCCAGTACGCGGGAAGACTCGCCAAGCGATCAGGATGAACCTCACGTATCAAACGAAGGTAGGCGGTTTTGATCTCCGCCGCTGGTACGGTTTCCGAAATTTCGAGGAGCGAATAGTACGTCTCGTCGGGCATACTTAAATATGGAGGCCAAGTATTCGATATATCAAAGCACCTAGTTTGCGCTGTCTGCCACTCGTTGTTAGTGGTGCTCCTATTCTGCGTGACAGCGCTGAAAGCAGGCTAGAAATGCCCAAGAGTCGCCGGATTGAGAGCCCGCCATGGTTCATCCAACAACTCCTGGTAAAAGCATCGTTGCCTGTCCCATCGAGGTCCGAATATCGTTCGCTCCCACGTGCAACGCAAGTTCCTTGCGAGTAGCCAATTGGTCGAGAAATGCTATATCTGCGTCATCGGTTCCAATGCAGAGAATCTCGATACCCCTCTGTTTCAGCACCGCAGCAGACCGCAGAGCATCTACACGCGAGTTGGGCTGTCCGTCGGTGACGACCACGACGGCAGCAAGCTCCTTGAATTTGCCGGCGAGATCGAGACCGGCTGCCAAATTAGTACTGCCCCCTACAATTCCGACTCGCACCGCACCAATCTTTTTTTCAAACGCAGCACTTTGCACCGTGGGGTCGCACACCATCGCAGCCCTGTCAGCGAATACGGCGAGCCCGGTCGCATGTCCGCGTTGTGTCGCCGATTTGGAAAAGTCGACAGCGCCGCTCTTTGCCTGCGATATTTTCACCCCGCTCATACTGCCGGAGGTATCAATAAGAAGCAGCACGTTATCTATCAACGGCGTCTCGGTTGTTTTAGTAGCAGCGGCGCCTTTCAGGCACAGGCGGCCCTGATCGTTTAAACGAAGCAAAGGCATCGAAAAGCCTCCCCGGAATCAACAGATCACCCATTGAGTGTAGAGGAAATCCAGTGCGGCATACCAGACATATCAGGCGACATAGTCCCAAATTGCACCTCGCTTGGTGGATCGCAAGAGATCAAAGCGCTCGTCCAGAACGATTTCTCGCCAAATTGGGTCAGTCAGTAACTACATACCCGCTTCTGTCTATCGATGTCGCTTACCCCGAGTGCCAATTCGCCGAGTCACTCATCGAGAGCTAAGGCGTCACAAAGAGCGGCTTTTCGGCGCCAAATGAAGTCAGATCATGCGATTGTGTTACGTAACAGCATCTGAACAGGCGCTAACCACGTTCGTTCGCCGTGGCTGGTTCAGAAGAGCAGCTTCAGGCCCAGTTGAATCTGGCGGCTGGTGTTGGCCGTGGATGTGATGACGCCAGCGGTGGGGCTCTGCACCGCGGCCGCGGCCTGGTTCGCGGCCGTGCCCTGGGTGGGGCCGCTGGAGTAGACCACCTCGTTGGGCGTAGCCAGGTTGGTGTGGTTCAGGATGTTGAAGAACTCGGCGCGGAACTGCAGGCGCGTGCTCTCGGTGAGCTGCGTGGCTTTGAGCAGTGAGAGATCCCAGTCGGCATAGCCGGGGCCGGTGAGCGTGTCACGGCCCAGATTGCCGACCGTGCCAAACGCCGGGGCGGAGAACGCGTTTGCGTTGAAGAACGCCGCCGCTCTTTGCGCGGTCGATCCGTGGGTGTACAGCGAGCCGCGAAAGTTCGGGTTCGCATCCGGCCGCACCGGGTTGCGGGTATCCCCCGAGCCGGTCGGGTTGTAGCCGAGCTGTGGCGAAAAGGGGAAGCCCGTCTGCAGACTGGCGATGCTCGAAAGCGTCCAGCCCGAGATGAGGCGGCCGGCGAGCGGACCGGTCCTGGTGAGGAACAACTTCCCCTCGCCGAACGGCAGGTCGTAGGAACCGTTGAGGGCTGCGATCTGGCGGAGATCGGTGGCGGAGCGGCCATAGTCCAGATGGGGCTGTGCGGGAACTTCGACAAAGGCGGGGGTGTTCGCCGAGACCGAAGTATTCCAGGCAGACCCGTCGTCCAGATTCTTGGACCATGTGTAGTTCGCGCGCAGCTGCAGTCCGTGGCTGAGGTCGTGGCGCAGATCGGCGATCAGGGCGTTGTAGTTGCCCGATCCGCCTGACCACCATGATGTGGTGTTGGCCAGGCCGGGGTTCGCCCGGGTGGTGTTCGGGTAGAAGACCGTACCGTCGCTCAGGGTGGTGAAGGCCGGCTCGTTGAGATCGCCGGAGAGAATCTGGTGCGAGCTGTGCGAGCCGTCGTAGCCGATCGTCAGTGTGGTCGCCGGAGCGAGTTGCTGCTCGATCTTGAGGGTATAGGCGAGCAGAGAGGGCGTAGCCATATCGGTCTGCACGGTTGAGGGTGAGATGGAAGCGGCGCCCTTGGTCGGCGCCGTGACCGTGGTACCCGAGTACGTGAGAACGGTGTTGTAGGGCGCGGACTGGTCCAGGCGATAGTCCAGCGCGTCCAGCAGCGAATGGTGCAGACCAACCGAGGCGCGCACGCTGGTCCTGTTGTTGCCGAACACGTTCCAGGCCACACCCAGCCGCGGCTCGGGAAGCAGCAGAGCGCGGTTGTCGGTCAGGGCGTTGCTCTGGACTTCAGGGTCGGTTTCGATCACTCCATCGCTGAAGTGGTACACGCCGGCGCGGCCCTGGGACTCGCTCCATCCGGTGGAGGACTCAGTTCGAATGCCAGCGCGCACTTCCAGGCGCGGTGTGATGTGAAAGGTGTCTTCGAGGTAGGCATCGGCGAACAGGGTCCGCCATCCCAGCTCGGTTGGATTGGGAACGATGGTGAAGGTCTTGATGTTGCCCGCGAGGAAGCTGGAGAGCGAGGCAAAGGAGGCCTGGCCATCCTGGTCCTGCGCCAGATTGTCGTTCGACTGCAGACGCTGCAGCCACACTCCGGCCTCGATCTGGTGCCGGCCCAGGGTGTAGAAGATGTGGTCGTCGAAGGTGAACAGGTTGCGCGCGATCGCGTTGTTGGCGCCCACGTTGGCGCCGGCCGTGGTGATCTGCGAGGCTCCATTGGAGGCGGTCGAGCCGGCGATGACAACCGCACCGGTCGGCTTGCCCGCGACGAAGGTAGTGGTATCGCTCTGAATGGCGGCGGGAACAGATCCCAGGAAGAGGAAACTGGCGCGCGAGTACCCGAAGCGCGCCGTGTTGAGCAGCCGCTGCGAAAAAACGTGCTGCTCCTGAACGCTGAGCACCTGTTCGCGCAACGCCTCATCGATCAGCGAGTAGGGATCCTGAGTCGGCGTGTGGGCGGCTGAATCATCCACGGTGTACACCGCGAAGAGCAGATCGTTGGCGGTCAGGTTTGCATCCAGGCGAGTGGTTCCGAAGTCCTCGCGGATGTGCTGCGAGGGGCTGCTGAAGGCTTCGGCGATGCCTGTTTGCGCACCGCTCGTGCTGAGCAGCTCGGGGCCGTTGGCGGCCGGCCACAGATTCAGCAGCGGCCGAACGCTGGCGACGGCCGCGGCGCGTGAGGCGGCGTCCGGCACCAGGGTCACGTCGGAGAGCCCGAGGTTCTGCCGATAGCCCTCGTAGTTGCCGAAGAGGAAGAGCTTGTCGCGCCGCAAAGGACCCCCCAGCGCGGCGCCGAAGTTGTTGCGTTGGAACTCGGGGATGCGGCTCTGGTCGAAGTAGTTGCGGGCATCGAAGAAGCTGTTGCGCAGGAACTCATACGCATCGCCGTGCAGATGGTTTGTGCCGGACTCGGTCACGATGGAGATCTGCGCGCCGTCGCGCTTGCCGTAGGCGGCCGAGTAGGTGTCGGAGACCACGTTGAACTCACGCACGGCGTCGACGCCCAGCAACTGGCCCGAGGTTCCTCCGGGAGTCACGTTGATGAGCGACGCGCCGGTGTATTCCACACCATTGAGCAGAAAGAGATTGTCCTGCGGGCGGCGGCCGGAGACAGCGAACATATTGCCGACCGAAGAGTTGGAGGTGCCGACTCCTCCCGAGCGCTGGCCGGTGGAGTTGACCGTTCCCGGGTTCAAGGTGATGAGCTGATCGTAACTGCGGCCGTTGAGGGGAAGCTCCTTCACCTGCCGCGCATTGACCAGGCCGGCGGTCTGTTCGGTGGAGGTGTTGACCGCGGAGGGAGTCTCCTGCACGTTCACGGTCTCGCTGCCGGTGACCGCCAGTTGCACGGAGAGACTGAGCGCCTGCCCGATCGTGAGGGTGATGTTCCGGCGCGTGTAGTGACTGAAGCCCGTCGCGTCGGCGGTGACCGTGTACTGGCCGACGGGAATGGACGGGGCGGAGAACGTTCCGGAGCTGTTTGTGTTCAGGATGCGCTGGGTTCCCGTGTCTTGGTTGCGCACGGCGACCTTCGCGTTCGGGATGAGAGCGCCGGAGGGATCAGTGACCGTACCGGCGAGGGTGCCTCCCACCACCTGGGCTCGGCCCGCGAGGGCGAAGACTAGAGAGATCAAGAGGGCAGGAAGCACCCGGACGGTAGGTCGTCGTAAAGGTGCCGATCGGAAACTGTGCATGGATCTCCTGGAAAGCGAGCGGGACGTCATGGGCCCGCGCGCAAAGGTTCGCTGTGAACCGTCGGAGCCGAAAGGCCCTCAGTCGGGTGAACTTCAATGAAGCAAATGCAAACGGGATTGCTGCGTGTAGGCTGGTTCTCGCGCGCGGCTCTAGGGACTTGTTGAAAATTGGCTCTTGTGGCTTCGCTAGATTCGCGAAACCCGCTTTGATTGCGGGTTCCGTACTTGCCTCGCGGACATCCGAGGTGCTTTTTCAACAAGCTCCTGGCGGGGCTGGCGACGACAACGACAGCTACAAAGCGGGCATGCCGGAGGGAAGGTGTTCACTGCATGCCTCCGTGATGGTAGACCGCGAACACCATGGCAAGAGTGATGAGAGCGATGAAGATTTCACCCAGAACGCCGACCAGGATCGGCCGCCAGCCCTGGTTGATCAGGTCGCGCAACTGGGTGCGCAGACCGACTCCGGCGAAGGCGGGAAGGAAGGCCCACTTGGAGAGGTTGGAGAGGGAGTTGAGCTGCGCGGGTGAGAAGAAGCCCAGCGTCGCGAGGATCGAGATGGCGACGAAGCCGAGAATGAACTTGGGGAACTTCTGCCAGAGGAAGAGCGCCTTGCGCTCCACCCGGCTGGCCTGGCCCTGCGAGGCCCAGTACACCGCGTACCCCAGGACCACGAAGCCGATGAAGGCGGAGCGCGCGGTCTTGGCCAGGATGGCGAAGCGGCCGGCGGCGTCGCCATAGAGCGCTCCGGTAACCGTAGCCTCCGCGGTGTTATCGACAGCCAGACCGGCCCAGATTCCGTAAGACTGCTGTCCCATGTGCAGCGCATGGCCTATGGCGGGGAAGGTGAAGAGGGCGAGCGCGCCCAGGGACAGAATGGCGGCGATTGCCGTGGAGGTGTCCTCTTCTTCCGGCTCGATGGCCCCTTGTGCTGCCATGATGGCGGTGACGCCGCAGATGGAGCTGCCGATGGCCAGCAGCGATGTGAGCTTGGGTGGGAGCTTGAAGAACCGGCCCAGCAGCGTCATCACTGAAAGCGAGAGAACTAGCTCGATGAACACCAGGACCAGAGACATGCCACCAAGATGCAAGACGTCGTTGAGCAGAAACTTGGCGCCCACCAGCACGATGCCCAGCTTCAGCCAAAGCTCATAGGTGGCGATGCCGGGGCGGAAGACACGCGGCAGCGTGAAAGTGTTGGAGAGCAGAAGGCCGAGAATGATGGCCCAGAGAACGTACTCGATCTGCGGGAATGGAATATGGCGGGCTGTGCGCAGCCAGTGGCCGAGAGACTCGATCAGTTTGCCGGCAATGCCGATCGCGAAGAGCAGCGCCGTTCCGGGAAGAAGGGCGAGAATCTGCCGCGGACGCGAGGCGCGTTGCAGAGGTTGCGGCAGCGAGATGGTTTGACTGGACAAGGCGCGGCAGAAT
>CAXUIM010000042.1:15711-19448 GCA_964250885.1 uncultured Acidobacteriaceae bacterium | reverse complement strand
GGGAGGGGGCGGGGGGGGGGGCGGGCGATCCAGAGGGGGTGGAGGGGGCTGCTGGAGGCGAGCATGAGGAAGGGAAGGCCGATGGAGGCGGTGAGGGAGCAGAAGATGCTGGCGACGGGGTGTTCGGCGCCCCAGGTGCGGGGTTCGCGGCGGGCGGCCCAGAGGGCGCCGGAGACGGCGGCTCCGGCCAGGAGGAGGAGATGGAGGTTCAGGCTGCTTTGTGTCTGCGGCCCGCGGGTGAGGGCGTGGGCGTAGAGGTATCCGGCGAGGAGGGCGAGCTGGAAGAAGACGAGGCAGGTGATCCAGACGGCGGCCGAGCCTCCGAACAACGGGAGAAGCTGCTTGGCGGCGATGGGCTCGCCGAGGAAGAGCAGGAGAGAGGCCAGGACGATCGCGCCGCGAAAGAGCAGCTTCACCGGAGACATCGCGTTTACCCTCGCCGCCCCGCTCTGGGGCAACCCTCTCGAACAAGGCAAATTGTAGATTCAGTGTAGTGAAGCAGCAACGGCTTTGCCCGGCATGTAGGAGTGGATGCGCCTGTATCGCGAATTGAGGTTTCAAGCCAAACTTCTCACTGCCTTGTGCCGGGAGTCCGGTCAATGGAGCTGACCTGGGAAAAGCCTACCCATAGGCATTCGAGTGGAGTATAGTCGTCTCCCATAGTCATTCGAGTGGAAGGGATGTCATGGCAACGAAGAGACAGCCGGAGGCGGGAGAGATTCTACAGGGAACTCTCGACCTGCTGATTCTGCGCACGCTCATCCTGGGTTCCGCGCACGGGCACACGATTGCGCACTCGATCGAAAGCACATCAGAAAACGTTCTGGAGGTGGAGCAGGGCTCGCTCTACCCGGCGCTTCACCGGCTTGAGGATCGAGGGCTGCTCTCTTCCGAGTGGGGCGTGAGCGAAAACAACCGCAGAGCGAAGTTCTACCGGCTCAGCACGAAGGGCCGGAAGGAGCTGGAAGCGGCAACCAGCCGCTGGCGACGGATGACGCGTGCCATAGGTCTGATTCTCGGAGAATCGAACAGCTGAGCAGGAGGGGCGAGTATGGGTTTCCAGCGTTTTCTCAACCGCGGGAAAAAGAGTCGGGATCTGGCCGAAGAGATTCAATCGCACCTGGCACACGAAGTGGATGGCAACCTGGCACGCGGTCTTTCAGAGACTGAGGCGCGGCGGCAGGCGCGGCTGAAGTTCGGTAATCCGGACGCTGTACGGGAACGTGTCTGGAGCGATCGTTCGCTGCCGCTGGCGGAGAACATCTGGCGCGATCTTCGCTTTGCCTGGCGCTCGCTGAGGAAGACGCCTGGATTCACGATGGTTGCTGTTCTTGTGATCGCGCTTGGAATCGGCGTGAACACGGCGGTCTTCTCGGTTGTGAATACTGTGCTATTGCAGCCGTTGTCGTATCCCGACCCGCAATCTCTCATGAAGCTGGTTCTCTTTACGCCGCAACGGACGCTCGATGGCGCGAGCGTGCCGGAGTTCAACCTCTGGCGTCAGCAGACGAGAGTGCTTCGTGAGGTGGCGGGCTATGACACGGGCGGCGCCGGACTGAATCTCACCGGTGGCGATCACCCGCTGCAAGTACAGGGGATGCACGTCACGCATGACTACTTCTCGCTGTTTGGCGCTCCGCTGATTGTGGGACGCCCGTTCACGGCGGAGGAAGACAGCCCACACGGCGCCAATGTGGCTATTCTCAGCTATGGACTCTGGAAGCGGCGGTTCGGCGGAGAGGCCAGCATTGTGGGCCGGACTATTCAGTTGGACAACACGCCGTATCTCATCGTGGGAATCATCGGACGCAGTTTCGTCACCGAGGATCCGGTAGATCTATGGATCCCGTATCAATTCGACCTGAATACGAAGGACATGGCGCACTACTTTGGGGCGGCCGCGCGTCTGCGGCCGGGCGTGACCATTGCACAGGCCAACGCTCAACTGAAGCTTGCAACGGACCAGTTCCGGCGTGCCTTTCCTAATGCGGTTGGACCGGAAAATCACTACGGGGTCGTCCCGCTGAAGGAGTGGATGGTCGGCGACACGCGCACGCCGCTGCTGATATTGCTGAGCGCAGTTGGGTTGGTATTACTGATTGCCTGCGCGAATGTGGCGAGCCTGCTGCTGACCAGAGCCTCGGGCCGTAGGCGCGAATTTGCCACGCGCGCGGCTCTTGGCGCGGGCCGCTGGCATGTGATCCGTCAACTGCTGGCCGAGAGTCTGATGCTGTCGCTCTCTGGCGGCCTGCTTGGATTGTCGTTGGGCTATGCCAGTGTTCGCCTGTTGCTCACAGTGAATGTCGGCGGACTTCCCAGGCTCGGTGACAATGGGTCGGCGGTGGCACTGGACATGCGCATCCTGCTCTTCACTCTTGGCGTTTCGGTGCTTACGGGGGTTCTGTTCGGCCTCGTTCCCGCTGTGAGCGCAACCCGCTGCAATCTGGTTGCCGGTCTCAATGAAGGCGGTAGCCGCGCCGGCAGTGGCTCCCGGAGTACGAACTTACGATCGATTCTTGTGGTTACGGAGATCGCGCTGGCGCTCGTTCTGGTGATTGGCTCGATGTTGCTGATCCGCACCTATCTCAAGTTGCAGGCTGTTGATCCCGGATTCGATACGCACAACACTCTCACCATGGCAATGTCGATCAGCGGCAACCGTTTCCAGACGAGTGCGCCGGTAGCGCAAATCATTCGCAACGGCACGGAACGCCTCAAGAGCATACCCGGTGTAACCGAAGCAGCCGCGGCAAATGGGTTGCCCCTGCAAGGCGCTTTTGGAATGCCGTTCGATATCGTGGGACGGCCTAAAGGCAATGCTCCGTTCAGCGGGGCGGCGTCCTACTACTCGGTCTCATGGAGTTATTTTAATGCCTTCAAGATTCCTCTCTTGCGCGGCCGCATGTTCACGGTTCACGACAATGCCTCCGCTCCCGGAGTGATCCTCATCAACGAGGCGATGGCGAAGCAGTACTGGCCACAGGGAGATCCGCTGCGGGACCGGTTGCAGAAGGGACCTGGCGCCGGGCCGGCCTTCGCTGAACCGCCTCGCCAGATTGTTGGTGTCGTGGGCAACACGCGAGATGGCGGTCTGAATCGCGATCCCATTCCGACGATGTACATCCCGCTGGCACAAATGCCGGATGGCGAGACCGCGCTCAATTCGCGAGTCGCTCCGCTCTGGTGGGTGGTGCGCACCAAAAGCGACCCGCATGCCTTTGTCACGCAAGTGACCTCGGTGCTGCGAGAAACGACCGACGGGCTGCCGGTCGCGCATATCCGCACCATGGACGAGATTAGCCGCCTGACCCTTTCGCAGCAGCGCTTCAACATGCTGCTGCTGACGGTCTTCGCCGCATCGGGATTGTTGTTGGCTGCAGTGGGTATTTACGGCTTGATGGCATTTTCAGTGGAACAGCGCAAGCAGGAACTGGGTATCCGGATGGCACTGGGAGCGCAGCCGTCGCAGCTGCGCAACATGATTCTCGGCCAGGGGATGGTGCTGACGGCCTGCGGTGTGGGGATTGGCATCGCCGCGGCCTTCGGGCTGACTCGATTTCTGGCCAGCTTCCTCTTCGGGGTCGAGGCCTGGGATCCGCTCGCATTTGTTGTGACGGCGGTGCTGCTCAGCGCTGTGGCTATGGCGGCGGCGTGGATTCCAGCCGTACGCGCTACCAAGGTGGACCCTATTACTGCACTACGTTTTGAATAGCTCGAAGTCACGTTGACGGAACGAC
>CAXUIM010000042.1:9942-15611 GCA_964250885.1 uncultured Acidobacteriaceae bacterium | reverse complement strand
TGTACCCCGCGCTGCATCGTCCGGAGCGACGGGGATGGATATGCGGCGAATGGGAGACGGCTCCTGATCGCAATCGCGACTTCAAGTACTAGCGACTGAGGAGATCTGAGATGAAGTGGTGGCAATTGAACAAGAGGAACGCGGATCTGGAGCGGGAGTTGCGGGCGGATCTCGACTTAGAAGAGGAAGAGCAACGAAGGTCTGGAGTATCGCAGGACGAAGCCCGCTACGCTGCCCGCCGCGCCATCGGAAATGCAACGTTGATCAGAGAGCAGGTACACGAGGCGTGGGGGTGGGCAAAGCTGGAACGCCTCCAACAGGATGTTCGGTACTGTATGCGGCAGATGCGGCGGTCGCCGATTTTCACGGCTACGGTCGTGGGCACGCTTGCATTGGGCATCGGGTCTGCCGCAGCGATGTTTACAGTCGTGGACCATTTACTGTTGCAGCCGGTGCCCTACCGGGATCCACAACAGCTGGTGGCAATTCACGAGTGCGATAAAAAGGGAACCGCGGCTTGTTGGCCCGCACCTTGGCTCGACATAGAACAATGGATGTCTCAGAGCCGCTCATTCGAGCAGATTGCCTTCTCTACAAGTACAGGCGGCAGAAACTTCCTTGAAGAAGGGACGGCTTCAGCGGAGATCGATGACGAGCAGGTCAGCTCCAACCTTTTCGGAACGCTCGGCGTCCGACCGGCACTGGGCCGTGGGTTCCTCCCCGAGGCACTGAGCCTCGCAGCTGGAAAGAACGCAGGAACGATCCTTCTAAGCGACGCGATCTGGCGGCAAGAATTCGGGGCTGATAAGGAGATTCTGGGTAAGCAAGTCAAGATCAACGACAAATCCTATGCAGTCGTGGGAGTGCTGCCAGCCGGCTTCCGCTACCCGGCGAATGCACAGTTGGTGGCCCAGGTTTGGACTCCAATTCAACTGAATGAGAACGACAACGGACGCGACTACAAAGCGATGCGGTTTAGAGTTCTTGGGCGGCTACGGAACGGAGCAACGGTGCAAAGCGCCAGCGCCGAACTGGATTTGGTACAGAATCGACTTGCCGAGCAGTACTATCAAGACCCAGAGTGGCGACAGGATCACTCCACAATTCGCATAGAACCTTACGGTGAATCCCTGGTGGGTTCCGACGTAAGCAAAGCCCTGTTGGCGTTGTTTGCCGCTTCAGGTGTGTTGTGGCTCATCGCCAATCTGAACGTGATGAACCTTATACTTGCACGAAGCTCCTCACGCCACAGGGAGTTCGCAATGCGCGGAGCCCTGGGAGCCGGCCGGTGGCGTATCGTGCGACAGATACTGCTTGAGGGGCTGGTCTTGAGTGGGACCTCGGCCGTATTGGGGATTGGATTCGCTGCGGGTTCAATTAAGCTCTTGAATCACGAGCTCAGCCAGCATCTGCCGCTGCCAGTGTCAGCCATGCCAGATATGCGGGTCCTGGGGACACTCTTGGCCATAACTTGTTTCACGGCTTTGGTGTCGTCGGCGTTGCCAGCGATTGCAGCGGCGAGAGTTCCGATTGGGGCGGCGCTCAAGCACGGTGGTAATCAGACTGGAATGGGGCGGCAACAAATCAGGCTGAGCAAAACGCTGGTGACCATGGAAGTGGCGATGTCCTTTGTTCTGCTGGTGGCATGCGGATTGCTCCTGCGAACGATTTATTCACTGCGACACGTGTCACTGGGATACAGGACAGACCACATCATAGTCGCCAGTCTGAACATCCCTTCTTTTCGCTTCAAAGCGCAAAACATGACAGCTGCACTTTATCAGCCATTAGTGGAACAGGTTCAGCAAATGCACGGTATACAGAGCGCAGGTCTAATCAGCGAAGTGCCCCTAAGTAACACGGCACCAATGCACCTGGGATTGCAAATCAATGGCGCAGTCATTTACTCGTATTTCAAGGCAGTCAGTCCGGGCATTCAGAAAGTCTTCGGATTCAAGATGGTTGCGGGACGCTTCTTCAATGCTGACGATACGCCAACCTCTGCGCCCGTGATAGTTGTGAACCAAGCTTTTGCACGAATATACTCTCCCAACAAGAACGAGCCATTGGCGATCTTGGGGACAGACTCGATCAGCCTGCGGAAGAATATCCCGACCCGGATCGTGGGAATACTCGAAGACGCGCGCCAGGCAAACGTAAAAGAGCCTGCCCAGCCGGAAGTAGATATTTGTCTTCCACAAATCACACCGGGCGACAAGTTCTATGAACGCATGGAAGACGTTGAGATGGATATGGCAGTGCGGACGGACCAGCCTCCCGCTGAAGTGATTCCGGAATTGCGCAGAACTCTGCGGCAGGCAAGTCCAGAGTTCCAGAATGCGTCCATAATCGCCATGGATGAGATCGTCGAGGATTCGTACGGGAGCGAGCGGCTGGCGGCCCATCTTCTTGAGATTTTCGGTGGAGTGGCTTTGATTCTATGCGTGGCGGGAGTGTATGGACTGCTTGCCTATATAGCTTCCCAGCGTACGCGGGAGTTCGGAGTGCGGATTGCGTTGGGTGCCCATCGCGGGAATCTGGTGTGGCTGGTGATGCGCCAAGCTGGCATGATGCTACTCCTGGGAGTAACAGCAGGCATTGGTCTCGCAGTTGCTGCGGAACAAGTGGTGGGGAGCTTCCTATTCGGCGTAAAAGCGCATGACGGCTTGACACTCGCTGGAATTCCGGTCTTGCTGTTTGCAAGCGGCTTAATAGCGGCTTACATACCGGCAAGCCATGCAGCGTCAGCCGATCCCATGCAAGCGCTACGATCTGAGTAGTTGAGACGGCCGTCGGGATGACGATCGATTGCCGGCGGCAGCACGCGTCATGTGGTCCGCTGCCGAGGAGAGTTGACATGCGATGGTGGCAGATCAGAAAGCGCCATGAAGACCTGGAGCGGGAACTCCGGTCGGACCTTGAGCTCGAGGAAGAAGAGCAGCGGGAGAACGGTTTGTCACTCGAAGCGGCCCGTTCTGCGGCGCGGCGGGCGTTCGGCAATCCTACGCTGATTCGGGAGCAGACGCATGAAGCTTGGGGATGGGCGGCAGTAGAACGCCTTTGGCAGGATATTCGTTATGCTCTGCGACAATTGTGGAGGTCTCCGGGATTCAGCATCGTTGCATTGATGACACTTGCAATCGGCATTGGTGCGACGACAGCAATGTTCACCCTGGTGTATGACGTAATGCTACGTCCGCTACCGTTCGCGCAACCGGACCGGCTTGTGACCCTCGAAGAGAAGGCGGCGGAATGGAGCAACATTTATCCGACCGTGCCGGTGAGCGCGAACCACTTCACGTTTTGGCAGCGTCACAACCGAAGCTTTGAATCGACGGCGATCATGGAGCAAGGCACCGTGCCGCTTGGCGGCAGTGGAAGACCTTTACAGGTCGAGGCACTGTGGGCTACGCCTGGCATCTTTCCGGTGCTCCGGGTGCAGCCGGCTCTGGGACGGGCATTCACAGTCGATGAGGCGCAACGGGGGCATGAACACGTTGCGGTACTCACCTATGATTTGTGGCGCGAGCAGTTCAACGGCGATCCCGGCATTCTGGGCAGGACCATTTCGCTGGATGGGTTTCCCTACTCAGTCATCGGAGTGATGCCGCAATCGTTCCACATGCCTTCGATACAGACCATGGAAACCAGTGAAAGCGCCAACCGTCAGCTTCCCATCGGCATCCTGTTACCACTGGCATTCTCGAAGGAGCGGTTGGCCGAAGAGATGGGCGATCTGAACTACTTCGGTCTGGCGCGCCTGAAGGCTGGGATATCAGTCGCTGTGGCGAATGCGGAACTGAATGCACTCCAGCACAGGATCTCCGTTAATCTGCCTGCGGACCAGAAAGCTACTCTCTCCGCGGTGATCACGCAATTTCAGGCAAAGCTCGTAGGAAATAACCAGAAACCCCTAATGATCCTGCTGGCGGCTGTTGCGGGCTTGCTGCTGGTGGGCTGTGTGAATGTCACGAATCTGTTGCTTTCCCGCGCGGTCAGCCACAAGCGGCAGTTCGCGGTTGCGGCCGCATTAGGTGCAAGCCGCGCCGAACTGGTACGCATGGCAATTCGTGAGACCTCTATGCTCACCGTGCTGGGAGGCGGACTGGGTATTCTGCTGGCAGCGGGTATCGTTCCTAGCATGCAGCGATATCTGCCTCCTGCACTCGATTTTCGCGGCCCTCTGCATCTTGATTGGGTTGGAGTGGGATGCGCGCTGCTGCTAGTGGTGCTTACAACCCTGGTAGCGGGAGCAGCACCGGCGTTCATGATCTCCCGCACAGCTCCGCAGGAAGTTCTGCACAGTGACTCTCGTCTAACCAACGAATCGCCTGGAAGCCGGCGCGCGCGTCGCATCTTGATTGCAGTTGAAGCCGCGGTGAGCGTTGCCTTGGTGCTCACGACCGGACTGCTCATTGCGAGTCTAATAAAGCTGATGGATATAAACCGTGGATTCACCGCCGAGCGGACCATAACGGCCACGGTCAACTTACCCTCAGAGTCCTACAACGATGACCAGCATCGCGCAGCGTTTTACCGCGATGTCCTCGGGCGTTTGAATGGGCTGCCGGAAGTGGAATATGCAGCCTTCACGAATGCCCTCCCGTTGATGGGAGCCGGCTGGGGAGGTATGGCACGGGTTACGGGAGATAGCCGGCCGGTTACGCAACTGCCGCTTGAGAGCTTTCTTTCCGTCAGTCCGCAGTACTTCTCTGCGATCCATCTCCGAATTATTGCTGGGAAAACTTTCAGCGAGGGTGACTGGGGCAAGAATCTGGCCTTGGTTTCGGGCAAAACGGCCAACACGCTGTGGCCCGGAAAAGACCCCATTGGGCAGCAATTCAGCGATGGGGAAGACCCAGCTACCGACAAACCATTCACCGTGGTCGGCGTTGTAGCGGATGCCCGGACAGTCTCTCTGGCGAGACCTGACCCGATGCTGATTTATGTACCGTACTGGTATCGCTGCGATCTGATGGGTGGGCTAACGATCCGGACCCGGCAGGATACTTCTGAAATGGCGGGTGTGATCCGGCAGACCATCTGGAGCGTTAACCGCGATGTACCAGTTCCGGTTGTGCGTGCTCTGGGTGGCATAGTTGCGGATTCGGTAGCAAACCAGCGCTTCGAGATGGATCTTTTGCTCCTCTTCGCTGTGAGCGCACTGCTCCTTGCAGGAATAGGCATTTATGGTGTTCTCACTTATTCAGTCTCGCAGCGATACCGCGAGATGGGATTGCGCCTGGCTCTTGGAGCGCAGCGGGCGAACGTATATTGGCTGGTTCTCCACGAGGGACTACTGCCGGTCGCAATCGGCGCAGCCGCGGGGATTGCTCTGACCTTCGGATCAGCGCGTGTGGTGAGCAGTCTGCTTTTCCAGGTTAGTCCTTATGATCCGGTACTGAGTGCTGGATCGGTCGGCGTTCTTCTAGCGGTAGGCACAATCGCTTGCTGGCTGCCAGCCCGCCGCGCCGCAACAGTTGACCCGATGCGGGCGTTGCGAACTGAGTAAGCAACTGTTCCGGAACCGCGTAATCTCCCTGATCCAGGGCGCACTCCGCTTGCGATCAAGTTTACTGGCAATCGAGTTTAATGGCTTCCAGTGCGAACGGAACGGGAGCGTCCTCGTAGCGGAGATTTATTCTGTCGCGAATCAGCGGTAAGCCGAA
>CAXUIM010000042.1:8477-9842 GCA_964250885.1 uncultured Acidobacteriaceae bacterium | reverse complement strand
TCCCGCCGCTCGCTTTTTCGCTCTTGCGGCCGGGAGTAAAATCAGCGATATTGTATTGCCGATCACCATGCTCGAATCCGTTGTCATCGCAGCCGAGCTCAAGAACAGCCCCGGAAACTGTAGGGCTCGCTGGAAGTTCTTCAACAGCATGACTGAGGCTGGTGGCGATCGAAACCAGGCCCTAACCCAGCTAAATGAAGTGGAGCAGGATTGTCCTGCCCCGATGCAGGCGTGCGTGGACCGTTCTCCCGTTTTCATAAACATCAATCGCTTTGCTGAGGCCATGCCCGAGCAGAGCAGGAGCGAGATCCTGGCGCACCAGCCCACGTTCCGGCGACGCCGTGCCTTATCCGCGGGTTCCGTCGTGTGCCTTGCCGGTGCTCTGCTCACGCACGCTGCTGCTTCTTCGGCTTCGTGTGTTCCAATCAAGGTCTGCTCCACCGCGGTGCAGGCAAGCAACTCCCCAGCGATGCCCCAGTCCGAGGCGGCACATCCTGATGCGGCAGGCGACGCTTACACGAAGGCAATGGCCCTCGTCGAACAGGGGCAACTCTCGCAAGCCGAATCCAGTTTGCAAGCGGCGGAAGACACAGGAGCGGCTTCAGTAGACTCACTCCGACTACTGGGCTATGTTCTGTATCGCGAGGGGAAAACTAAAGAGTCACTTGCGGCTTATACCCGGAGCGCACAACTGCGGACCCCGCGTCCGGAAGATCTTAAAGTGGTGGCGTTTGATTATGTACTGCTTGGCGACTATACGGACGCCGCTAAGTGGCTGGCGCGGATAACCGAGTGGACGCCTACAGACGCCGACGCCTGGTATTATCTCGGGCGCGCGCGTTATAGCCTCAACCAATTTGCCGACGCTGTCCAGGCTTTCACTTCAAGCTTGCGGTATGATCCCCGGAGTGTTCGCGCTGAAGATAATCTTGGCTTGAGTTATGAAGGCCTGGGCGACAGTCACATGGCGGAGGAAGCATACCGTACCGCTATTGCCTGGCAATCAGACTCCGCGCAACCAAGCGCGCAGCCTTATCTAAACCTGGGTGCGCTGCTTGCCCAACACGGGGCGGTGAAGCAAGCCGTCCCTGAGCTCGAACAAGCGGCCAGGCTCGCGCCTTCCAATCCAAAAGTGCATGAGCAGCTGGGTGATGGATACAAAGCTGAGGATCGGTGGAAAGATGCGGAGAAAGAGTTCACCCGAGCCGTGCAGCTGGCGCCAGAAGTACCTGGCCTCCACTTCCAACTTGCTACCATTTATCGCCACGAAGGCATGCAGGAGTTGGCAAAGGATGAGTTCACACGATGCGCCAAACTGATCGGTACAACGTCCGCGCGAGAGACGCCGAATCCGGCATCTCCGTA
>CAXUIM010000042.1:2037-8377 GCA_964250885.1 uncultured Acidobacteriaceae bacterium | reverse complement strand
TGAGGCAAGGCCCTCGCCGGACTATCCACGCGGCAGGCGCCGATCTGCGCAAGGCGCTGCTGCAGGTCGTGAGAGCCGGGACTGAAGCGCAACGCGGCTTCGAGCGTGGTGCGAGCGGCGGCGCCGTCGCCCTGCAAGCAGTCAATGGCGGCGAGATTTTCGGCGACCGCGGGCAGGTCCTGGTTGCGTTCGAAGACCGGCTGGAGTAACGCGCGGGCCTCTGCGAGGTTGTGGCTGCGCGCTTCGAGCACGGCGAGATCGGTAGCAGCCATACGGTTCTTCGGGTCGAGCGCGAGCACGGAGGCGAACAGATGGCCGGCCTGGAGGCTGTCGCCTTTCATATTGGCGAGCGTGCCGAGCGCGTTCAGCACCTGCACGTCGTCACCGTCCTTCTGGTCGGCCTGGGTAAGCAGTAAATAAGCCTGGGCGCCATCCTCCGCGTGGTCCTCCATTACGGCGGAATAGAAGGCGAGCGCGAGGTCCCGGGAGGTCGCCATGGGCGAGAAGATGGGGATCAGCTGGGTGTAATCCGTGGCCGCGTCGGGCGCGGCATTGGGACGGGCAAGGATGCGGTGGTCGGTCCAAGCGACGTGTGGGATGTTTTCGGCGGTGCTGCGCGGCATGTGGCAGCTAGTGCAGTCGAGGTTTTCCGGGTGGTGGGTGGCGGCGAAGGCGGCGCCCTGCTGCCCGGCCCCGTGGCAGTTGAGGCACTTGGCTCGATAGTAGGTGACGCGCTCAGCCGGCGGAGGAACATAGTGTGGGTCGTGGCAGTTCGTGCAGGACATGCTGTCGCCGCTGGCGCGCCTGCAATGGCTCGCTGCAAACTGCTCCACTTCGCTGACGCCGCGCGCGTTGGCCCCGGCGTGGTTGTAAACGAAGAAGCTCAAATATCGGGAGATAGCGTCGCCGGGGCGATAGTCAAGCGCGGAGCCGTGATTCTTCTCGACAGAGACATCTCCTTCAAGGTGGCAGCTGATGCAGACGGAGTCGCGGCGCTCGGGTGTGAGCTTTGCGGGATTGACGACTGGGGACTGGCCGCCGTTGCGGACGTGCGCGGAGGCATCGCCGTGGCAGCTTTCACAGGTGACGCCGCCGTCGCGGAATGGCGCTCCGGTGTAGTGGTTGAGAGTGCCGTGGTCGACCTCCGCAACGCCGCTCATGTGGCAGCGCAGGCAGGAGGAGTCGATGGGGATCGCGGGCGCGCCTTCGCTGATGTCGGCGAGACCGGGCTTCATGTCGTAGCGCGCGAGGTGCGTGTAATACGCGACGGGAGACTCAAAAAGGTAACCGTCCGTCGAGAAAAGATATGTGACGCCGAGATGACCGGAGCCGAGATAGTCTGCGAGGCGGTGCTCACCGTGGAGCCCGGGGTGAAGCGGGTCGGTATAGCGGAGCCAGGCTTCTCCATTCTGTTCACCGATGGTGTAGGTGATGCCGCTGGCAGCCTGGGTGAAGACGCCGGGAATGAGCCGGGTCGGCGCGGAGCCGCTGGCCGCCGCGTGCGGCGTCTGGAGATAGTGGCTGGTGATGTCGGCATGGCAGCGGGCGCAGGCGGCATCGGCCTGCGCGACAGAGACCGGCGCTGTACTCACCGGAGCTCGAGACGTCTGCGCATGGAGGAGAGGACAAATGCCGATGCGTCCGGCGTAGAGAGCCAGCAGGAACAGCAGGCGGAGACCTGCCCAGAAAATAGTTTGCCGAAGTAAATGGGAGCGGCGCATGCTGCGGCTTGTCTCTCGAAGTTGCGAATGCGAACTCCGATTATGAGGTCCCGCCGGAGGAAAGAGCAACCGCGGAGTGCCGACGATGGTGCCGCCGGGAGACCTTGGCGATGGTGGAAAGGCGGCCGGGCGAGAGGCTGCGAGCACAAGGCCGGTGCTTTTCTCCCGGCATGGAGCACCATGGCGGCTCCTAATCGATTTTAACGTCTTGACACGGAGCCACCGACACCGGATAGTTGTTTGCACTCCCGAATGAGCGGTGACGTGCGGTTCCTGGGGGAGCCCGGTGCGCGAAGCGCGCGCCGGAGTTCGGGCCCTCCCCTTTGGGGGTTGTTCAGCAAGAGGCACGGCAGGAGGAACAACATGCAGACCCTATTTTCCCGGGCAGCCATAGGCCGGCGTCTACGCACCGGAATGTTGGCGCTAACGGTCCCGCTTTGCCTGGTCGTGCTGGGCGACGTGACGGCATACGCGCAGTCCAGTGCAGGCCTTATCGGTACTGTGCTCGATACCTCGGGAGCGGTTATTCCGAACGCTAACGTCACCATCACCAATGAACAGACCGGAGCGGTGCAGAAGACGGTTTCCTCGACCGCGGGCACCTTTGCCGTATCGGGCCTGACGCCGGACAAGTACAAGGTCGCGGTGCAGGCGCCGAGCTTCCAGACCGAGGTGCAGAACGACGTCACCATCGAAGTCAGCGTGACGGCGACATTGACCTTTACGCTCGCGACGGGCGAGGCATCGCAAACCGTGGAGGTGACGGCAAATGCGATCTCGCTGAACACGACGTCGCCGCAACTGGGCACCACGCTGGAGCCGGCGGTGGTCGCGGCGCTGCCTGTGGAGGTCTCGGGGCGTGGCCGCCAGATCGACTCCCTGCAGTTCATAGCGCCGGGCACAACCGGCTCGACGTTCTCACACCGCATCTCGGGCGGCGTCGATTTCCAAGAGGAAATTCTGTACAACGGCATCCCGGTCGTGCAGCCAGAGACCGAAGGGTACACGACGAACTTCAATCCGCCATTCGAGATGGTGCAGGAGGTCCGCGTACAGCAGACCACGTTCTCCTCGCAGTTTGGGTTGGGCCAGGGCGCGCTGACCTACCAGATGGCGACCGGCACCAACCATTACCACGGCGACTTGTTCGAGATCAATCGCAACAGCTACTTCGATTCGGTGGGCTTCTTCAACGGGCCGAACTTCACCCCTACAAATACGACCGACGTGCCCCCCACGGACCGCGAGAACAACTACGGCTTCACGGTCGGCGGGCCGCTCAGCATCCCGCACTTGTACAACGCGAAGGACAAGACGTTCTTCCACTACAGCCAGGAGTGGTTCAAGCAGGTGGTGGAAAATACCAGCCCCGGAACGGTGCCGACGGCCCAGGAAGACGCGGGCGATTTCAGCGATTACCTAGATTCGAACGGCAACGTGATTCCGATCTTCGTGCCGCAGGGCGTGACCTGCGCGGGACTGATGCCGGGCCAGCAGTTCCCCGGAAATGTCATCCCGACCAGCTGTTTCAGCCCGAAATCAGCGTCACTGCTTCAGTATCTGCCACCTCCGAATCTTCCCGGGCACACCAGCAACCGCAGCTATGCGCCGTATCCGAATGACGAGATTCAGCATGTGTGGGGCTTCACGATTGATCAAAAGCTGACTTCGCTGCAGAGCCTTCACTATAGCGAGTGGCGCAATACGTACAGCAACGTCGGCTTCGATCAATCCCCCATCGTGACGCCGCCCAATCCGCTGAATAGCTTAAAGCGGACCCCATATGTCGGCACGGGCTTCCTGGTGAATTACAGCTACGCGCTAACGCCGCACCTGGTCATGACGGCCGGCGCGGATTGGATTGGCGAGCTGAACAACCAGTTCACCGTGACAACGGGGTATAACTCTCCGGTGGTCCAGAACAGCGTGGTGCCGCCCGACATCTCCTTCTCCGGCACCTATGCGCCGACCCAGTGGGGCACGGACGGCGCCTGGGTATCGTCGATCAACCGCAAACTGGGCCTTGCGGCCGTGAACAACTGGCTGTGGACTAAAGGCCGAAATACGTTCAACATCGGCGGCGAGGCAAGGCGCGCCTACCAGGACGATAACGAGGAGCAGACCGCGGGAGGCCAGTTTACGTTCAGCAATCACGAGACATCGACGGAAGCGAATGGCGGAGCAAACTTCGGCACCGACGGAAGCCCGTTCGCAAGCTTCCTGTTGGGCATCCCGGACGAGGCCAACCGGAGCAACTCGCAGGAACTGCGATTGCGGAACTTCGACCTCTCCCCGTATGTCGAAGACGACATCAAGCTGACCCCGAAGCTGACGGTGAATCTCGGAATTCGCTGGGACGTCATGGTGCCGTTTACGGAGAACAACAACCTGGTGGTGTTCTTCAATCCAAGCACTCCGAATCCCGGTGCGAGTAATCTGCCAGGAGCCGCGACCCAGCTCGGGTCCGGCGTGGGAAAGGCAGGATACGACCGGGCGAGCACGCACTTCGCGCATTTCGGGCCGCGGTTCGGACTGTCGTATGAGCTAAACCCGAAGACGGTGATACAGGGTGGGTTCTCGCTGGCGTTCCTGGACGGCGGCGCTTATGAGTATGGCACGCACAAGGTAGCCGTGAGCTACGGAAACCTGCTCACGGGTTCCTATTCGCAGAATTCCACGGGCGGCCTGAACTCTTCCTATGGAAGCTGGGACGCTCTTTCCATGCCGGATCCTGCGCCTACGCCGTTCAGCCCAACGCTGGGGCTCGGGACGGAGATATTCGACTTCAACAAGAACGACGGATATGCACCGTATACCCAGCAATGGAATGTGAACGTGCAACGCGAACTGCCGTGGAGCACTTTTCTGACGGTGGCGTGGGTGGGCAATCGCGCCATTCACCTGGACGCGCAATTGAACCCGGTAAGTCAGCTGCCGCCGGGAGACCTGGCGCTGGGTAATTCCTTGAGCGACGTATTCGCACCGGGGCAGCAGACGCTGGACGGGGTGACGGTTCCATACGCGAATTTTGTGAGCAACTTCGGCGGCTCGGCGACAGTGCGACAGGCACTGCAGCCGTATCCGCAGTATGGCAACGTGTATAACCTGTTCGACCACGGCGGCACGACTTACTATGAGAGCATGCAGGTGACAGCAGAAAAGCGCCTGAGCAACGGTCTAGCGTTCCTCGCCGGTTACACGCTCTCGCACCTGATGGATAACACGAGCAGCGGATTCTCGACCTTTACCTCGACATCGGTGAATAAGTTCAATCAGAAGCCGGAGTACACGGTTTCCACCTCGGATGAGCCGCAAACACTGAAGGTGAGCGGCACTTATGAGCTGCCGATCGGGCCGGGGAAGAAATATTTCAACAACAGGAGGGTGACCGGGCAGCTGCTCGGCGGCTGGCAGTTGAGCTGGATCACGGACTATGAGGCGGGCACGGCCTTCGGCGTATCCGAGGACAGCTACCTCGGCCTCGGAAACTCGTTCGAGACCGGCTACGACCGGCCAAACATTGTTCCGGGACAGCATTTCGACACGTCCTACCAGGCAGAGCACGACTTCTTGGTGGGCAAGACACCCGCGCAGCCGAGAACCTTCAACACCGGGGCGTTTTCTGATTCGGGTCAGTATGCCCTGGGCGATTCGGTGCGGAACTACGACGGGTTGAGAAATCCGGCTTTCTACAACGAGGACGCGAATCTTAGCAAGCACTTCTTCCTCGGGGAGCACGTGCAGGCGGTGCTGCAGTTCGACTACTTCAACCTGTTGAACCGGACCCAGCTGCAGGGCCCGGATACGAACTTCAACGATTCGACCTTCGGTCAGATTACAAATAACTCGGCGCAGACGAACGCGACCTCATACGGAAATCGACAAGGACAGATCCAGGCGCGTATCCAGTTTTAACGGGCGCGCCGCACACCGAGGCGAGGGCTTCTTCTGGGGAGAGACCTTCGCCACATGAGGAGAACGAAGATGCGGGCGCGGCTTGCCGCGGCTTCCGCGCTGGCACGGTGTGCGGCGCCTCCTGCGGCGCGCGGACAGGGTGGCGGTGCAGCGACTCCGCAGTTGCAGCAGCTCTATGCGGAGGCCCCCATGCCGCGCAAGCCTCCGGAGATGCGGCCGCGATTGAAAAATATCGCGCGATGCCGCGCTGGCGGCCTGTAACAAGGTGGCAATGCTGTACTTCAACGGGCACGATTACCTTCAAAGCCGCCGCGGCTTTGTTGCGCGGCCCTGAACCCGCGCATGACCGGCGCCGGAGCAATGGATGGTTAGGAGCCGTGCCCCTTTTCAGTTGCAAGAAGCGCATCGACCATTTTTGCCGATCTTGAAGAACCGAGCTCAGTTCGCGACGACGTTGGTTGCGCACGCGAATGACGTCTCGCAGGGAGATTGTCTCGCCGGCCAACTCCGCGGAAGACCCCGACACGACCGGCAGCGAAGGGACCTTCGGTCAGGTAATCAGCCAACGATCGCAGATCTCGATCCGGGAGGGGCAGGTCTAATTCCAATTAGAACTCTGACCCCCGTCATCCCCTTTACGGCCCTGGACTCGCGGGTTGGCAACCCGACCCCCCCGCGGCCCCCCCCGCCCCGTTTTATAAATG
>CAXUIM010000042.1:0-2027 GCA_964250885.1 uncultured Acidobacteriaceae bacterium | reverse complement strand
ACCCGGCAGCGAAGAGACCTTCGGCCAGGGAATCAACCAGGGGTCGCAGATCTCGATCCGGCAGCGGCAGGTTCAATTCCAACTAGAACTCTGACCCTGTCATCCCCTTTACGGCCCTGGACTCGCGGGTTGGCAACGGCCACCCGCGGCTCCCCGACGCGCAGCTTTTATAATAGGCAGCCATGGCCCTCTTCCAGCGCTTTTGCAGACATCCGATTGTTGCGTTCGTCGTTGTGGGGGCGTGCTGCGTCTGCGGCAGAGCGCGGGCGCAGGCGTGGGATCGCGAGGTCACGCCGCAGGTGCAACAGCTGTACGCCGAAGCAAAGGCGGCCCAACAGCGGGGCGACACGCAGGAATCCATCGCGAAGTATCAGGCTATGCTGAAGCTCGCGCCCCATCTTGCGCCGGCCTACAACAATCTCGGAATGCTGTACTTCAACGATCAGGCGTATGCAAAGGCCGCCGAGGTGCTGCGCGCCGGTCTGGTGCTGGATCCGGGCATGGTCACCGCGGAGGCACTGCTGGGTTTGAGCGATGCCAAGCTGGGGCGTGATGAAGAGGCAAAGAAGGAGCTAGAAAAGGCCCTCGCAGCCAACCCGTCTGACGATCGCGTGGAGCTTGCGCTGGTCCACCTGCTGATCGCGACCGGCCAGGAGAACGAAGGTACACAGCGCTTGCGCGACTTTCTTACACGCCACCCAAAGGACCAGCAGGCATGGTATCTGCTGGGGAAGACCTACCTGAGCCTTTCGGAGCAGTCGCTGGCGCAGGTTAACGCGATTGATCCGAACTCGGCGACGGCCCATGAGATCGCCGGCGAGATCGATGAGAGCATGCGCAACTATGATGGAGCGCTGGCGGAGTACAACAAGGCAGTGCAGCTGGCGCCGAATCAGCCGGGCGCGCATTACCATCTTGGCAATGCCTTTTGGCTGGAAAGCAAGTGGGCATCGGCGCAGAAGGAGTTTGAGGCGGAGCTGCACAACGATCCCGCAAACTGCACCACCTTATGGAAGCTGGGCAACAGTCTCCTGGCTGAAAATGGAGACCCGGCAACGGCTTTGCCGCCCCTGACCCAGGCCGTGGAGGCATGTCCTGAGTTGATGCAGGCCCGGGTGGATCGAGCCAACGCCTTGATCAAGCTGGATCAGCCTGCCAAGGCCGTCGACGACCTTCTTCTCGCTGAGAAGGAAAACCCCCGCGAGCCATCGATCCATTTTCTGCTTTCCAAAGCCTACAAGGCCTTGGGAAAAACGACGGAGGAAAAGGTGGAGCTTGAGACCTACGCCCGGCTGCAGCGCGAGGCCAGCGAGGCGACGGCGCAACAGGCCAAAGATGTCACTCAGGTTAAGGACGCTGCCCAGTAATTGGCGTGATCGACCTCTCGTGTGGCTGCCCGCTCAGCTCCTTTGGGCGGTTCTGGCGGTTGAGGAGCTGAACGGTTGCTATTGGTCAGAGCTCCCCGATGGGGCAAGGGAGCACAGGGCGTATCCACGAATCAGTCCACGCCGCGCCGCACAGGGCGTGTCCACGAATCAGTCCACGACACGCCGCACAGGGCGGCCACGGCGGGCGGCTTTACCGAATGTGACGCGTGCGGCAGGGTTGGCGGGCTGTTCGTATCAGGCCGGGAACAATGCCTTTCATCCAGGGGACACGGCTGCGCACGCGCACTTCCCGGCGGAAACAGCGGTGAACAATGGAGAGCGACTCGGGGTAAGGTTCCGTTCGTACGACGAATTTTCCGTTGCATTGTGCGGTGGAGCGGACTACGTTCTACCCAAGCAAGTGCCTGGTGTGTCACACCGATTCGCAATTTGCGGCGGCTCACCCCGCTGTCCAAGATTGCACGACTCGTCACATGCTCCAGCCTGGCGCCACCGAAAGCCGGTGATCTGCAGGCGCTGCTCCGGGGGCGCGCGAACAGCCGCAGGCCATCCAGACTGACCGTCAATTGTGTTCCGCAGATACCGCGGGGCGGATGCGATGATGTTTGTGGAGTGAGCTTTGCCTCATGATCAGGGACC
>CAXUIM010000041.1:12848-19797 GCA_964250885.1 uncultured Acidobacteriaceae bacterium | reverse complement strand
CTCGCGCCTGCTACATCGGATGTGGCTGCGGCACAACCGTCACTGTGATCTGAGACGGGTACTCCGGCGAGTGATGGACCTCATTGTGTGCCACAACCCCGTTCACTTCGTCATAGTTCTTGCCACCGGTGTTCAGGTTTCTATCGAACCGCGGGAAGTTACTGCTGGAGACTTCGACTCGAAGAGAATGCCCCGCCGCAATGTAGTCGCTGGTCTGCATCGGCTGGAAGGTTACTTTATAGACCTTACCTGGTTGCATCCACTGCACCGGTTTATCGTACCCGTCGCGATACCGCATGCGCTGAATGGTTTCATCCAGATTATAAGCAACTCCACTACTGTCAACATCTATCAATTTGACCGTGAAGTCAGTGTCCTTGGCGTCGGACGATACATACAAGGTGATATCGACGGGTCCACTCATCTCCGTACCTTCTTTGAACGGAGCGGACGTGTAGACCAGAATGTCGTTCCGAGTCTCCATCTCGCGCTGGTCCAAGGCTCCCGGCGTGACTGCATTTCCTTCGCAACACACATTGCCGCCGTGCGAGGGTACGGGGTTCAGCGGGTCGTAGCTAAAGTGATCCATTGAACTCTTTGTCTGCGGTGCGGCCGATAGTAGACCGTCGCCGTAAAGGCTGTTGGCCTTTCCCTCACCGGAAAGATAGAAGGTCATCGGCTGGGATCCATCCGGAGGCCAGGTATTCGCGGTCTCCCATCGATTTTCACCCATGACGTAGTACCGAACCTTCGGCATCGTTTCCAGCACGTGATTGTCTTCCCCTTTGAGGAAATGGTCGAACCATCCATAGGTGAGCTTGTCTACATCCAGCCGGGCATCCCCCATATCACGCTCGCCGACGACGGTGTGTTCCGTGGCGCGAGTATAACCGCAATGACCGGTCGGTGCGATGATGGCATATTGCTCGTTGGCGATATCAGGCTTCGCTGTCCGGCGAACGAAGTTGTACGCCGCCAGGTTGGGACCGATCGACACATCGTACCAGGACATGAACCAGAAGCCGGGCACATTGATCTTCATGCTGTCGTCCCAAAGGCCGCCCTTATACCATGCTGGATCGTTTGGGGTCCGCTCGATCATGGCGCCACCGGTGGCGACAGGCATTGGATCGGCAAAGATTCCCTCCGGGCCATCCACGGCCTTGATGATGTCCTTCTCTGGAAGATGCTTCAGCGCCTGGTCCCAATCGACTGGCGGAAAGTGATCCGCCAGATCGAAGGACTTCGACACTCGAATCAAGTCCTGCTGCGACGTGTTCGGGGGGAACATAGGCCTGATCTGGTTTTGTTCGCCGTACAACCAGTCTATGAAGAGCATCTGGACGGCTCCACCCCGATACCAGTTTCCCTGTTCGTAATAAGGACCGACGCGGCCCACGCCCGCGCCAAATCCCATGGGTATGAACGCCGCGTCCGCGGGATTCCCCCGCGCCGTCACGGCCAGCTGCCACTCCGCCGTCGAGGAGCAGCCAATCGTACCTACCTTCCCGTTCGACCATGGCTGCGCGGCTATCCACGAGAACTCGTCATCGCCATCGGTAATCGGCGGTCCTAGAATGTCGTAGTTTCCCTCAGAGAAAAAGTGCCCGCGTTCATTGATCTCGACGTAAGCATAGCCCCGCTTGACTGCTTCCAACTCTGCACTCATATCACGAGGCGCGCCGAGAGCGACACTCCAGTAATTGAAGTTATAAGGAGTACGGACGAAGACGGTCGCATATTTCTTTGACGTGTCTTTCGGATAATAGATGTCTCCGGCCATACGCTTGCCATCCCGCATGGGAATCATCACCTTACGATCGATGACTGCTACCGATTCCAGCTCCTGCTCGATCGCGGTCTGCTTGGCGACCAATAGCAACTCGGCGGGACTCCGCTGCTGCTGGGCGCCGACGTGCGGGAGAAAGCCGACCATCGCCGCCAGGAGCACACACCTTGACTTCATCTCAAAATTAGACCGCATGTTCAACTCTCCGTCTCTACATCGTGATACTCACCCTGCTTGAGGCCTGACCGGTTAACGCCCGGGCAATACCATTCCACTTAAAGCTCTACTCAAGACCCGGACGCTTAAAATTCAAGTACAGCCTTTATCTGAAGTAGCCTGGGCGAGTTATCCGCACCCAGAACTCCGTAGATAGAGCTCGGCGACCCTACGGCAGCGGTAATCAGGCCAAAATCGGGGTCGCTCAGATTGCCATCGGGAAGCGCAAAGTTTGGATGGTTGAAGACGTTATAGGCTTGTGCTCCAATACCGAATTTGGCGTTTTCGAACAGCTTTGTTCCGCCGGGAAGCTTTGTGAGCTTCATGAAGCCGAAGTCACTCTCAACGTATTTCGGCCCGCGAAACTGGTTTAATTCCTGATCGCCGAAGCCACTGCTGGCTGAACTGAACTGGGAAGAATTGAGGCAGGCTTTCTTGGGACCGTTACATGAAGGAACCGAACCTCCGGCAAAGTTCGCGAAGATACCGTAGGGGGGTCCGCTGGAACTGGAGGCGTAGTTCTGGCCAGCCAGGCTGGCTCCGGTTTCACTGTCATACACGGAGTAAGGAAAGCCAGTATGGACGTAGAACGTCTCGGAAAGCTGCCAGCCATCCGTCAATGCTTTGGGCGCAGCAGACAGGAACCGTGCGAAGGGTATGGTCCAGACATAGTTGGCGGTGATGGCATGGCGAACGTCGAAGTTCGCGTTTCCGAAAGTCTTCCCGGCATCATAGGGATCCTCGATATATCTTGGGTTGGTGGTCCCGATCCCATCCGTCAGAGCGTGGCTGTAGGTGTAATTGAACTGGACGATGGAGCTTCCCATGTGGTCGACAAAGGAAAAGAGCGCGCCGTTGTAGTTGGAAACGGCGACATCTTCCATTATCGTTACCGCACCAAACCGCGGGTCAGGAGCAGTTGCCGGCAATCCTGCAAAGTTCGAAGCGTAGGCGTTCACAGAGCCGTTTTGGACCCAGCCGTGGATCGTATGATTGCCTACGTATCCGAAGGTCGCGACGGCATCCCGCCACAGACCCCTCTCGATCTCCAGATTCCACTTGGTCACCAGAGGCTCAGGCATTTTCGCAGCGGACTGCTGTAGCTGAGGCGGGCTGAAGTTGGGTACGGTCGCCTGGAACTGGGCAAGCGTATAGCCCTGAGCAAATCCTGAAGAGAAGGCCGTGTTGTCCGCCGCGGTCTGATTGAAGAGATTGTTTGTCTCCGTTGGGGCCAGCGGTCCGCTGTTGGCGACGAACGTGTTGATCAAAGGGGGATTCAACGCCTGGTTGGTCGATACATTGATGGGAACGTTGTCGTAGAAAAGTCCGATCCCGCCACGTACAACTGTTGCGTTATGAATACCGAGCGGCTGCCACGCAAATCCAAATCGAGGTTGCCACTCAATCTTCTGCAAGTCATAAAGCGACTGATGCAGTCCGGTCTGTATGGCTTGATCGTATGGAATGCTCGCGCTGTGTTCCAGTGAGTCGAACGGAACCGTGGTCCGGGCGAAGCAAGCATGCTGGCAAACGGGATTGGAAGCGTGATCCAGGCGAAGCGACAGGGTGAGTGTTAACGTGTCCTCGACTTTCCATTCGTCCTGCAGGAAGCCGCCCATGTGCAATTGGGCGATTGGTTCGAAGTAGTTTGTCGCGTAAGCCTTTGTAAGTGTCGTGAAATTCGTCGTACTTACCGGGTCGACCCCACCGTTGAAGAATGCGTCGACAGTCGATGGAACCAGAACTCCGTTGGCATTCGAATAATAGCTGTTTCCCAGGTCATAGCGCGTGAAGTCGTATCCTGCCTTGAGCGAGTGCTTCTTGATTGTCCTGCTAATGTTGTCGGAAATATGATAGTCGGTAAGAGCGAGAATGAAAGGGTCTCCGCCGTCTTGTCCACCCAGTGTGGTAAAGGTTCCATCGCCGAACTCCAGTTGGGTGGGAAAGGCGGCGAGAGTAGCCGCCAGGTTGGAAGGAGAAAACACAATATGAAAGTGCTCCGCAGACATGTTGAATTCATTGACCGCGTTTGCGCCCAGAGCCGTTGTCCAGGAGAGTTGGCCATCCTCAACTTTTTGAGGACTTTGTGAGTTGAAGATAGGACTGATTGGATCCGTGTAGCTGGCCTGAACCCCGTCGTCCACCTTGAAATGGCCGAACACATGGTTGTTCGCATTGATGTTCCAATCAAGCCTCGTGGCCAGGATCCACTCAGGATTGAAATTGCTGGCCGTCGAGTAGTAGTTCAGGGAGCAAGGCACACCGGGGCCGAGGCCGGTGAAACCATTACAGCCCTCCGGATCGGTCGTGGGATTGCCATTCCCAACAATGGCCCTCGATATTCCCGACGCAGAGTTATATAGATTGAAGATGCCGCTTCCCGCACCGCTGACAGCCGCCGGGCAGTTCACCGAGTGACCGCTCGCATCTGTCAGAGTCAGGCCCTGGCAGTAAAAAGGGATTGATTGGGTCAGGCCGAGCTTCTCTAGATTTTCAATGGTGGCCGCTTCAAATTGCGGACTTGGTATGATGGCGTGCTGACTGGTTGGAAGAACCAGCCGGATTCCTTCGGTATCGACGAAAAAAAACAGCTTGTCTCTTTTGACCGGGCCTCCCAGCGAGGAGGCCCATTGATTTACGTTTACGAAGGATCGAGCAGTACCAGTCTGGTTATTGAAATAGTCATTTGCATTCATTGCCCTGCCATTCCAAAAGTACTTGGCATTTGCATGAAATGCATTGGTTCCCGACTTCGTCACGATAGTGTCGTTCGATCCCGCGAGATATCCAAACTGGCCGGTGTAGGCGGTGGCCGAGATCGTGACTTCCTGCACCTCGTTTAATCCAAGTAGCAGGTTGGAAGCACCACCGTTGGTGGAGTTGCCGGATGGGTCGATATCTTCCATCCCATTGGATATCAGCAGATTGGAGTTAGTCGTCTGCCCAAACATGGCTGGAAACAGGTCACCGGTCATAACAGCGCCAGGCGCCATCTGGAGCAGTGAATTGATATCGTTGCCCGGCACCGGAACCTGTTGAAGCTGCAGGCTGGTCAGCGTGGTTGAGATGTCGGCGCTACTGGTCTGTAACGTTGGCGCTAGATCTCCGGATACCTCGACAGTCTGATTTGTGCCCGCAAGGGAGAGCCGGAGATTGACCGGCGTCGTCTGGCCCACATTCACCACGGTTGTCTGGGTGGTTGCTCCGAAGCTGCTTGCCGTCGCGGTCACCACATATTGACTGGGCTGTAGCGCCGTGAATTGATAGGAGCCCGAGGCGTTCGCGGTGGCATGTGAGATTTCGGCAGTAGCCGTGTTGGTCGCCGTAACCATTGCTCCTGGCAAAGCCGCTCCGCTGGAATCGGTAATAACGCCGCTGATGGCGCCGGAGACGTTTGATTGTCCAGAAAGCAATGTGGCACTGAATAGGACGATGCCAGCGATAAGGGTAATTCCAGGAACTCCAGAGACAGCTCGACTGAACTTAATTGTTCGCATGCGTCCTCCTACACCAATTTCGGGGTTCCCTAATCGCGGGCCAACAGATAAAAGGTTGTGCAAGGCGGCTTTTTGGGTAGAAAGCAACTGAAGGAGCGGCCTGTCACAGCGATCCTCGAATCGCTACAGGAGAAAGGCCGGTGAAATCAGCCGATTTTAATGAAACGACTTTGCGACGTCGGCGAAGTATGTAGCGGCGTGTCTAACGTCTGAATTTTGGGGAAGCTTCTTTGCAGGAGCTGTCTCAGTATGAACATGGGGTTAGGAAGAAGTCAATAGAAAGAAAAAGAAAACGTTATTTACAGGAAGTCCGGCGCAAAGTGGAAAGGTATGAGAACCTTCCTGTTTGCTTCGAGAGCGTTTTCAGAGCTGTTCCAGTGTTGCTTAGCCGGGGCCCCGCTGCCGTCAACTCTTCGAAGCAGCAGCTCCACGCGCTCCGATCCTGATAGACCCACTTCGGCGAGAGGTTGAGACCTGGGGTTGCTATCGCCTCTCCTGTGGCCCATCAGCCCGGCTTCCGGCAGACTTCCAGCAGCAACAGTTTTGCGGCAGCATGACGATCAGGATCATGGTGTGGGAGTTCGACTTACTGGCCGCAGCGGCAATCACCTGCTTGGCAGGTCTATTTTGTAACCGGAAAGACGATCGGAGGCTTGATTCCCTCCAGCTCCGGGTTGACTCCGGTCATTTGATTGGTATTCTGCGCGACCCGGATCAGCCAATCTCCGCGCTGCTTTTCAACAATCATCGTGAATATGCCCTTGCGCGTTTCGTGAGTCGTTGGGTCTTCGTGCCCATCATCCTTGATGCTCCAGGTCCAGTGAAGGACAGCCATATCGGGGCGCAGGAAACTGACCGCGGCATCAAGCACCCTCAATGAGGACTGTTTGAATGGGCCGGACAGCAAACGCGTGTGGTACAGCTCGAAGTCTGGCCGGCCATGCAGCCAGTCGCCGCCGACGTTCACAAAGTCCACATCTTCAGACATGATTTGTGCCAGTTCATGCCCATCATGCTTGGCCCAGGCGGCTACGAAAACCTGGGGAAGCCCGCGGACGACGGCCTCATCGGTTTTTGTTTGTGTTCGGACATACTTGGTGGATGCAAGTAGGACGATAAGGCAAAGCAAATACTTTCTCATTCGATCCTCGCCGACCGCGATGTTCCGCGCACGCACGGAATTCTACTCCGCTGTATAAAGCCGCCCGGTGTAGTAAGTCCCGGGCTACGAATTCAAGCAGCGGCCTGAAGCATCGCTGAGTGAACTCGTGGGAGCTTCTTGGACGGTGACCGGGATCTGAAGGACACCGGCAACCGGAAGCGGCAATTCACCGCCTTACCCAGCGCGTCGCGCGAACGAACATTTCCGGCAGCTCTGCTTGAATCGGCTGCTGAGAGCGGGGCCGGAACAACGGAAGCACAATGGAGGATCGAGCCACATTGGAGG
>CAXUIM010000041.1:0-12748 GCA_964250885.1 uncultured Acidobacteriaceae bacterium | reverse complement strand
ATCGAAGCCGTCATCTACGCCTCGGAGGAGCCCGTCACTCTGGCTCAGCTGATCGGTCTGCTGGCACAGGAGGCTCAAACCGAGCTGGATGCCCTGGCCGCGCAGCAACAGATGCTGCCGCTCGATGAGCCCCTCGCGGACAAAGCGTTTGAGGCGGATGAAGGTTCCGAAACATCGGACCCGGGCGAGGCCGTGTTGGCAGCCGACGACACCGAGGCCGCCGATGCAGAGGCGCTGAACGCCGAGGTGATTGGACCGGCGGAAACGGAGCCGGCCCTCATCCTTCGTCAGCCAGCGCAGCCGCGGGTGTCCCCGGCGGCGAGCGAATCGGCTTCCGCCGCGGCGCCGAACGAACCCGATCCCCCGAAGCCGGACCTGTCCAATCCGCCGGCGGAGACCGCCCGCGACGAGAGAGCTCTCGCCGCGGCTGCAAAGCAGAAGGAGCGTCTGCTGCGCGAGTACTTCCGCTCGCTGCTCGATCAGCTCATCGCCGACTACACCAGCGATACGCGCGGGCTGGAGATTCGCGAGGTCGCCGGCGGTTTTCGCCTGGCCACCAAGCCCGAGTATCACGACGCCGTTCGCGGCTTCGTGAAGACCTTGAAGCCACCGCTGAAGCTTTCGCTGCAGGCGTTGGAGACGCTCGCCGTGGTGGCGTACAAACAGCCGGTCACCGCTCCGGAGATCTCCGAGATTCGAGGAGTCGACTCGGCCGGCGTCCTCGGCTCGTTGATGACGCGCAAGCTGGTGACCACAGCCGGCCGCAAACAGGTGATCGGCCGCCCAATCCTTTACAAGACCACCCGCGACTTCCTGCTGCGTTTCGGGCTCAAGGACATCAGCGAGTTACCCAGCATCGAAGAATTTGAGAAGATGGCCGGAGAGCTGAACGCGGCCGTCCAGGAGGAGATCCCCATGGAAGCATCCACCAGCATCACCCGGGAGAACGACAGCAGGCCGGCTGCCTCAGAAGAAGATGCCGTGGGCAACGGCTCCTCCTCCAGTCTGGATGAGCTGAACTCCGCGGCGGAGCCCACGCACATGCACCACGACACGCCGGAAGATCTGATGAGCGACCGGTCCTCGCGGCCGGAAGGCCATAACCGAGAGCACGCGGACCCGCACCAGGTTGAGGCGCAGCCTCAGGAAGACTCCGGTTTGCGCGCCGAAGACAACCCCGCCGAAGGCTATGGAGACGTGGCCGACGAGATCGACATCGACGGACGTATCTCCGGACCGCCGCCGGACTACACCGACGACAGCCCCTCCGCGGAGGACGCGCGCGAACAGCAGACGGAACCGAGCGAGCGCTAGCAGCATCTGCCTTCCTGCACCGCACATGAAGCGGAACGGACTCGGCTGCGCTGAGCGGCGCTCCGCCCGGGGGACGTCCCCGGGATTTTATAGAGCCCGCTACATCCCGGCACTCGGATCCACAGCACCTCGGCGGTTTCGCTCGACACACTAGCTGTCCAGGCGGGCCTGCACCTGTGTTTGCAGCTGTCGATATTCCGGGGACTGCTGGAGCATCGGGTCCTGCGCGTCGGTGACGACCGCGATCAGGGCAAAATCATTTTCCTCATAGGCTTTGCGGAAGTACTGCACCGCGGCGGCGAAGTCTTGGGAATGCGTGCAGATAAGCCCCACTTCGACGGAGCTCACCTGATTGCCGGCATTGAGCCCGGTTGCGGTGCGCTGCAACTCGCGGAACATCCCGGGAGCACCGCCGGATTTGAGTCCGGACTCGGCGGCTTGCGCCAGCTTGCGGTCCGCCGGCGATTGAGATTTGTCCGCAATGCGTTTGAGTTGAGCGACATAGGCGCCAAAGTCGTTCGTGCGGGTCACGAGAATTACGGCGATGTACCGCGAGGGGGATGGAAAGTTCGGCTCGTCCCGCTCCAGCTCGCGTAAACGGCGCAGGCATTCCTGCACGTCCAGCCCGGCGGTGGACTGGATGAGGATCTGATTGGCGACAATAGCGCGGGAGCTGGGATCCAGCTCGCGAGCGCGCTGGATCTCCGCCGTAGCCTCGCTGGTGCGGTGCACCAGCAGGAGTGCGTTGGCATACCAGTGATGTACCTCAGCGTCGTCCGGCCGCAGCGCGATGGCGCGCTGAAACTCTGAGAAGGCGGTCTTCTCCTGCCACTCCCAATAGAACTCGACGAACGCAAGCACCCGGTGTGCATCGGCCGACTGGGGGTTGAGCGCAACCGCCCGCTGGGCAGCTACCAGGGCTCGCGGAAACGCTTCGCTCGGCGGCATGGAGCCGTACTGGGGCATGAGCTCATAGGTCTCTGCCAACCCCGTATACGCTTCGCAATAATTGGGATCCTGCACGATGGCCTGGGTAAAGGCGTCCAGCGCCTGGGCAAGGCCGGCGCCAGTCCGCTGCGACCAGTAATAGCGCCCGCGAAGATACAACTCTTTGGCCTTTGGGTCAGGTTCCTGCGCTCCGCTGGCCGGGCCCGCTCCAGTGTGGCTGGGGGATGTGACGGCCGCGGACCGCAGCCGGGAGTTCGTTCGATAGTGTGGGATTCCGTAGACCAGCCCAAATACCACCAGCAGCACGCTCAGGGTCAGACCTGAAACTCGCCAGAGCCAGGTGTCCCGGCGTGACGGCGCATAGACCAAAGATCCTGACGCAGTGTCGCGGGTCGCGAGAGCTGTGTTCTGAGGCCCTGAAGCCTCGTTCTGAGGTCCGAAAGCAGCGTCCGGAGCGGCTGGAGCGTCTGCGGCCCGAGGCCTATTCACGTGCGTGGGGCGTTCCAAATCCTCCCTGCCACGTTCGGGAGGGTGGAGCAGGCCCGCGAAGTCCCCGCCGCTCCGGTCCAGGGAGGCGGTCGCGTCAAACCACCTGGATAACTCGCTGCGGTAGGCGAAAACGCCGCCCCGCTCTCCGGGAACACGGTGTATCGGAAGCTGGCGTTCCTTCTCCCAGCGCTGAACCGTACGTTCGTCGCGGCCAAGGAAGGAAGCAATCTCCTTCCAGGAGTCAATCCGCTCCGGTGCTTTCCCGTTAGTTTTCGTCTCCTTCTTCATGGCTCGTAGCCACCCGGAGTATCTTTTGGGAGAGTCTCGGCGCGATTTCATCCCTTGCCGGCCTGCGTGCAGGGAGTATAGCACCGCAGAATCAGCAGTTTGTCGCAAAATGTCGTTACTTGTCGTGTGACGCCGCTTGCGTGGCCAGCCGCTTTCAGCGCACGATTCAACAGCCGAAGCATCTATCACCAGACTTCAAATTGACTTCGGCGGTGCAGCCGATTTAGCTCTCCTTGCAGACCCAACCCCCGTGAAGGTGTGGTGACTGTCGAGGTGCAATGGCACTTCGTTTCACCGCACGCCGGGCCCCCGGAGCATTCGACCGTTGCTGTGTGTCGAGGGGCAACGCTGGCCGGACAATCGCCTTGCGGGAACGCCGCTCCCGGCTTTCGCATCTCAGGTGCCATGTTGCGATCCGACACCGAACTGCCCGATTCGACTCCGGTTGACCCACCCGACACGATCGCCACGCCCGAGGGAGACAACGAGTCGGCTCCCGGACAGCCCCTTTCTCCGGTCGAGCCTACGCCGCGACGCCCGCGCGGCGACGAGCCTCACAGTGTAGAGCCTCTCTACCCCGCTTTGGATTGACTGTCGCGGTATCGCCTGGCAACGGAGCCGGGTCGCCCGGACCCGTGGATGTCTTGCCGGCTGCTTCTGAATCGCTGGCCATGCTCCGCGGTACTCTGCAGGAGGGCACCCAACGAGAGCGGAATCCGCCGGCTCACCTTCGCGGCATAGCTGCGTCGCACCATTGGACCGTCAGGGCCTCGAAAGGCATCTTATAACCCATGGATACTCGTAATAATCCAATCGTCATTGATGGGCGCAACGGATCGCGCTATCCGTCGAACGCGGTGCCGCAGTCGCGCGCCGCTTCATCGCTTCTAGGGCAGGTGCTGATCATCGCCTCGGTGGGTTTCTTCACCTCCGCGGTCGGCGTCTACCTCGCCCCACCCGTGTTTACCGGCGGAATGTTCTGGCTCTGCGTCATCGCCACCTTCCTGCTCATCTTTGCGGTTCGCGCCACACGCCGTACCCCGGCGCTCTCGTTCGGCATGTTTCTGTTGCTGGCCCTGGCCATGGGATTCGAGATCAGCCCGTGGATCCATAGCCTGCTGGGCGCCGGTCATGCCGACGTAATCTTCAACGCCGCCCTTACCACTGGCGTCGGCATGGGCTGCCTGGGGATCGGCGCGCAGATCTTTACCTTTGACTACCGACGGGTACAGAATTACGCCTTCGCCGCCCTGCTGGGGTTGGTACTGGTCGGTGTACTCGGCATGTTCTTCCACTTCGTCAACCCCGGCTTCTACTCCTGGGCGACGCTGGCGGTCTTCAGCGTACTGGTTGTGGTCGACTTCATGCGCATTCGTGAGGGTGGCGCCGGGGCGACGGCCATCGAGCTGGCCGTAAGCATCTATCTGGACCGGCTCAACAAGTTACTAGCACTGACCCAGATCTTCAGCGGCGGGAGCCGGCGCCGGTAAGGCGCTGACCTTGCGGCTAGGCTTGGCTCCAGTGAGGTCAGGTACGAGCTGGTTGGTTTGGAACAGTTTTGAGACGCGCCCTTAGGGAGCGGTCGTTTGCTACAGCCGCTCCGCCAGGGCCGTATCTGCCATGGCCGCCCGCCGCGCCCAATGCGACATAATCAATTCATGACACCTGTTCCCAAACCGGAGCGCGCAAGCGACCGCAAAGTCTCGTCGGCCGCGCCTGAAGAGGCCTCCGGCGAGCGGCTTCAGAAGATTCTGGCCCAGGCGGGACTGGCCAGCCGCCGCGCCGCCGAACAGATCATCCTGGATGGCCGTGTGCAGGTAAATGGGCAGACCGTGACCACGCTGGGTACGCGTGCGGATCCAGCGCGCGATCACATCCGCGTCGACGGCAAGCTGCTCCACGGCCCGGAGCCGCAGCGTTACTTCATGCTCAACAAGCCGCGCGGTTACGTCACGACCCTCAACGATCCCCAGCAGCGGCCCACTGTGATGCAGTTGCTCGGGCAGGACGCTCAGAAGAAGACGGTCGGCGAGCACTCCAGGCTGCCGCGCCTGTACCCGGTCGGCCGTCTGGATTACCTCAGCGAAGGCCTGCTGCTGATGACCAACGACGGCGAGCTCGCCAATCGACTCTCCAAGGCAGCCGCCGGTGTGGCCAAGACGTACCTGGTCAAAGTTTCCGGCGCGCCGGCTGCGGAGGCGATTGAACAGCTTCGCAGCGGAATCATGATCGATCGCGGCCGGCTAGCAGAGACCCGGGCCTCCGGCCCCCGGGGACAGGCACGCCGAGACCGGGTTCTGACCCAGCCCGCAAAGATCGAGCAGGTCCGCCGCGGTGACAATCCATGGTTCGAAGTCACCCTCACCGAGGGACGCAACCGGCAGCTGCGCAAGATGTTCGAAGAAATAGGCCATCACGTGGAGAAGATCCGCCGCATCGGGTACGGCGCCCTGGTGCTCGATGTCCCCCCCGGCGGTTTCCGGGAGCTGACTCCGGGCGAGGTGCAAGCGCTCAGCCGGGCCGCCGCCGGCAAGAAGGTCGAACGCAAAAAGACCCTGCCTGAGGCGGCGCAGCTTAAGAAACCCTTGCCGCCGCGGCGAAGATCCGGGTCGGGCAGCTTTCGACGAAAAACCTAGATCTTTCGTGGAGAACCTAGAGCTTCGTCGAGAACCTAGATCTTCTCTCGAGAGCCCAGAGTTTTCGTCCAGGGCCCGGAGCTTTCGTTGAAAACCCAGAGCCGCGCCCCCGGCTTGCAATGTCGCGAGTGTTCCCGGCCGATTCGGGACGGTTCCACATTGGGAAGACCGGCCCCCCGGACTGGCCTCTATCGCCTCATTCGAACAACTCCAGCGTGCAGCCCACGCTCTTATGGTGGAAGGGAGATGTTCATGAGCATAAGAAAACTCGCTTTATCCGCCGCGTTGCTTGCTACACCCTTCGGTCTGTGTTCCCTCACCGGCACAGTCGCCGAGGCACAGGTCTCGGTTGGCATCAACATTGGTGCTGCACCCGTCTGCCCGTACGGCTACTTCGATTACGCCCCGTATAGCTGCGCACCGAACGGTTATTACGGTCCTGAGTGGTTCAACGGCGGGGCTTTCATCGGCGCAGGGCCATGGTTCCGTGGGCCGGCGAATTTTCACGGCAACGTGAACAATCACTTCGATCCGCAGCATGGGTATCACGGCGCTATGCCGGCGGCTCATTCAGCCCCAGCTCATCCGGCGCACGCGGCAGCCTTCCATGGCAATGAGGTGCATGATGGCCACGGCGCGGTAGGCGGTGCCCCGCATGGCGGCCCGAGATAGCTCTGGGTTCCTCTATCTGCCACGTGTTGTCAGATTGAAGAGCACGGCTGGAACCTGTCAGGGGCTCTAGGGGCTTGTTGAAAATCGGCTTTTGTGGCTTCGCTAGCTTCGCGAAACCCGCTTTAATTGCGGGTTTCGTACTTGCCTCGCGCACATCCGAGGTGCTTTTTCAACAAGCTCCTAGCCCCAGGCCAACGTTTGTTCGCCCTAGACGAAAGTTCATTCAAGGTGTCGAGGTCTTTTTCATGCGCGGACTCAAGTACGTCTTTTTCGCAGCAATTGCAGCCGTGTTCTTCTCTGTTTCCGCACCTCAGTCGCAGGCGCAGGTAGGCTTCGGCGTCGCTATCGGAGCTGCTCCGGTGTGCCCGTACGGATACTACGATTTCTCGCCCTATAACTGCGCTCCATACGGGTACTACGGCCCGGAGTGGTTCAACGGCGGAGTCTTCATTGGGGCCGGTCCGTGGTTTCACGGCCCGCATGGTTTCTACGGACACGTCAATCACGCCTTCGATCCGCACTTCGGGTACCACGGTGCATACCCGAATCACGGGGCTTACCATGCGCCCGCGGACAATTTCCGTAGTTTCCACGGGAGTGCCATGCGCGATGGCATGGGCCACGAACGGGGAGGCGGGCATCGGTAACGCAACAGCTGAACCGCCCCGCGGACGCTCCTGTCCGCGGGGCGTTATTGCTTGTTGCAGAATGGTATAGTCGGAGCGACAGCGGGCTACAGCATGACTTCTGCAGGTGCATCCAGAGCGGAGAGAATCAACGCCATTTTTCCTCACGAAAAAGGGTACTCTTCAACTTCGAGCTGGGCCTGGTGAAAGGAATCATGCTTTTGATTCGGCCTCCCCAACCCCGTTCATGGATCTCATAGAATCTTCGAAGTCGAATCCACCTTCTTCGCCGCTCCGCAGGCTTCTTGACTTCGTCGGCATCGATCGGGCCATAGGCTACACGGTTCTTGCTCGCGGCTGGGCCGGCTGCGCGGGGCTCGTGACGGTCGCCCTGATCGCGCGAATGCTCTCCCCGGCAGAGCAGGGGTACTACTACACCTTCGGTTCACTGGTTGCGCTTCAGATCATCTTTGAGCTGGGCTTCTCTGTGGTTATCCTGCAGATGGCCACGCATGAAGCCGCGCATCTGAATATCGATGCCGGCGGCCTGGTCGAGGGTCCAGCCGCCGCTCATGCCCGCCTGGCTTCGATCCTGCGCAAATCACTGAAGTGGTATACCGTAGCCGCCCTGCTGATGGCGGCCCTGCTGATCCCGGCAGGCTGGCATTTCTTCGCCGCCTCTGGCTTGCATGGCTCAATTCACTGGCGGCTGCCCTGGATTGCGGTGGTGCTGGCCTCCAGCATTACTTTCCAGATCGATCCGGTGTTCTCATTCCTGGAAGGGTGCGGCTATGTCGCACGCGTCGCGCGAACGCGGCTGTCGCAGTCCATCACGGGCAGCACGCTTGCCTGGATGGCTCTGCTGCTGCACCACGGCCTGTTCGCTCCGGCACTGCTCATCACCGGTCAGGCCATCGCGGGGTTGATCTGGATCTCCCGGCGCCGGCGCATGCTGCTGGGCCTGCTGCGTCATCCCGTCGGCCAGCATGCCATCGACTGGTGGAGCGAGGTGTGGCCCTTCCAGTGGCGGATTGCGGTGAGCTATGCCTGTGGCTTCTTCATCTTTCAGCTCTTCAATCCCATTCTCTTCCGCTACTGGGGCCCGGCCGCCGCCGGGCGCATGGGCATGTCGCTGAACCTGTCGAACGCGATTGCCTCGATCGCCATCGCCTGGATCAACACCAAGGCAGCTCCCTTCGGCGCGATGATCGCCCGCCGCGAGTACGCCGTGCTTGACCGGGTTTTCTTTCGCTCGGTCGCACAGAGTCTGGCGCTCTGCGGCCTGGGTTCAATCGTGGTCTGGACCGCCACGGTATGGCTCACGCGGCACCATGTCCCGTTCGCGCAGCGGCTTCTGCCGCCGCTGCCGTTTGGACTTCTGCTCATCTCCATGAACATCAATCAGGTGGTTAGCTCGATGGCGCTCTATCTGCGAGCTCACAAGCAGGAAAAGTTCCTGCTGAACTCGATTCTCGGCGCCATCTTCCTCACGTTGTCTACCTATTTTCTGGGACGCCGGTTCGGCGCCATCGGAATGACTTCCGGCCAGTTTGCCACGGCCATCGTGCTGGGCCTGGGCCTGGGCTCCTATACATTCTTCAAGTGGCGGGGAATCTGGCATGCAGCCTGACGCTTCCTCGCCGGATTCCGCCCGGCCGCTGCTGACGCTCGCGATCCCGACCTACAATCGCGCCGCCAATCTGGCGCTGCTGCTGCGCAATCTGGCTCCGCAGCTGGCCCAGTTTCCTCAAGTCGAGCTGCTGATCTCCGACAACGCATCGACCGACGGCACGGCCGAGGTGGTGCGGCAGTTCCAGACAGAGGGCCTGCGCTGCCGCTATCTGCGCAATGCCGAAAATCTCGACGCCGATCCCAACTTCCTGCGTTGTTACGAACAGGCGGCCGGCCGCTTCGTCTGGATCTTCGGCGACGACGATGTACTCTTCCCGAATGCGCTGAGCTGCATTCTCGGCCTGCTTCGCAAGCAGGACTACGACCTCATCTATCTGCAACCCTTCGGCTTCCGGCACGAGCCGAACGAGCGCCGCCTGGCCAACCCTCAGCCGGCCGCCTATGAGTTCACGGATCCGGCGGCCTTTGTCCGCGCCGTGGGTCTGCGCGGCGACCTGGTCCTGATCTCCGCGGTGATCGTCAACAAGGACACGGTCGAGCGCGAGCCGCACCCGGACTTCCGCGAAGGCTTCGGGACGCAGCTTCTGCAGATGGGCTGGACCTTCACCGCGCTGGGGCGGATGCGCCGGGGCCTGGTGATCGAACGTGGTCTCTACTCGGTGTGCGAGCTGGAGCCCCGGCGGATGTTCGACCTGGCGCGCGTCTTCGGTGTGAACTGGTCGGCAGCGGCGGACCGCCATCTGCTGCCCGGATCGCGTCTGCACGAGGCGGTTCTGCGCGACCAGCTCTATTCCTGGTTTGTAACCAACTGGTATGGCATGCGCCGCAATCCCGCGCACACCATTTTGCGCGACCCGGTCCGGCAGATGCGCCCGATCTACGGCCGCTTCGCGATGTTCTGGATCTGCGCCTGGCCCATTCTGACCTGGCCGATGCCGCTCGCGGGAGCGTGGCTTGCACTTTGGCGGACGATTCGCCGGCTGGATCGTGCCCGCCAGCACTCCCGTGCCATCAGGACGGTCCGCGGCAAGCCGGGGTAAAGCTCTTGGCGCCGCGTGAACGTCACTGAGAAGCTTCGTGAACGTCACTGAGAAATGAGGTCACTGCCTTCTGCGTCCCAAACTCGGACAGTCTGCCTCATTGCGCGCGCAGTATGGTCATCGGGTCGCTCCGAGATGCACGATACGCAGGTGCGAATGTTGCGAGCAGCGCCACGAAGAGCAAGAGGAGCGACACACAACTGAAGGTAAGCAGATCGAGGGGCTTCACTCGATACAGCAAAGCCGTCAGGAAACGGGTCGCGCCGACCGCGACGACCAGTCCTGCCATCTCTCCCGCGAGAGCGAGTAGCACGCCACGGCGCACGATCAGCCGCAGGATATCGCCACGCTGGGCTCCCACCGCAAGCCGGAGGGCCAGTTCCAAACTCCGCTGCTGCACGATGTACGAGAGCACTCCATACAGGCCGACCGCTGCCAGCAGCAATGCCATCGCGGCGAAGCCGCTCAATATCAAGGCTTGGAAGCGCGATTGCGCCGCGGATCGCTGAACGTAATCTTGCAGCGGACGAACACGATAGAGTGGCATGTTGGGATCCATGCTCGCGACAGTCGCCCGGACTGCCTTCTCCAGCGCCGCTGGGTTGCCAGGTGTCCCGAGACATAGATACGGATTGGTAATGACCGCCTGCATCCAGGGAACGAAATATTCCGGCACTGCATCCACCCTCAGACCTTGTTGCTTTACATCGCCGACAATGCCCACGATCTCCCGTGGAACTCCGCTGCCCACAACGCCATCCCCCTCATCCGCGCGCAGGGTACCGCCGAGAGGGTTCACGCCGGGGAAGTATTTTTCGGCGAATGCCTGGCTGACGATGGCGACGGGGACACTCTGCGCCGTGTCTCGCGATGTGAAGTCGCGGCCCTTGAGCAGCGGAATGTGCAGCGTCGAGAAGTACCCGGGCAGCGTTACACCGATTGCCTCGCTGGGGTGATCCGCCGCCGCGACCGGATGCCCCTGAACCGTGAACGATATGCTCGCGAGGTTCGCGGACATGGGCAGGGGCCAGCCAGCCGAAACGGACGTGACTCCGGGAAGCAAAGCAAGCCGGCCCAGCATCTGCTCGACAAACTGGATCTTTTGATCGTGGTTATAGCGATGCTCGGGCATGCTGAAGCGCGCCGTGAGTACACCCTGTGGGTCAAAACCAGGGTTCGCGTGCAGGACGGCAGAGAAGGTCCGAAGCAGCAGGCCGGCGCCGACCAGCAGTACGAGACCGAGAGCGGTCTCGCCGACGACCAGCCAACTGTGCAAGCCGTGCCGCGCGCGTACACCAACTATGGTGCGCGTTCCAGCGCTGAGAGCGAGTGCCGGCTGGGACTGCGATGCGCGCCAAGCTGGCAGGACACCAAACAGAAGAGCGGTAAGAAGAGAGACTCCGGCCGCGAAGCCAAGTACCGGAATGTTGAGTGAGACTTCGGTGAGACGCGGCACGGCCGCGGGCACAAAAGCAACAACAGCGTTAAGAAGCAAACTGGCTAAAGCCACACCGGTGACACCGCCCATCAGAGCGAGGAGAAGCGACTCTGCGAGCAGCTGGCGTACGATCTCCGCGCGACTGGCGCCCAAGGCTCCGCGCAGCGCGATCTCGGCGCTGCGCCTGGTACCGCGGGCCAGTAACAATCCGGCCACGTTCACGCAGGCAATCAGCAGCACCAGAAGGACGGCACCGAGCAGGACCTCAAGCGCGGGACGCGTGTCCCCGACCATCTCCCTGAGTTCCGGGGTTACAGCGGCTGTCGTGTACCACTTATTGGAATCGGGATAGCGGGCGGCGAGGTTGCGTGCGATCACGCTCAGTTCCGCCCGGGCCTGTTCTACGCTCACGCCCGATCTGAGCCGACCGATCACCTGGAGCGAATCGTCGCCGCGCCCTGTGGTCGCGGGATCATCTCCCTCCGCCTGCGGGGCGATCGAGGTCCAAATGTCGGTTGCTGTCGAGCCAATGGGAAATTCAAAGTGCTTTGGCATAACGCCTGCGACCGTATACGACTCGCCGCTGAGAGTGATGGCGCGACCGACAATCCGTGGGTCTGCGCCAAAGCGTGACTGCCACAGTGCATGGCTGAGGAGGACCGCGCGGTTTCCGGCGCGCTCCTCCTCCGAACGGAAATTGCGTCCCAAGGCAGGCGTAACTCCGAGCACGCCAAACAAGTTCGACGAAACAACCTGGCCGTTGAGCTGCTGCGCCGGACCGACGCCCGTGAGCGTCAGATCGGCGTTTTTCCAGGAGGCGAGCCCGGCTAACGTATGGTTTTGCGCCCGCCAGTCGAAGAAGTCCGGGTAGCTGAGGGATTCCGGTACCACCGCGCCGAGCGAATGATCTTCCTGGGTGATCCAAACAAGAGAATCCGAATGCGGGAATGGCAACGGTTTTAGCAGCACAGTTTCCACCAGGCTGAAGATGGCTGTGGTCGAGCCGATTCCCAAGGCCAGGGTCAGAACGGCGGTGAGCGTAAAGGAAAGATCCTTTCGAAGCTGGCGGAAGCCGAACCGGAAATAACCAAGCGTGCGCTCCAAGGCAGACCTCCCAAAAGAAGATAGCCGCATACACTGCACATGATGTTCCATTGTCCGGAACCGTCAACTAGGCTCAATCAGGGCAGTTTCGGGGCCAGCCGGTTCTTGGAGCTGCTGTTGGTGTTCGTATTCGGAAACCCGTGTCCATCACCGGACACCTGACGTCCGCGAGACCCAGCTTCGGCCGGCTCTGATTGCTACACCTCGATCGTGCCCGCCAGCGAAACCGCGCGAGCAAGACCTGTTTAGAGCATTTTTGCTTTAGGTGTAGACCGAAGCCGCCGACCTCAACGTCGTTTTTCCCCGAAAAAAAACGACACTGCACGCCTGATTCCAGTTCACAGTAAAAGCAAGAATGCTCCAGACGTGGGCTGACGGGGTTCAGTCAGTCCATAAAGACCGATTGCCGCCAGGATCAGGGACCAGGGCCCGAACAGGGAGGTCAACTGAGCCGTGATCGCCTGCTGATTCAAGAAATCCTCCACCTGGCCGCAAAGGGTCTGGATTTCGAGGACAGGCAGGTCTGGATTCAGTCGCGATGGCATCCGGTAACCCAGCAAG
>CAXUIM010000040.1:10656-19829 GCA_964250885.1 uncultured Acidobacteriaceae bacterium | reverse complement strand
TCGAAGACATGCGAGGCCCAGGCCTGCAGCATCGGGTGAGCGTCCGGTAGACCCTTGGCGGAGCCCCAGAGCGCAACCGATGGATACACGGTCAGGGTGGAGTCGTAGGCGCCGTCCTCGTTTTTGCTGAAAGCGAACAATCCGTCGGGAAGACGATACGCCGCTACGCTGACAGCCAGTCTGCCTTCCGTCTCCATGGCCTCTGCTTGCAACTGCCCGTGGCCGGTCCACTGGGCAAGCTGCGCCATGGCGCCATTGGCGTCGCGGTCCAGGGCGGCGAGGTACAGTTCCTGATGCGGCAACATCGGGGGCCAGCTTTCGACCCAACCTGTGCCCTGCGAGTTGTCATAGACTCCAGCGGCATTCGCGTGGGTGCGTTCGAAGCGGTAGGCGAGTTCGACTGCATTCCAGTGCGCCCGCAGGAAGTCGAGGTCTCCTGTAGCCCGCACGTAATCCTGCATCGCCATCAAAAACAGCGGAGTGGCATCGGCCGCGGCGTATTCGTAGGGCAACTGGCTCCAGGCCATATCGCCGGTTAGCATGGCCGCGGTCTGCGAATACTCGTGCATCATCTTGCCGTCGGCACGCTGCCTGCGTATGAGGAACTCGAGCGCACGCCGGGCGAGCGCATCGTCGCCGTAGCTGTCGATGGCATACAGAGACCACAGCGTGTCCCGGCCGAAGAACCAGCCGAAGCCGGGACGGGCAGAGTCGAAGGAGGGATACCAGCCCGCAACCAACCCTGTTTCACCGCCGGTGGTTGTGGCCTGCGCCTTGTCGATAGCGAGCTCTGCCCAGCGGAGTGCCGCATCGAAGTGGGGGTCGGGCGTGTGCGCCACTGTGCGCGTGTCAAAAAAATGCGCATAGTACGCCTGGGTGCGCGCATAGATGGTCGGGATCGCCGCCGAGGTCGCGAGCAGACGGGCCTGCATTGCCTGGAGTCCCTGTTCATTGTTGCTTTCGTCCGGCTTGGCCGCCTCACACAGGAGGGGGAACAGGTGATGGGCATCACGAGCGGGATCGAAGTGAAGACGAAATTCCAGCGGCACGGTGTGGGGCCGCTCTTGATATGGAGAGACCACGCCGGGCGTGGCGTTGGCCATCCCGATCATGCCGAAGAGGTGGGGATTATCGGTTGAGAGCACAAAGGCGCCGCCCGAACCGAGAGGCCGCCAGCCCCAGGAGGGCTGGCCCCACTGCGGTGCGGGCCATTCGCGCACCATTGCCGGGTCAAGAGAGATGGTCAGGGTCGCCGGACGGATCGCCTCGATCTCGAATACGATGATGCCGCCAAGCCCCTCATTGCCCTGGCCCGCGGGCACAAACATGTGTTGCCGTACGGTGATCGCGGCATGCGAGTACACCAGCGTCGTGTGGTCGGGGCTGACCTCAATTTCCGCGGCCAGCGGATTCAGTTCAATGGGAACGGAGTAGCCCTCGACTTCAGCCCTGAGATGAAGGCCACTGAAGAACTTCACCGGCAGCTGCCAAAGCTCCACGGTGCCATCCTGCATACCCAGGATCGCGCCGCTCCGGCCGGTGACGGTAAATGGATGATTGGGCAGAGCCGGCTGCCGAATCGTCAGCGCATCGTCGCTAAACGGGAAACGGTCGATGGGCTGCAAAGACGGGGTGGGCGCTTGGGCATGACCAGGCGTCTGCAGCATAAACGCGGCAGCTAGCCAGAATAGGAGTGCGAGTTGGCGCGGATGCGGCATAGGAGCAGTGGTCAATGCCCGAGGTGCTGTTGCATCGCCTCAAGAGAGTAGCCTTTCGTCTCGGGATAGACGAACAGCACCACAAAAAACTGCACTACGGTCATCGCGGTAAAGAAGACAAAGGGTGCGGCCTTGGAGCTCTTGGCCAGGATGGGGAAGGCCTGGGCGATCAGCGCGTTCATGATCCAGTGCGCGGAGCAGCCAAGGCTCTGCCCTTTGGAGCGAACGTTGGTGGGGAAGACCTCGCTGATGTAAACCCAGATTACGGCGCCCTGAGAGAGGGCGAAGAAGATGATGAAAGCCACCAGAAGCGGCAGCAGCAGGGCCAGGTGCTCGGAGCGGCCGAACAGCAGCGAGACTCCAGCCAGACAGGCGGAGCAACCCGCCGCGCCGATCAGCAGCAGCGTCTTACGGCCCAGCTTGTCAATGATGGAGATGCCCAGCAGCGTTGCCAGCAGATTGGCCGCACCGATGACCACGGCCTGCACGTTGGCCGAAACGTTGCTGAACCCGGCGCTGGCGAAGATATCGTTCAGGTAATAAAGGATCGCGTTGATCCCGGTAAGCTGGTTGAAAAGTCCGATGGTGATCGCGAGGAAGATGGGCAGCCTATATCGCCGTGAAAAGAGAGTACTCCGCGCGGCGCCGCCTTCCTCCCGCAGCGACAACGCGATCGCGTCTACCTCGCTGCGCGAATCGGGTGATCCCATGCGCGCCAGGATCACCATGGCCTCGTCGATGCGGTTCTGGCTGACCAGCCAGCGAGAGCTATGCGGCACGCTGAGCAGCAGGACAAGGAAGAGCAGCGCGGGCAGGATGGCCACACCGAACTCCCAGCGCCAGATGGCCACCGTGTGCACGAATTGCGCCACGATGAAATTGGACAGGTAGGCCAGCAGAATGCCGATGACGATATTGATTTGAAACAGGCCGACGAGCCGGCCGCGCCACTTCGCGGGAGCGAGCTCGGCAATGTACACCGGTCCCAATACGGAGGAGCCTCCGATGCCCAGGCCGCCGATCAGGCGCGCCAACAGAAAAAATTCCCAACTGGGCGCCAGGGCGCAGCCTATGGCCGAAAGCAGGTAGAGCACGCCCATCAGGCGGAGTGCGGCACGACTGCCGATGCGTTGGCCGAGCGAACCGCTGCCGATCGCGCCGACCACCGTTCCCCAAAGTGCGATCGAGACGGTAAAGCCAAGCTGGTTGGCGGAGAGCCCAAACTGCTGTACCAGCGGATGGGTTGCTCCCGCAATGACCGCTGTGTCGAACCCAAACAGCAGGCCGCCCAGAGCGCCGGTCAGGGCGCTCTTCACCAGCAGCAGAACGGCGCTTCGTTGTTGAGTTCTCAGGGCGTTCGGCTCCAGGAATGAATCTACAGATTGCGCAGAGAAACCATATCATCGCCTATAACGGTTCAGCTACAAAGTAACGTGCGCGGAGCAATCGGCCCGGCCTCGCTTCCGCCAGGAGCAACGGATGGCGCACAGAATCGAGCCAGGGAGGAGGCGCATCGTTGCTGTTGGGGATCTTCTGTGAGATGTGCTGCCGACGGGCCCGCGATCGGGCGGTACAACGGGTAATCTCGCGATAGCCCGCGCCCGGCTGGGATGACCCTCGGCACTGATCACCTGCATTAAGGCGGATGATTGGGCAGCTCGGGCGCGGCAGTCGTTCCGGAGCACGCCGAAGGAAATGTTGGCAGCGATCTACTCCAGACTGCAGTGATACAGACCTCGTCCACGGTTTCCACCGGGGACCGGCCCGGGACCGGATTCGGCCCGCGGACCAGGCACACGATGGAAGCGCGAGGCAGCCTGATCCGCTGCACAGCAGCAGGAGAAAGGCTCTACGACTTCTCGGCCGGTGGCAGCTTCGAACCACAGGACTGTCGAATCACCAACTCGAAGGGCACGCGAACATCCCAGGCTTTGCGTTTCGGGTCACGCAGGCGCGCGAGCATCAGCGAAAGGGCCGCCCGGCCGATCTCCGAGCAATCCTGCCGTACCGTGGTGAGCGGCACGGGAAGGTATTGCGAGTAGTTGACGTCGTCGAACCCGACAATGCGGATGCCCCTGGGAATATTGGCTCCAAGATCCAGCAGGGAACGCATGAGCCGGGCGGCGGTCAAATCGTTGCCGCATACAACGCCGTCGGGCCGCTCGTCCTTCAGCAGGCGGCGAACAAAGTTGGGATCGTTCACGTCACCCAGCAGGACGCGACCCGCCGTGCCGGGTTGAACCTCGCTTACGGCGAACTGGTATCCAGCGATCCGCTCAATGATGGTGGACGCCGAGCGCTTGTGGGCCACGAAGATGAGTCGCCGCGCGCCCTGGTCCCATAGATGACGTGTCACGACAAAACCGGCGCGGTGGTTGTCGATACCCACTACATCCAGGTTAGACCGCTTGGGATAGTTCTCGAGGCAGCGGTCCAGCAGCACGACTGGAATCCTTGCCTTCGCGAGGAGGTCCACAATGCGGCGATTTGCGGCTTCGCGATCTGCTGTGTACTCCAGCGGAGCGAAGAAGACCCCTGAAACCTTCTGCTCGATGAACTGACGGCAAAGCTGTTCGGCCGCCTCGCCCGGGTTCTCCGGTTCGCTCGGGCCCGAGCCGTGGCCCCACAGAAGAACGTTCGATTTGGCCAGCGGCGCGCGCATGATGCCCTGGCAGATCGGCTCAAAGATCTCTGTAGAACCGAGTTGCGGAATGAGCAGGCCGAACTGGTAGTTACCGGCCGCTTTGGGTTGTTGAACATAAGTGCCGGAGCCGGCTCGCCGGGTCACGAGGCCTTCGCGCTGGAGTGCCTGAATTGCTTTCGCGACTGTAATCCGGGAGGCGCCGAAGCGCTCACAGAGCATGGCCTCACTGGGCATCCGGTCGCCCGGTCTGTACAAACCTTCGTCCAGCTCTCGCACGAGTTCCTGGTAGATGCTGCGATGCAGAGTTGTCGGCTCTGCCGCCACGGTTGTATCGCTCTTTGCTACCGATTGCGTCATCCGATCACCTCGTCGCGCCGTTTCATCCTCCTCGCCCGAATCACTCCGGAACGGTGGGCCAGGTGTGGACCCGGAGCCTCGGTATCAATCGTACGCGTTCGCGTCAGCTATTGCGCCGAGGCGACCCAGCCGGAATAGGGTGGCAGCGTTACGGAGTTGAGTGAAGTTATCTGCTGTAAAGAGGAGTCGGTTGCTGCCAGAGTGTGCACATGCGTCCCACTTACCCCAGCAGATGTTGCATCCAGCGAGACCGTCTTGGGCTGCCCACTCATGTTCATCGCGACAATCACGGGCGCCTGGCCCGCCGGCGCTGTCCGCACGTAAGCCAGCACATCTTTGTCATCGCGATTCAGCATCACGATGCCGCCATTGTGCAGAGCCGGATTGGAACGCCGCAGATCAATGAGTTTCCTGTACCAGTTCAGCAGCGAGTCGGGCTCGGCACGTTCCGTCTCTACGTTGACCGTCTTGTAGTCCGCCGCGACCGGTAACCAGGTGTGCGGGTCTGTGGAGAAGCCGGCCTGTGGCCCGGGAGTCCACTGCATGGGCGTGCGTTCGCCGTCGCGTCCCTTCTCCTTGGGCCAACCCGCAATCCCGATCGGGTCCTTGACGTCCTCCTTGCGCGTGGGCGGCGTCGTGGGCTCTCCGATTGCGGCGCCATAGTAGGTGAGGGCGGTGGCACGGGTCGTGAAGAGGATCGTGGCAATCACCTTCGCGATCGCAACATCGTGCACACCATCGCCGAACCGCGTGATGGACCGCGGATTATCATGATTGTCGAAGACCAGCAGCGGCTGGGAGCCGTGAATCTGGCTTTCAACTTCCGTGACGTAGCGCCGGAAGTAGGGCGCGCTCAGGTTTCCCTTGGCCCCGAAACCGACCAGCATATCCATGGGAAGCTGCAACTCGTTCTGCGCGGCGCCGCCGTACCACTGGTCGAGTTCGGCGGTATTGGGCAGATAGGTTTCGCCGATCAGAACGCGGTTGCCCGGATATTTGTTCACCATGGCGCGCATGCGACGAATTACGTCGTGGACCTCAGGCAGGTTGTTGGTGTACAGATCGCCCACCCGGGGATCTCCGTACGGGTCCGTTCCCGCCAGCAAAGGATTGTTGCGAAGCTTCGGGTCTTCAAACAGGTTGGGAATCGCATCCAGGCGGAAGCCGGCGACACCGCGGTCCAGCCAGAACTGCATCACGCCGAACATGGCCTTCTCCACCGCGGGATTTCGCCAGTTCAGATCCGGTTGCTGCTTATAGAACTCGTGATAGTAATACTGCTGCCGGGCCTGAACCCACTCCCACGCAGAACCTCCGAAGCCGGAGACCCAGTTGTTCGGCGGGACCACCTTGCCCGCTCGCCCCTCCTGCTTGTAACGGCGCTGAAACTCCGTCACACCGGGTGAATCGGCCGGAATACCGTCATTCCAGACGTACCAGTCGGCCTTCGGGTTATTGCGCGAGCTCGCCGAATCAATGAACCACTGGTCCTTGTCGGAGGTGTGATTCAGCACCATGTCCAGGATGATGCGGATGTGGTGCTGCTGCGCCGCGGCCTCGAGACGATCGAAATCCGCCATGGTGCCGTATTGCGGGTCCACGGCCTCGTAGTCGGAGATGTCATAGCCGAAGTCGACCTGCGGGGACGGATACATCGGTGCAATCCAGATGGCGTCCACGCCCAGCCATTGCAGGTAATCCAGCCGCTGTGTAATCCCGTTCAGGTCGCCAATGCCGTCGCCGTTCGAATCCTGGAAGCTGCGCGGATAGATCTCATAGACCACCGCGTGCTTCCACCATGTCTGGTCCATGCTGGGCTTGGCCGCCGCGGCCAGGTCCGCGGCCACGTCGCCGGTCTGCGCCGTGGCCGGGACGGACAGCAATGTAGCAGCGCCGAGGCCAAGTGCGACGGCAAGGGATTTGATCCGGTCGAACATGACATCTCCTGAGATTGTGAATGGGGGACTTCGAGCTCGTGGCCGACAATAGCACCGCAGCTGAACAATTGTCGAAGATTTGTTATGACAGCTCCGGAGAACTCCCCTCAGCCCGTCTTGGAAAGAATACACCGCACCGCCAGCCGAACGCCCAGCGGCACACGCCAGCGACCACCCCGATCCGATCCCGGCATCTCGCGTGCGATGCTTGAATCAGCATGAGATGGCGCGCTTTCAGACCTCGGTATTCTGCCCTGTCGCTGTTGAGCCTGGCCTGCCTGATCGCTGGTCCGGTCATCGCTTTGCCCTCCTCCCAGCCGGCCTCCGCGCATGCCGATGAGAAGCTCGAAGGAGCCGATCTATTCGCCACGCGGGGCTGCACTCATTGCCACGGACCCGCCGGCGAGGGAACCGATCTTGGTCCTCGCCTGCGCGACGTCCGCCGCCGCTTATCCGCGGCCCAGGTCAAGCATCAAATCATCGCCGGCGGAAAGTCGATGCCGGCATTCGGCAGCAGCCTGGATGACGCCCAGGTCGAGAATCTGGTGGTCTTCCTCCGCGCCAAAACCTGGACGGCCGCTCCCGCTCCTTCCCCGGCCGCACCCGCCTCTCCTCCCGCCGCGCCCGGGCCGTAGGCCAGTATTGCTGTAGATGTACCCCGGGGCTTCAGGTCTCAACGCCGTATTGCCTCAAGAGGCAAACGGCACTCGCACATTTCGCATCGGGCTCAATCACAGCAACACTGCTCTTAAGAGGCCGCTGAGGCTTCGCTTGTTACGACAGCAGAAAGGCTCTTGGCTATTTTGCCGGGACGGGTGCGGGGGGCACGGGCTGCCCTTGGCCTTCCGTAAGAGTCAGAGATCGGTCGAGCACCGCCGGTGCGGCGAATCGTTCCGTCTCCCCTGCGGGCCAGCGCACCTCCATGGAGACCAGCTTCGGGTGCGCTCCCAGACCGAAGTGCAGGCGCAGGTCGCTGGAACTGGAGTAGCTGGACCCGGAGCGTACCTCGTCCACCCAGACCCGCTCCTGGCCCGTCTGTGTCCCGCGCAGCGTCACCCGGGCCCCGATGGCCTCACGGTTGGAGCGCGTCCCCCACAGCCGTAGCCCCAGCCAGTGATTCTTGTTCTCCGCCTCGTTGACCAGCAGCAGCGGCAGATCGCTCAGATTGTTCACCACAGCCTCCAGCCGGCCGTCATTCCAGAGATCGGCGACGGCCAGCCCGCGTCCGGCGAGGGGCTCGGCGAGGCCGGGGCCGGCGCTCTTTGAGATGTCCTGGAAGTGACCGTTTCCCAGGTTGAAGTAGAGAAAGCGGGGCTCCTTGAAGGTGGCTCCCAGGTGCTCCGCATCGACGTCCGGATAGACGTGGCCGTTGACGACCAGCAGGTCGGGATATCCATCGTTGTCCACGTCGGCGAACATGGCGCCCCAGCCCAGCGCGTCGGTGTTCCGCGCCAGGCCTGCTTCTGCCGTCACATCGGTGAAGCTGCCATCGCCGTTGGCGTGATACAGCGTCGAGGTATCGTCGGAAAAGTTGGTCTTGAACAGGTCGAGATGACCGTCGCCGTCGTAGTCGGCCGCGGTGGAACCCATGCCCGCCTGCTCCCGGCCATCCTCGTTGAAAGCCACGCCCATCTCCGCCGCCACATCGGTAAACGTGCCGTCATGATTGTTGCGGTACAGGATGGCCGGTGTGGAGTCGCAGGCCATGTAGATATCCGGCCAGCCGTCCTCGTTGTAATCGAGTGTCGTCACGCTGAAGCAGTAGTGCCCGGGCGTCTTCTCAAAGCCGCTGGCCTTGCTGACGTCTTCGAAGTGACCGTCGCCGAGGTTGTGGTACAGGATGTTGGGGGCGGAGGGCAGACCGCGCGGCCCGCACATCACCGGCGCCCCTTTCCACGTGCAGCCGGCCTCCTGGCCGGGCTTGGGCACTTTGGCGAGATCGAAGTGCACGTAATTGGCGATGGCGATGTCCAGCTTGCCGTCACGGTCGTAATCGACGAAGGCGCAGCCGGTACCCCACTCCAACCCCGTTCCCGCGACTCCCGCACTCTCTGAGACATCGCGAAAATGGCCATTTCCCTGGTTATGGTAGAGGCGGTTCTTCCCATACCCGGTGATGAACAGGTCAGGGTAGCCATCATTGTCGTAGTCGCCCACGCACACGCCCTGTCCCCAGCCGGTTGCGGTCAAGCCGGCCTCGCGGGTTACGTCGGTGAACGTGCCGTCGTGGTTGTTGTGCAGCAGATGACTTGTCGGGGGTGGCTGACCGGGCGTGGCTTTGGCGCCGGGCAGAGGCTCGCCGTTGACCAGGAAGATGTCGGGCCAGCCGTCGTTGTCGTAGTCGAGAATGGCTACGCCCGATCCACTGGTCTCGATGATGTATTGTTTGTTGTCGTCGCTGCCATTGATGTTGCGCACCGTCAGGCCGGCTTTGGCCGCGACGTCGACGAACCACGCCGGGCCCGCGTGCATGTTGCTGGCCGGGTAGGGCGCGGCCCTGGCCGGGTAGGGCAACGC
>CAXUIM010000040.1:5751-10556 GCA_964250885.1 uncultured Acidobacteriaceae bacterium | reverse complement strand
CCGCGTGCATGTTGCTGGCCGGGTAGGGCGCGGCCCTGGCCGGGTAGGGCAACGCCCTGGCCGGGTAGGGCAACGCGCTGGCGGGTAGGTCAGGATGAGGCGCGGTCTGCGCCGGCAGTCCCGCGCAACAGCGGAAAACAAAGGCCAGCAGGCAGTACCGGGCCCGCGTCATTTCACTCGCGGCGCATCATCGTGTGCCGGATGCGCCGCGGAAGCCAAAGCCGAGGCTGCCGGGCCCATGCTCTTGGTCTGGAGCACCTTGCCACGTTCCTGAACGGCGAGGTTCTGATAAACCGAATCGCTATCGCCGGCGACGTTGGTCTTCGCGATGTCCGGAAGACCGTTACGCTCGGGGAATCTCAGCACACTTCGGCGCGTCCACTTCATCGGTCTTCCTCACCCCTCATCGCGTCGCCTCTCCTGTTCTATAAGCCTGGGTCTTTATCGACTTAGGCCGAAACCTGGAGGAAATACGCTCCTTGCGGCCGCTGACGCGCAGGCGCCCTCCGACACTCCCGGGGACAGGATTCCGAGTATAAAGAAGCGCCTGCAGGTCAAGCAATGCACGCGGGTGGACGTGCTCCTGGAGCAAATTACCTGAAGCTGTGGAGCGGGCGAATTCCAGGAGTGCCGTTTCAGAAGACGACTGCGGAATGCAGCTGTCTTGCGCTGAGCGGAGCATCTCCTCGGGCCGCGAGAGGTGCACTCGCATCATCCACATCAAGCCCACTGTCGTCCCTGCGGCCCCGCGATTCCGCCGCGGGAGAGCGTAGGCGAAAGCCGATGTATGTCTCACGCTACCGAACGGTACTGGATTCCCGAAACGGTATTGTTCAAGGCGTGAGCGCTGTCATCACAGGTCAGGGCTCCGGCAGTGCTCCAAAGGTAACCCTGAAGGCCTTGACAAGTCGTGCCGGCTTGCCATAAGGTTGCGCGGTTACAAAAAGAGACAGTTATCAAGCATTGAGAACCACTCATGTTGAACGTGCTGCTTGGCCAGAGCACGCTATGAGCTTTGGAGGCTTGTATGAGGTTGATCCAAAAGATCGGTGTTGCCTGCTCGATGGTGTCCGTACTCGCGATCGCCGGCTTGCTGCCCGGGAGCGCCGCCGCACAAGCGGTCTATGGAAACATCTTCGGAACCGTCACAGACGCCACGGGCGCCTCTGTGCCGGGCGCGACGGTCACCATCACCGATGTGGCTAAGGGCACCAGTGTCACGCTGCAGAGCAACAGCAGTGGAGAATTCACCAACGATCACCTGATCCCGGACAGCTACTCGGTCAAGGTGGAGCTGAAAGGATTCAAGACCTTCGAGCAGACGGACATCCAGGTGTTTGCCGACCAATCGGTCAAGGTCACGGCAGCCCTGCAGGTAGGCGATACCGGCCAGACGGTGGAGGTCAATGCGGATCAGGTACCGCTGCTCAAGACCGACCGCGCCGATGTGTCGACGGAATTTACCGGACAGCAGATCGTGGATTTGCCCATCCCGGACCGTAATTTCACCAACCTCGAGCTTCTGCTGCCCGGCGCTCAGTTGCTGGGTTGGTCGCACGCCGCCGATGAAGATCCGCAGGGCTCCAAACAGATCGAGATCGACGGCCAGTCGTTCGCCGGTGTCGCCTACGCGCTGGATGGCACTGACAATGAAGATCCCATTCTGGGAATCATCGTGATCAATCCCAACGCGGATTCGCTCTCCGAGACCAAGATCGCCACCCAGAACTACGACGCCGAGTTCGGCAAGGCCGTATCGGCTGTGGTGACCGCGCAAACCAAGTCCGGCACCAATGCCATCCACGGCAGTGCTTTCGATTACCGGGAGAGTAACGCCAACCTGGCCACGGACCCGTTCACCCAGTCTCGGAGTACCCTCACTCCCACCAATCCGTTTCCGTCCGGCTTGCGCAATCAATTTGGCGGTTCCATTGGCGGTCCGATCAAGAAAGATAAAGCTTTCTTCTTCGGCGACTACCAGGGGACGCGGCAGAAGACAGGTATCGCCGACGTCCAGACCGTGCCCACATCCCATTTGATCGCCACTTGCCTTGGCCAGGCAGTATCCCAGTCCGGGATACCGGGCTGCGACTTCAATGAGTACGCCAACGGAGCGCTCGGGAACTTCGCCACCAGCCCCAACCAGATCATCTACCAGCCGAACGCCACCAGCTCGCCGGCGCCGAACGCAGCGTACGCCAACAACGTCATCCCCACGGCCCAGCTTTCGCCCCAGTCTCTAGCTCTGTTGAAGCTGCTGCAACCCTATGCTCCCAACGATTTCGGTACGTTGGGCGGTCTCAAGAACAACTATTCCGGCAGCGGTAGCGGCGGTTTCAACAGCAATCAATGGGATGTGCGCCTTGATTACACGTTGAGCGCCAAAATTCACTCGTTCGTTCGCTTCAGCCGCTTCACCGACATCCTGTCGGGCGGGACTCTCTTCGGGGCCGCTGGCGGCGCGGGCTTCGGCCTGGGCGGATACGGCGGTTCCTCCCTGGGCGCCAATGACAGCACGGCCGCCGGTGTCGATATCGCGATCAATCCCAAGCTGGTGACCGATATTCGTCTGGGCTATCTGCGCTACAACATCGATACCGCGAAGTATGACCAGACCACGCCCCTGGCGACCCAGCTGGGCATTGGCGGGCTGAATACCGGCAGCAGCTTCACCGACGGCGCACCGGGATTCATAATCACTGAAGTCGGCAGCTACGGAACTCCCAGCGATGCTACCGACGGTGGGCCGCAGTATGGCTCCGGTCTCAATATCAATCGCTGCAACTGCCCCCTGTCCGAGCATGAAGACCAGTTCCAGTTAGCCAACAACTGGACCAAAGTCCTGGGCAATCACGAGGTGAAGTTCGGCGCGGACCTCCGCTACGCTCGAAACCTTCGTGTTCCCAGCGACGAAAATCGCGCCGGCCTTCTGAACTTCGGAACCGGTCCGACCTCTGGCGGCGACCCTACCGCCGGTCTGGGATTTGCCACATTCGTGCTGGGTGACGTGACCACCTTGCAGCGGTATGCGAGCACCTCGACCAATGCCAAGGAGTTCCAGAAGCGGGATTACTTCTATATTCAGGACACCTGGCGCGCCACCCAGAAGCTGACCGTCAACTACGGTTTACGTTACGAGGTCTACTTCCCCGAGTCGGTCAACGGACCGGCGCAGGGCGCGATCCTGAACCTCGATACCGGATATCTGCAGGTGGCTGGTATCGGCGGCATCCGCAGCGACATGGATCAGCAGCGGCCCAACAATACCTACGCTCCACGGCTGGGCGTGGCGTACCAGGTGAGCCCGACCACCGTCATCCGGTCCGGTTACGGACGCAGCTTTGACATCGGCGTCTTCGGCTCCGTATTTGGTCATACATCCACTCAGAACCTGCCGGTGCTTCAGGCCCAATCGTATACGGCTGGCGGCGGCGACACCGCGACCGATACCACCCCTGCATTCAATCTTGCCGCCGGCGCTCCCGCGGCAGTCTTTCCGGCTGTCCCCAGCAATGGCCTGCTGCCCAACCCCGGCAATCTCGAATCGGCGAGGTCGCGGCCGACCACCCTGCGGCTTCCCACTCTGGACGCGTGGAACCTGAGTATTCAGCAGTCCCTCACTCCGACGTTATCGATGACACTCGCTTACGTGGGGAATAAGGGAACCCATACCTTCGGCGACGTGACCGGAAACACGGTCAACCCGAACGAAGCCGCCATCAACCTGCCGGCATCGTACAGCGTCACCGGCAATGCCTTGCATTATGATCCCTCGGTTCCGTCGGCAACCACTACCATGGGCAATTCAGGCCTGGCAGCGAACGGGGCAACTTCCAATTCAACCCTGCTGGAACGCTACTACGGCGGCAAACTGCCGGCCTGCTCTGATCCCGACTATACGGCTGCAGGCGGCGTGAACGCCCCCAATGGCGGCTGCGGCTGGAACCAAAGCATCACTGACTTCGCCGATGATCTGGATACGCACTACAACGCACTTCAGATCTCCATGGCCAAAGCAATGGCGCATGGCTATTCTTTCAATCTGAACTACTCCTGGCAGCAGGCGATGGCGGAAACGACCAGTTATTCCACCTGGAGTCACCAGGCCGTGTACGGCCGTGCCAGCGATCTGCGTCCCCAGGGCTTCACGGCCTACGGCCTGTTCCAGTTGCCCTTCGGCCGAAACAAGCAGTTTCTGAGTCATGCAAATGGCCTCGTCAACCAGATCGTGGGTGGATTCGAGATCAACCCTGTGGTCACGTACTCCAGCGGTCTCCCCTTCAATCTTTGCGCCTCCGGCTACACGGCCTGGGTGCCCAGCGACGCTCCCTGCTACGTGAATGGAGACAACTTCAACTTCCACAAACAGATCACCGGATTTCCCGGAGATCCCGCCGGACTCTACTTCTACCAGCCAATCCCTCTGGGAACGGACGGCTTCACCGCTCCCGCTCTCGATCAGATCGGTGATACCGGGAAGAACCCCGCAACTGGACCGCATTTCTTCAATACCGATCTGTCCGTTCAGAAGAACTTCCCGATCCGTGAGCGTGTCGTGCTGCAGTTCCGAGCCGATGGATTCAACGCGTTCAACCACATCAACTGGGGAACCCCGGTGGCCAACATCGACCAGGGAGGCTCCATCTCCAGCGGACCCTATCCCAATTCTTCCGCAAATCCGCGCCAGATGCAGTTCTCCGGCCGCATCCAGTTCTAACTTCGCTTCTCCTCGCGAGAAGAGCCTGCGGGCTGGTGTCGGTTTTGTTTTTTCTGGGTTCGATGTAGATGGCACTGTTGCAGGAGCT
>CAXUIM010000040.1:1228-5741 GCA_964250885.1 uncultured Acidobacteriaceae bacterium | reverse complement strand
GCGCCTGCGCGTAACCTCACGCGGGCGGGGCGCCGGTGCGGGCGTTCGTGCGCTTAAGAGTGCAGCTGTGCTGGTCGCGTGCCTCGCTGTGGCGACCGTTTTCGCCCCCGCGCAAACCGGTGTGGCTCCGTCCGTTGCGGGACCTCCGCCCGGCGCCACGGCGGGAGCTTCACCCGCGAGCGCGAACGGGCCGCTCGCGGAGGTGAATAAGCGGATCGCGGGGGGGCAGGAAGACCAGGCGCTTCAACAGATCCAGGTGTTGCGGACGGCCCAGCCGGGATTGGCCGGACTCGATCGCGCCGAAGGCAACGCCCTCTACAATCTCAATCGGCTGCCCGAAGCGGCCACTGCCTTTCAGCGCGCCCTGGCCAGCGACCCGCACGACGAGGAGGCCGCGCAGATGCGGGGGCTCACGCTGTTTCGCATCGGCCGGCCCGCGGACGCCATTCCTTTGCTCGAGACCAATCATGCCTTTGGGGCCCAGGGTAAGGCAGACCCCACCTATGTCCTGGCGCTTTGCTATCTCGACACAACGCGCTATGACGATGCACGCCGGGAGTTTGCCGCGCAGTATGGCTTCCCCCCGGATTCGGCCGCGGCCTACCTGCTGACGGCGCGCATGATGCTGCGCCGGGAGTATCGCCCGATCGCGCAGCAATATGCGGAGAAGGCTCTCGCGCTGGACCCGCGGCTCCCTCTGGCTCACGAGCTGCTCGGCGAAATAGATCTGGCCCAGGAGCACCTGGACGACGCGATTGCCGACTTCGAGAAGGAGCGGGCGGGTAATCCGTTACAAGGTCTCGTCTACGAGCGTCTGGGCGACGCCTACGCCCGGGGCGGCCACTATCTCGAGGCCGAGCGTGTGCTGCAGCAGGCGGTGCTGCTGGAGCCCAACGCGACCGGGCCATACATCCTGCTGGGCAAAGTGCTGCTGAAGCAGGGGCAGCCGGTGGGCTCCATGACTTTTCTGCAGAAGGCCGAGGCCATGGACCCGGCCAACTACATGACGCACAACCTTCTCGCCCAGGCGTACCGGATGCTGGGCCGGTCCGCCGACGCCAGCCGCGAGTTGCAGCTTACCGAGAAGGTTCAGGCCGCCGCGATGCCCAGGCTGCAGACACCGCAGTAGGGAGCTCATGCCCAGGCCGCCGCGGGGAGTGCTGAAGGTGGGAAAGAAGTTGAACAGGGAGACCCGCACCAAGGCCGGAAGACGCACGCGCGGGCCGCTGTGGGTCATGCTGTGGGGGGCGCTGCTGTCGGCCCTGCTGTGCGGCGCACGGGCGGCCTGGCCGCGGCACAGCGGGCTGACGTCAACCCTCATATCCCTGACCTGGCCAGCGCAGAGTTGGTTCCGCACCCCGGAAACCCCGGTGCTCGCGGCAACGAAGGTCGCGGCCACGACGGTCGCGGCAACGACGGTCGCGGCCACACCACCGCTCGACAGTCCCGATGCGGCCTGTGCCCGTTGTCATGCCGCAATCTACCGTAGCTATCAGCGCACCACGATGGGACGCGGCAGCGGAGCGGCCATGGAGGGCCTGATCCCGGGCGAGTTTCATAGTTCCGCCTCGGATGTGACCTACCGCGTCTTCGCCCGCGACGGCGCTGCCTGGATGAGCTTCGCGCGGGCCCCGGGCAGCGTGAAGGGCGATCTGGACGGGGAGCGCCAGCTCCTGTATTTCGTCGGGTCGGCGACGCGTGGCCGCACCTTCCTCTACCGTATCGGCGACCAGTGGTTTGAGCTACCGGTCAACTTCTATCGCCGGCGCGATGCATGGGCCATGGCTCCGGCGTACGAAGAGGCCACCACCATGCCGGCTCCGTTGCCGGTCGATGCCAATTGCCTGCACTGCCATGCGACCCAGGTGGAGCAGGCCTTGCCGGAGGCGCGGAACCGGTTTCCGCGGCGTCCCTTCGATCAGGGAGGTATTGGCTGCAGCGCCTGCCACGGCGATCCGGCCCAGCATCTCGCCACGCACGGAAAGGCGCCCATCCTCAATCCGGACAAGCTCTCTGTCGCGGCCCGCGACAGCGCATGCATTCAATGTCACCTGGAGGGCAACGCGGTCGTGTACCGGCCCGGGCGCAGCCTGGCCCAGTTCCAGCCGGGCGAGATTCTCTCCCAGTACGCGGTCTACTTCGTGCGGGCCAGTCAGAAGGATGGCGGCAAACGCGCCAGCAGCCAATACGAGGGTTTGCTGGAGAGCGCCTGTAAACGCGCCAGTGGGGACAAACTGACCTGCACCACCTGCCACGATCCGCACAGCGAACCCGCGCCCGCCGAGCGCGTGGCCTTCTTCCGGTCGCGCTGCCTGAGCTGTCATACCTCCCCGGCGCTGGCGACCCAGCATCATCCGGAACAGCCGGACTGCGCGGTCTGTCATATGCCTCGACAGGATACCGCGGACATCACCCACGAGCAGGTCACCGATCACAATATCGAAAGCCGCCCCGCCCCGGACCTCTCCACCCGATCGGTACGCGAAGGGGAGGAGCTGATGCCGGTGGGGGATGTCGCAGCGGGGGATCGTGAGTTCGGATTGGCCTACGCGCAGTTGGCGCAGAAAGGCGACCGCGTGGCCGGTGAGCGCGCTCTACGCCTGCTTACCCGTGCCGAGCAGGCCGGCGCTTCCGACGAACAGGTACACGTCAACCTGGGCTTTCTGGATCAAATCTCGGGAGACCTGCCCGCGGCGCGCATCGAGTATGCCGCCGCGCTCCGTGAAGATCCCTACAGTCCAACCGCCCTGGCAAACCGGGCCATCCTGGACGCCAGGACGGGCGATATGGGGGAGGGGATCCGCCTGCTGGATCGCCTGGTCCGGGCCGATCCCAGCCAGACCAGCGCCGGTCTCGATCTCGCCTTTCTCGAGTGCCGGCTGGGTCAGGCGCCCGAGAGCCGAGCCCTCGCGGAGCAGCTGCGCGCTCTCAATCCGGATGCGGTGGACCTCAGACGCTTTCTGGCCAGCGGTTCGCTGGGGGACCAGAGCTGCCAGGCCGAAGCCGCAAGCGTTCGGTAGAATGGCCGCATCCGGAATGGCTTTCTAAAGACTAATGCGCGCTGGCGGCGGGAATGGCTTGCAGCAGCACCCAATGGCGGCCGAGATACAGTTTGACGGAGTTCGCGGAATCTGCCAGGATCTGGAGCGGCCGAGGCCGCGCCAGCGCTTGGTCCAACTGCGCGGGGCCTTGCGCGATCGTGTGCCCTCCGATATCCATTAGCAGAAAGTGGTCGCCCAGAAAACCGCCGCCATAGGCTCCCGCGGGTAGGGAGGCATTGCCCACGCGCAGTGGACCCTCAGTGACCAGGTAGAACTGATACCGCTCCTGCACGCTGGTGGAATACCCGGAGCTGTCCACCAACGCGACCCACAGAGGTGCACCGCCCGCGAAGATTACGCCCCCGGAGTTGCGCATCTGGAGCGTCGCCGACTGGCCCTGGAAGTAGACGGTCGCTGGCAGCATGGCGGAGAGCTTTTCCGGGCTCAGCGGAGCACCCGCAACCGGGGCGGGCGCAGAAGCAGTTTGAACAGTTTGGGCGCCAGCTGTTGACGGCGCGCCCAATAGCCAAAGGGCCAGAAGAGGAGCGAGGAAAGACAAATGATGACGAACGTTGGCAGGCATTTCAGCCGAAGTATATACTCCCGGCAACGTGTCCCGGTCGGCTCATCGCGCTCTGGATGGCAGAGTAACCTTGCTGCCTGACGGCCGGGGACCGGCTTTGAGCGAGCTGGATCCGGTCAGCCGGTCGATTGAGCCGGTGTATCGGATTCGGCGGAGTGGGGGTTCGAGCGGCGGTGAATCGAGCACAGAACGTTCGCGGCTTGGCGATACACCGGATCGCCGGTGTGGCCGGCTGTCTGTTGCTCTGTGCTCTTGCCGTTGATCCCGCGATCCGGGCCGCTGGGGCGCCGGCTCTGCCGTTCGGCGTCAACCTTCAGGACCAGCCATTGCGCGGGCTGGCTCCGGCAGGTACGCAGGAAGTCGTGCTGTTCTTCGCAGCCACGGACTGCCCCATCTCGAATCGCTATGTACCGGAGATTGCCCGCCTCCGCGAGCGCTACCGCGGACAGCACGTGGAGGTTCTCTCGGTGTACCCCAACCCCGGCGACACACAAACGCTGGTCGCCGCGCATGAGCGGGAGTTCGGGGCTGCCGGTGAGACGGTACGCGATCCCCAGCAGGCGCTGGTGCATCTGGCCCACGCTCTGATGACCCCGGAGGCGGCCGTACTGGTGCCCGAGGGCTCGGGATGGCGCGAGGTCTACCTGGGACGCATCGACGACCGTTATCTCTCGCTGGGGGAGGAGAGACCCGCCGCAACGCGGCACGATCTCGAGCAGGCAGTTCAGGCCGTACTCGACCACCACCCCGTACCGCCTCCCGGGGGCCCGGCGGTGGGCTGCGGCATCGTTCCCTTGCAATGAAGATTCCGTCTCACAGACCAGTGCTGCATGTCCTCTTCTGCGGGGCTTTGCTGCTTGTGCTGCTGGCTGTGGCGCCCTGGAACCCA
>CAXUIM010000040.1:0-1128 GCA_964250885.1 uncultured Acidobacteriaceae bacterium | reverse complement strand
GCAGCCTGGCCCACAGCACTCTGACTCACGCCCAAGCGACCCAGCCTGCCCGGCCCGCGGCTTCCAAAGACGCCCCACCCAGCTGGCCGCAAATCGCGCCAATCCTCTATGCGAACTGCACCACCTGTCATCATCCGCACGGCAACGGGCCCTTCAGCCTGCTGACCTATGCGGATGCGCGTCGCTGGGGAAGCCAGGTGGCCCAGGTGACCGCGTCGCGCTACATGCCGCCCTGGCTGCCGGCGCACGGATATGGAGATTTCGCGGACGAGCGCACCCTGACCACGGCGCAGATCGCGTTGCTTGCGGCCTGGGTACGAGGCGGTATGCCCGCAGGGGACATCGGCAAGGCTCCTGCTCCGCCCGCTTACAGCGACTCCTGGGTTGGTGGGAAGCCGGACCTGATCCTCACCGTGGAGCGCCCGTTCGCGCTGCCGGCGTCCGGCACGGACCTCTTCCATAACTTCATCCTGCCGTTCCCGCTCCAGGGCACACGCTACATCCGCGCGATGGAGATCCGGCCCTCCGCGCCCGAGGTGGTGCACCACGCCAATGTGCTGCTGGACCGCACGGCCTCGCTGCGGAGGCAGCATCCGCAGGATTGGCGGGCTGGCGTCGACGGGATGGAACTCAACATCGACTCTGGCGACACCTTCGACCCCGATGGGCACTTCCTGTTCTGGAAGGCGGACACCCCGGTCATCGTGGAACCCCCCGGCATGCCCTGGCAGCTCAGTGCCGGCAATGACCTGGTTCTGAACATGCATTTGAAACCCTCCGGGAAAGCGATGCTGGTGTCGGCGCAGATCGGTCTCTACTTCACGCCCGATCCGCCCACCCGGCAGCCCATGCTGCTGCAACTCGAACATGACAGCGCACTCGACATTCCCGCGGGCGCTGCCCACTTCGTGGTCGAAGACCATCTCACCCTGCCCGAGGCCGTGAGCGTGCTGGGGGTCTACCCCCATGCTCACTACCTGGGCAAGGATCTGCAGGGCTGGGCGATCCTGCCGGACGGCAACAAGCGCTGGCTGGTCTGGATTCGTGACTGGGATATCGACCGGCAGGCGGTGTATCGATTCCGCGAGCCGATCGCGTTGCCGAAAGATTCCACGATCTTCATGCGCT
>CAXUIM010000039.1:2435-19840 GCA_964250885.1 uncultured Acidobacteriaceae bacterium | reverse complement strand
CCCCCGATCCAGGGGCGACTGGGTCCAGCGCCGCCGCCGGAGAGCTCTGCCAGTGCATGCGCCGCAGCAGCCCGGTGAGGCGCGCAAACAGAATATTAAGGTCGAACGGTTTGGCCAGGTAATCGTCGGCGCCGGCGGCGAAGCCCTCGAGAACATCCTCATTGCGGCCGCGCGCGGTGAGCAGCAGGACTGGGGTGTAGCGATCCGCCGCGCGCAGCGCGCGCACGATGGAGAAGCCGTCTCGTCCGGGAAGCATCACGTCGAGCAGGATCGCCGCGGGCGGTGACGCAGCCGCAGGTTCCGTCGCCGCCAGCAGCCACGCCAGTGCGCTCTCGCCATCGGGCTCGTGGTGCGTGCTGTATCCCTCGGCTTCCAGGTTGAAGATCAACCCTTGGGCGAGGTGTTCTTCGTCTTCGATGATGGCGATCAGTGGCTTGGGCATCTTGGGTGGTCGGGTGAGTCCCTTCAAGGCTAGGGCGCCGGAGCGCTGGATGCGGTCTCGTTGCCAGTGGCCAGGGGAAGCCGCAGCAGCATGGTGGAACCGTGGCCCGGGCCCAGGCTGGTGGCGCGCACATCGCCGCCGTGCTGGCGGGCGATGGTTCGAACCAGGAACAGGCCCAGCCCGGTGCCCTTGATCTTAACCAGATCGTTCGAGGAAGCGCGGTAAAAGCGGTTGAAGATGCGCTTGAGTTCGCGCGCCGAAATCCCCAGGCCGGTATCGGAGATGGAGAGAAGCACCCAGGTGTATCGCTCGATGGCCAGCCGGCAGCGCACGTGAACCCCGTTGGGGGAGTACTTCACCGCATTATCCAGGAGATTCAGTATCGCCGTGCGCAGCTCATCCAGATTGCCCAGGACAAAGAGCCGCACTTCTCCGGGAATGTCGTCGACCACGATGGCTTGGGCCTGCAGGTGATGGCGATTGAGCACGGCGGCAACACATTCGGCGACCAGGGGATGCATCTCGATGCGGGCGCGCCGCTGCACGCGCGTGCGTTGGCCCACTTCGCCGGCTTTGAGCACGGTTTCGACGGTGCCCAGCAGGCGGTCCGTATCCTCGCGCATGATGGAATAGAAGCGCTGCCGTTGCGCTTCATCCCCGGGGTGGCGCTGCAGCGTGTCCAGGTACAGGCGAATGCTCGCGATGGGCGTCTTCAATTCATGGGTGACGGCGTTCAGGAACGAGTCCTGACGCTCGTTGCGGCGAACCTCACGCAGCAGGAAGACGGTATTGAGCACCACGCCGGCAATCAGGATGCCGAAGAGCAGCACGCCCAGCAAGTCGATGGCAAGACGGCGGCCGTTGTTATGGATCCAGGTAATGTTGAGCACCACGGCCAGCACCGTCAGGCACACGCCCAGCGTGATAAAGAACGCCTGGACTCCACGGCGGCGATTTATGTTCATGGGCTAGAGCATATCTCCTGCAGTCCGCGTTGCGATGAGAGCCGCTCCGCGACTCGGTCCGCTCAAACACACCGCCCGGCCGGTTTGCGCGCGGGGCCTTTCTCTGCTTCTCACTTTTTGCCTTCCTGTTTGAGCCGGCGCGTGCTGCTAAACGCCGGCTGGCTTGGGATCGGCCGGATCGAACTTGGCGATCTGCACCTTCTTCGCCAGTCCAAGCTTCTCCATGACCCAGATGCCGTAGTAGTTGACGTCGAACTCGTACCAGGCGAGGCCGTGGCGGGCGCTGACGGGATGCGCGTGATGGTTGTTGTGCCAGCCTTCACCGCCGGTCAGAAGGGCGACCCACCAATTGTTGCGGGAGTCATCCTTGGTCTCAAACCGGCGCTTGCCCCAGAGATGAGTCGCGGAGTTGACCAGCCACGTTGCATGCAGGCCCACGGTGACGCGCAGGAACGTGCCCCAGAGCAGCATGCCGATGGCCCCCATAAGGCGATGCGCCGGGCTGAGCGCCGCGCCGATCGCAAGCTGCGCCAGACCGGTGACGATCAGCGGAACATAATGGTACTTGGACAGCCAGACGTGGACCCGGTCGCGGGTCAGGTCTGGAGCATACCGGCCCAGCAGCGCGGTCTCGGAGTGCAGCGCGCGCCCGGAAAGAATCCAGCCGGCGTGAGCCCACCAGGTGCCGTCGTGCGGGGTGTGCGGATCGCCTTCGTGATCCGAGTTCTGATGATGAACCCGATGGGTGGCCACCCAGAAGATGGGACCCCCTTCAAGAGCCAGGCACCCGCACGCGGTGATGAAGTACTCCAGCCACTTGGGGGTTCTATAGCCGCGGTGGGTCAGCAGGCGATGATAGGCCATGCCGATGCCAACGTTGATCGCGAAGAAGTACATGATCGCGAAGGCAGCCAGATTCTTCCAGGAGAAGAAAAACAGGGCGGCGATCGCGCCGGCATGGAACGCCGCCATGAAGCCGGTGGTGATCCAGTTGATCCGGCCCTGCTGATGCTCCCGGCCCATGCGCAGATCCTGCTTGATCTTTTGCGTGGTCTGCTTCACCACATGGTGGGTGCTTGAGGTTGCCGTTCCGCTTCGTTCCATCGGGTCTGCAACCTGGGGCGGCAACACGAAACTGGATGTCTGCGGCGATGCGGAATTCGATGTCTGCGGGGATACGGAATTCATGTGTGGCTAGTCCTTGGTCTTGCTTCTCAATGCTTTGAGATGCTCTCTACTTCTGACAATACTCGGACGGGAACCAGCCGTGTGTAAGACTTTTGTAATCGCCCCGCGCCTGGAGAGCCGGAACCGAAACGGGACATCGCGCGATGTTTTTGAACCGGCAGGCACGCTGGAGAGCGTATTGGTCCGCGGTTGCCTGACGTTGTTTGCGGGCTCGCGCCTTTGCCAGCGTCGAACCCGCATCACGCCCGCGGCCGTTCCCTTGAGAGTCCGTTCCCTTGAGAGTCCGTTTTCTTGAGAGTCCGTTCCCTTGAGAGTCTTAGAGCGCCGGCTCCTGCCACTGCTTGAAGACAAACTCATCCAGCGGCTTACGCTGGCGCGGCTCGGTCTCCGCCTTGCGGAAATTTTCAGGCACAGATTCCGGGTCGCCCAGATAGCCGAGCGCCCAGCATGCGACCGGCTCAAAGTCCTCCGGCACCTTGAAGGCTTCGCGCAACGCCACCCGATCGATGCCGGCCATTCCGTGGTTATGCAGCCCGAGAGCCGTGGCCTGCAGCGAGGCGTTGGCGGAAGCTGCTCCGAGGTCGTGCGGGGCTACGCTGTTGCTGGCCCCGTTGTGGCTGAAGGTCTTCTTCGCAAAGGACGCATACAACACCGGCGCGGCCTTGGCCCACGCCTGGTTGAGCGGCATAAGACCCTTGAAGATCTTCTCCCACGTCTCATCTCCCTTGCGGCCCAGGATGAAGCGCCACGGCTGCTCGTTATAGGACGAGGCCGCCCAGGTGGCTGCGGTGAAGATGGTCTTGAGATCCTCGTCGCTCACGGGTTTATCGGCAAAGGCGCGGGGACTCCAGCGCCGCAGAAAGATATCCTCGACCGGGCTGCTTGCGGTACCGTGTTTGAGTTGATCCAGGGATTCGGGCTGGGGCATAAACGTCACTCTCCTTTGATGTAGCCACTGTCATGGGAGCGAAGACCTGAGGCCTCCGCTACTCGTCCCAGTGTATGTCTCCTGCAAGGGGCGGGCATGGCTTCGGTTCTATGGCCGTTTCTCCCTCGTTCCATGGCCGTTTCTCCTTCGAGGAGAACGGCGCTGTGAAACATACCCGGTCTACGACAGCAGGGAAATGCACCGACTGTCCAGATCGGTTTAGTTGAACCCTGGATTCATTCAATGAGCGCGCACGCGAAAGGGCCGCTGCAATGATCGCAGCGGCCCTTTCCTCATGCACCCGCGATTGGGTTTGTTACAGACCTGCAGTGTCACAGACCCTTCAGGAACAAAGCGTCAGCCGTTCTGTTGCGCGCTATCCGAGCGCAGCGTCCGGTAGCTGGTATTGCCCTTGGACCAGACCAGCAGCAGCAGGTCCTGATCGTTGCTGCCATGCACCTGGCTGGCGAACTGGTCGGCAGAGGTGGTCGGCTTACGGTTGACCTGCAGAACGATGTCCCCCGGCTGCAGACCGGCGTCCTCCGCCGGGCTTGCCGGGCGCACGTTCTCGATCACCGCTCCATGCAGGTTATCGGGAACATTAAGCTGCTGCCGTGTGTCGGAGGTCAGGTCGCCGACCGTGAGGCCGAGCTTGCCGCTCTGCGGTGCGCCTTCATTGTTCGCCACCTGCTGGCCCTTGGCGTGATACTCGCCCACGGTCACATGCAGCGTCATTGGCTGGCCGTTCCGCATCACCCCAAGGGCGATGCTCGCACCGGGATTCATATCCGCCACCGCAACCTGCAGCGCACTGGAGTTGGTCAGGTTCTGGCCGTTGAGGCTGGTGATCACATCGCCCTGCTGCAGACCGGCGTTGCTGGCAGGGGAGCCCGGCGTAACCTGGGCCACGATAGCGCCCGAAGCGTCGTGAAGATTGAAGAAGTGCGCGTTATCCGGCGTCACATCGTTCATCGCGATGCCAAGGTATCCATGCGAGACCTTGCCATGTTCGATCAGTTCCGTTGAGACGACGTGCGCGATCTCAGACGGAATCGCGAAGCCCGCACCCTCGAAGGAACCGCTGTTGGAGATAATGAACGTGTCGATGCCCACCAGTTGACCGCGCGCGTCGACCAGCGGACCACCCGAGTTGCCCGGATTGATCGCCGCATCGGTCTGGATGTACCCACCCGGCCGGCGAGCATCTTCGGAATACGGGTTCTGCCGGTTCACCGCGCTCACAATTCCGCGGGTCACGGAAAACTGGAAGTAGCCGAAGGGGCTGCCAAAGGCGAGCACGGTCTGGCCGGGCTCCAGCTTGCTGGAATCGCCCCAGCTAATCGCCGGCAGACCGGTGGCATTCACCTTCACCACCGCGAGGTCGGTCAGCTTATCCACACCCACCACCCGGCCAGTGAGAACGCGGCGGTCGTGCAGCGTCACCTTGATCACCTTGGCGCCATCGACCACATGGTTGTTGGTCAGGATGTACCCGTCCGGCGAGAGGATCACACCGCTTCCGATCCCATGCTCCAGCTGCTGTTGCTGAGGCTGCATCTGCATCTGGCCGCCGCCGGACCCGCCAAACAGACCGCCAGGGCCGAAGAACTGCTGCAGACCGGGAGGCAGCTGCTGCTGCTGCTGTTGACCCTGGCCATCCTGCTGCTCCGACGTATCCTCGGCCGTAGGCAGAGAGGTCACGGCGATGTTCACCACCGAAGGCTCGACATGCGCGGAGAGCGCCTCCATCGCCTGATCGAGCGAGGTCAGCGGGGCAACGGCCTGGCTGTTCAGGGGAGCGTCCGCGGGCGATACCGCTGCATGGACCCCCGTGTGGTTGACGACCGCAAGCGCACCCAGCGCCACGGTCGTGGAGACCAGGGCGGGAGCAAGATAACGCTTTGCGGAATTTACTAATGAATTAGTTGATACAGGCATGAACGATTCTCCGGTACGGCTGGAATTATGGTTAGAGTTGAAGGAGCAGCCAGCCGCCCGCGACGGGAACGGCGGCATATACAGATTGCGAATCTTCGGAGACGGCCAGCGTCATTGCGGCGCCCGGGGTCGGCAGCTCGGAACTTGCTGCCTTCTCCGGTACCATCCAGGTGGCCGATTGCAGCGCGACCGGCGTGCTTCGGGGCTGCCAGGCAGTCAGCGACAGGCCGGCGCGCCGCAGGGTGTTCGCTCGCTGCCGCGATAGACTAAACCGCCGCGTGTGGCGTGCCGCGATCGAGCTTTGGGCCGGCACCGGGGACGATGAGCGGCGCTCCGGCATAACGGCTTTGAGCAACATCGGGTGGGCGCCGAAAGCAGCGTAACTGGCTGGCTGTAATGCGGGCAGGGCGCGGCTTCCCGTGAGCGGCGGGATCCCCGCCAGTGATCCGGCCGCCGGCATCGCAGGCGCCCCGGCCGGCGTAAAGCTGACCAGCTCCGGGCTTCGCGCGAGTCCGGCCGTAGCGACGCAGATCCCCGCGAGCAGGCCGGCCGTAACCAGGCGTGTCTTCGGCCGGCTTGATACCGCGTCGGGGCCGCGCAGGATGCGGTGCACGCGCCTGGCAAGCTCGGAAGAATGTTCCCGGCTGCCCAGAGCTCCCAGCGCCAGGGAAAATCCGCGGCGCACCATCGAATCCTCCGCCAGCCGCGCGAGGCAGGCGGCGTAGGCTTTGCGTGCCCGCGTCTGGCGCAGCACGCTGTCATCGCAGGCCAGTTCCCGCTGCAAACACATCTGCTGGTCCAGCCAGAGCAGTACCGGGTGTAGGGGAATCAACGCCAAAGCCAGTTTCTGCATCAGGTTGGTCCAGTCATCGTAGCGGCGAAGATGCTCCAGCTCGTGCAGGACCAGGTGCTGAAGTTCCGAACCCGACAAACTGGCGAAGAGTCCCGGCGACAGAAGAATCCGGGGACGCAGGAAGCCGGCCACGCTGGGACGCTGCGCTTCGGGGGAGAGACACAGCTCAACCTGGCGGGGACTGCCGCGCAGCAGGGCCGCGATCGGCTCGGCGGGGGTTACCGGAACGGCGCCGCGGGCCAACCGGTGCAGCCGAATCGCACTGCCGAGCAGTTGCGCCAGGCGAAGGACAGTCAACCCGGCCCACACTCCCAGCAGGGCTACGGTCCAGCTCTGACTCACGTGCCAGAGGCCCGGATGTCCCACCGCCGCCGCGCCGCCGCCGTGCATCTGCGTCGAAAGTCCAGGAACCACGAGCACGAGCAGCAGCACGGCCGTCCAGATCGCGGACCGTGCGGCCGCAGTCAACCCTGGCAAGAGCCGCAGCAACAGAGCCAGACAGCCGGCCAGCACCAGCCCTTGCCAGATGGAAGCGACCAGAAAACCTGTGGCCATGGCCGAGAGTACGGGGAGCAAATGAGAGAGGAGTGGCATGCGCTCAGGCCTCCTCCCCGGGTGTCGGCTCATCGAGTTCAGCGCCAGGATCTTCCTCATCATCGGGTGTCTCCGCGATGGCTTGCTTCAGGCGCTTCAGCTCTTCGGGGGTGATCTCCTGATCGCCCAGGAGGGAGAGCAGCAACTGCTCACGCGAATCGCCAAAGAAGCGGCGCAGGACGTGGCGGACCTCGGACCGGCTGGCCTCGTGCTCCCCAACGCACGGGCTATAAAGAAACGCCCGGCCCTCCTGGCGATGCTCGACGTATCCTTTTTTCTCCAGAATCCGGATGGTGGTGAGCACCGAGGTGTAGGCCAGCGGCTGATCGTCGGGCAGCGCCTGCACCAGGTCGGCGACCGCCGACTCGCCGCGGGTCCAGAGGAGCTTCATCAATCGGAGCTCCGCTTCGGTCAACGTGATGGAACGCTTCGGGGGCATTGCACCGGCCTCAATGTTTCAGACGAGCAACTAACAGTTTAGTTAGCAAAGGGTGCGGTGCAAACGAGGATTCAGCAAAGAGCAAGGGTGCGATCCATTCGGATCGCACCCTTGTCGGCTAACGGTTGTCAGCGGACAGCTTGCCGCCTTGGATGGTGAGTTTACTGAGCCTTAAGCTTCTGCAGGCCTGTGAGCAGATCGAGCGCGTCCAATGTGCCCAGTCCGGAGGCGTTGTCGTACTTCGGAAGGGCTGCATAGCCCCAGTTGTCTCCTGCGGTCACGTCTTTCGTGCTGTCGTAGTTGAGCTGGTACAGCGCGGGACTGATCTGCCCCACACGCCCTCCGAGTGCCTGGACAAATAGAGCGGTCACACCATTGAGCTGCGGAGCAACGAAGCTGGTACCGCCGTAGCCGTTTACAACGGCGCCAGCTTGGATGTACTGGTATCCGGTGTACGGATCGGCATCGGTGGAGATATCAGGCATGTTTCGCCCGGCAAACTCCGAAGGAAGAACTACATCGACGACCGAACCAGAGCCATAGTCAAACGAGAGGTACTGACCGGGCATTGTCTTCGTAATGCCGGGTGTGGATTTCTGGTACCAGGGCAAAGCAAAATACGAACTGACGCCGCCACCTCCGCCCACCGAGAAGAACTCCGACAACGGGAATTCGCTAGCCAATCCCTGGTCGGCCGCTTGCGTGACGAAGTAGTCCCAGGCCCACGCGCGCTGCGTGGGGACAGTGACGTGCAGGGGGCCGATCATGGCCGTGAAGGGCAAGGTAGTTCCTCCCGCGGCCGTCACCAGGGGATCGTTCGCCGGGGAGTCTACCGCATAGGGAGCATTGCATACGGGATTGGTTGGGCTTGGGGTTCCGAAGGCACCGCATATGTCTCGTACCGTATCGAAGGAACCGGAATCTCCCGCCGCTACATAGATCGTTTGCCCTTGCAGCGCCATCTCCAGGAAGACGGCGTGGAATTCGTCCAATTGATAGGTTGTGGAGGGGTAGGCCGGATCAACCTCGGGGAAGTAGTCGAGCTCAGGCTGACCCCAGCTCGTGGAGACGGTATCCGCAATGTTGTCCGATGCGGCCGCTTCGAAGCCGTTGATGAAATTGGCATTGGTCTGGTTGGGCGCGACGTATACCCGCAGGTCCGCATCGGGCGCGAGGGCGCCCGAGTACTCCGTGTCTATATCTGTCTCGCCCTCACCGTCGAGATCGCCTGGAGCGGTGGTGCCCCCATCGACGTCCACCTTGGTAATTCGTGTCTGCGAGACATTGAGTCCGATCTCCTTCCAGAACGTGTAGTCGTCCGAGGTGTCGAAGTTGGCCAGTGTGACGATCCCGATCGTAGCGCCACGGCCCTTGTAGTCGCGGTCATAGAGGGGATTGACGTCATAAAACTTGGCGTAGTCGGCAGGCAGATAATTTTCCGGCGTGCCCCCCACAAGAGTTCCGGCCACAGGATGCGTGGTGCTCAGGGCCGAAGCGGTCAGGCCTGGAAGGCTAGCCTTCATGTGCATGGGCCTGGCAAGCGCCATGCTGTTCAGGCCGCCCACACCGCTGATCTTGCCCTGCAGTTGAGCGGGAAGGCTCAACGGCTGGGTCGGTGCAAAGCCGGTGACCCCGTTCTTGACGAACTGCTTGAGGTGCACGCCGAGAACCGCGTCCGCTGTTCCGGCCGTTGTCGTCACTTCAATCGCAAGATGATTGGGATAGACGTAACCGATGGTAAAGCCAAGATTCTCGAGACTTCCCTCGACCTCCTGGAGCTCGGCGTCGCTGACCGCATAATCTTTCACGAACTCCCCGAGGGTCAGGAAGTGGTGATAGCTGCTGGAGCCGGGTGTCTGGATTGCCTGAGCCATCGCCTCGGCGCCGGTCGGATTCGTAAGGGAGACATAGAACGTGAGGGCAAGGGGACTGCCAACTGAAACATCTTGCCCCGTCGCGGTTGCGGTCGCGGTTTGACCGAACCCGGGTAGGGCGCAGGCAACAGCCAATAAGGCCGTGCTGAACGGGAGACGCATGCTTCACCTCAGAATCGAGAGTTAGTGACTTTCGTGAATGGAGCGATAGTACGGAAAACCATGCGGGAGCACAATCGAATTCTTGGAATCTTCTAAAAGAGGCTGAATCTCGGGTTTTTGCATGTTCGGGACCGGCGGATAGCTGGAGTCGATCGCCGTCACTCGTGGAAAGCAAAGGAGACACAGTCACCCGGGAACACTGGAAGTACACCTTTCGTATGAAGAGCTGTATTTTGTGAGCCGTCGACTCGGCGGCCTTCGCTTTTGTCGGGGCGACATAGAACTTCAGGGCAAGGGGACTGCCGACTGAAATATCCTGTCCCGTTGCGGTTGCCGTCGTACTTTGACCGAATAGGGGCAGGGCGCACGCAAGAGCCAACAGTTTGTGCTGATCGGAAGAAAGATGCTTCACCTCACCAAGTCCGCTTTCAGCTGATTTCCGGAACGCAGGGATACTACGGAAAGGGGTCGAAGGCACGATCACTTCTTGGAATTTTGTGATACAGCTGAATTCTCAAACTCTCGCGTGTTCTGTGGCTCGCAACGCCGCGGTCGACCGCCATCATTAACGGAGGGAGAGAGAAGTATCTGACGCGGAGAAGGGTCCGAAACGTCCGTTTGCGTGAAGAACCACTGGACGTCTGCCCGAGCAGGGGCGCAGCGAATCTTGCTTAGTTCGTCCAGTTCCTCAGGAGTTGGTAGACATTCAAGCTGCCGATTCCGGTCGCGAAGTCCCACCCCCGGTTGCTGCCGTATGCTTTCTCGTACGCTTTGCTGGAGAGCGAAAGAACTCCATTGGCGCCCGAGGGAAGATAGCAATCGTAGGCGCCGACACAGTTGACATCCATATCTCCTTCCGTTACATCATGGAATATGCACTCGCTCGCGCTGCCATTGCCCAAGGAAGCGTTGCAGACGGTTGTTTCGCTTCCCTCATACTCCTTCTTGGCGAGGGCGTAGTACACATAATTGGGATTTCCCTGCGCGGCGCCCTGGGCCTGGTTGATCAGGGCCTGCACTCCGGCGACTATGGGCGCTGCAAAGGAGGTTCCGCCCGCGCCGGACCAGTCGGCGGGATTGCCGGTGCAAGGGCTTCCTCCCCCAGCGTAATCGGAGTAACAGAAGACATAAAAATGTCCCCAGACGCCATTGGAGGCGAACAGAGACACGTCGGGAAGGTCACGGACTCCATCGCTGGGATCGCCGAGCGTCGACTCCTGATAGCTGGGTTTGGCATATCCCTTGCATGTCCCGCTGACCGCCGCGGCGCCGTCAGAGATCTGGGAACTGCCATAGGCACAACCGCTGGGTCCACCGCTGGCGGCGGTTGTGGTCATAAAATAGCCCTCGCCGCTTGTGGAATTGCAGAAGCCCTTGCTGCCATACGGTGAGCCGTAACCCTGGCTCTGCGTCAGCAAGGTGCTGGCGCAAGAGGCGTTCCAGGGGATCTCCGGAATGTAGGACTTGGCCGAGCCGAAGGACGAGGTATTCGTGGAACCCCAATAGTCGCTGTTGGTGCCCGCAAACGTGTCGCTGAAGTCCGTCCCTCCCACCGCGACGTTGTACGGCGTGGACGCGTAACCGTTGACAGCGATTCCAAGGGTTGCCTCAGTGCCTTGTGCGTTGCAGCCGGCGGCCCCCGCGTCCCCGGTTGAAACGAATATCGAAACCCCTTCAGAGGCCGCCTGCTGATAGGCGGCATTGAAAGCCGCATTGCCCGCTGCGCCGAGATCCGCCTCGCACTCCACATAGCTCAGGCTCATGATCAGGGGAGGAGCCGATTCGTCGATCAGCCCGCGGAGAGCGAGCAGGCCCCCGAAGGTGGTTGCGGTGTCGGCGCAGGAAGCAAGCACGATCTGCGCGCCGGGAGCCGCCGCGCTGGCGTATTCCGCATCAATGATGGCTTCGCTGTCATTGACCGTAACGACGCCAGGGTTGAGGCACCCGCCCGGATGAACCTGGGTGAAGGTTCCGGTCGTGTACCGGGAGAGACCGAACGTGTCGCGGAAGATCTTCCAGTCTTCGTCGGTGTACACATTCGTGTCTTCAATGACCGCGACCGTCTGTCCTTTACCCGTGTACCCCAGGTCGTACGCAGGCAGAAAATTGTAGATGGTGTGCAGATCGTCCGGAACCACCAGCTGGTAGGAAGGGTTGACCGTATCCGCGGGTTGCGCCAATTTGGCGGTGCTGGTTCGAACGATAGCCTTGGACACTGGATCGATGTGCGCCGTGGTGACGGCATTATGCGCGGCATGGGGGCGGAAGTCGTTCAGCGAGACCACACCGAAAACGGCGGACGACAGGGCGGCTGGAATTTGAGGAGCTTGCATGTTGGCGACATGCTTCACCCCAGCGACGGACAGATTGTGAATGGCTGCCCGGAATGCAGTGTTCACCTCATCGGCGGTGCCCGAAAAGTCGATCGTCATTCCGCTCTTCGAAACACTGTTGATCGTGAATCCCTCGCTCTTGAGCCAATCCGAAACTGCTTCGACATCGGCGGGGTTGGGACCGTACTGCTCCCCAAATTGCGCGGCGGTCAGCCATTGGTGGAAATGCGCACTGCCCGGCTCGTATTGCTCTTCGATGTTTTTCTCGAGCGCGGTTTCGCGATCCGCGGGACGATTCAGTTGCAAAATCATGTGATTCATTGGTAGGCTATCGACTACAACGCCGCGGTCGTTGGCGGGAATTGCTTCCCGGCGAACATCATCCGGCAGGAAGACGGTCTTCGCGGGGTCGACAGGGAGCGTAACCAGACGGGCGGCAAAGGCGGCTTGAGCACGGGCGAGGGGCGCCAGACCGGCTTCTATTGTCGCCAGAAGAACACAGAGAAGGACCGTTTCAACTAGCTGTAAGCGTTTCAAAGCAATCTCCTGAGCCTGAGCCGGGACGATGTTAGGGCGGCAGGCCTTGCATTGCGAGGGGACAGAACAGCAAAGGTACACTTCACTTACCTTGGATCAGGTACTTTAGGCTACATCCAATGTGCACCGGCGAGTGCGGTGCTGGCAAATGGCACGCCAGGCCGCGGCATGAAGGGATGCATAAACTCTCGACGACTCTCGCCAACTCCGCGGCGCGAGGGAAGAGATGCCCTAGAACTGGAAATAGAGAAAGGGAGCCGGAGAGCCGATGTTGGCCAGGACGGCGAAGAACAGGACCGCCATCGCGATGCCCCAGGCCAGGGTCGGCGACCAGCGAAGACGCGGGAGCAGGAGGGAGGGCGCGGCCGCGCCGGCCGGCTCCTCCCCCAGGATCTGCTGAGTGTTGGGCATGAACCAGACCACAGGGAAGAGCGCGAACCCGAAGGCGGCGTCCAGCAGACTTCCGATGTGACCGGCGCCGTGGCGGCCGGCCAGATCGTGCAGCATGGAAAAGGCGCTGTGCAGCGAGTCGGCGCGAAAGAAGATCAGCGCGAGCGAGACTTGAAGGTAGACCCCGAGGCGCATCGCCATGTTGCGGAGACCCGTCGGTGGCTCGGTAACCAAATCTTTTCTGGGTTGTCGGAAATGCCGCCAGGCCTGGTTGGCGGTGAGATAGATTCCGTGCAGCAGACCGAAGATCAGAAACTGTATCCCGGCGCCATGCCACAGACCGGTGAGCAGCATGGTGACGATGGTTGGAAACGCGACCATGGCTGCGAAGCCGCTGATGGTGACCAGTGCCTTGCGGGAGATCTTCTTGCCGGCCGCCGCGCGTCGGCGTTGCACACTCAGCAGGATAGGGTTGTAGAGGTACAGAGTGATGTAGCGGGTCAGGGTCATATGCCAGCGCTGCCAGTATTCGGTGACACTGGTGGCCTTGTACGGTGAGTCGAAGTTGAGTGGAAAGCGGATGGAGAAGATGCGCGCCAGGCCGAGCGCCATGTCCGAATAGCCGGAGAAATCGAAGTAGAGTTGCATGGTGTAGAGCACCAGGCCGGCCCAGGCGGCCGAGGCGGTTTGCGTGCCCGCATGCGCGAACGCCGCATTGGCGCCGGGAGCCAGCCGATCAGCAATCAGCACCTTCTTACCCAGGCCGAGAATGAACCAGGTGAGCCCGAGCGAGACATCGGCGGGTATGAGCCGGAAGCGGCGCCCCGCGGCGAACTGCGGCATCATCTCCTTGTGGTGGAGAATGGGACCGGCAATCAGGTGTGGGAAAAACGTGACGAAGAGGACGTAACTGAGCAGGTCCTGACGCTCCGCCTGCCCCTGTGCGAGATCCACCACATACGAGATCTGGGTGAAGGTGAAGAATGAAATGCCCAGCGGCAGCAAAATGGAGTGCCGGGGCAAAGGAGCCAGATTCAGCCCGTGCAGGGCGATCAGGGTCTTATACAGATACTTGAAGTAGAACAGGCCGAGTAGATTGAGCGAAATCCCCAGGGCCAGGAGCTGACGTCTCCGCGAACTGCCCGCGGGAGCCGCCGCGATTGTCATGGACGTGAGATAGTTCACCACGATGGAACCCAGCAGGAATAAGACGAAAGCCGGCTTCCAGAAGGCGTAAAAGACCACCGAGCAAGTAGCCAGCCAGGCGATCACCGGCCGCCGGCCGCTTCGGCCCAGCAGATGAAAACCCAGCATGGCGACCGGCAGGAAGCCAAAGATAAATTTCAATGAGTTGAAGAGCATCGTTACGGTCTGCCGGCCGCAGCCTGCGGCGGAACAACTTGCAAGGGCGAAGGTATTTTCGCTTTAGCCGTTTGCAGTGGCATGAGGTTGAACGCCGTCTTCGTTCAAAGGAAACGGCACTCCCATATCCTTCCGGTTCGCAACCAAAGTGAAAACGCTTACAGCAAGATCAGGGTGCTGTACCCAGGGCCGCGAACTTCAAGTGATTTTTTCCCAAGAAAAGCCACCCCGCACACCGCTCCCGAGGGCACGGTACCCTGTTATTTCTCTAAGCGTATCAAACGCGGTTCGGCCGTCCGTGCAACAGCAGCAACAGCGCAGCGATGAAAGCACAGCATATCCGGCACGTTTGCCTTGTAGAGCATTTCTGCTGCGGGTGTAGAGGATAGCCTCGGATCCCATGTCTCCACAAACGGACCGGCCGTTGTCTTTCAAAGCCAGCGGCACTCGGAGGTTCGATCCGCTGCACAGCAGCAGGAGAAAATGTCCAGTAACGGAGGCTGCGCGGATCAGGGTTGAACTCAGCGTTGCAGCGACACGCTGCGGAGAGACGCATCTGCGGAGGAACTTGGAGCGCGGTCATCCAGGCTGGGGTCATCCACGGCAAGCTGGTTGATCTGGCGAGCGAGCAAAGTACTGACAACTCGTGAACCGAAGGCGGTGTAATGACGCCCGTCGTTGAAGAGACTGATCGGCAGCGGCTGGAGCGTGTTGCTGGTGATGCCTTTGAGTTCCGACGAGTAGGCCGCGAGGTTGTCGTCGCAGGCCGGGATGGGCGCCACATCGACCAGGACAACCGAACTCTGATCTCCGTATTGAGCGAGATAGCTCCGGGTCATCGCGCGAGCGAAGTTGGCGCTATCGGCCGCGGTCAGCTTTGCGGAGGCCTCGCAATAGGTCCGGGCCGGGGCGGGCGGAGTAAAGAAGCCGTTGCGAACCTGGACCTGATCCTCTTCCGAGCGCAAGTGGGTGGTTCGGAACCAGAGGTCCTTGATTCCGTAGTACGCCGTAAAGCCTGCAGCGTACCCGGCGAAGGCTATGGCTTCATGGGGGTGGGTCAGCAGAACGTGCCGTGCTTCGGCGGGAGATCCATGACGCAGAAGTTCCAGCAGCCCTTCGGCGTAGATGGTGTGATTCCAGGCCAGGTTTTCGGGTTGGAACTCGTCCGGCGAGAGCTGCACGATCAGCATCTTCGGTCGGCTGTTCTGTTGCAGAAAATGATCCAGGGTAAGGTTTCCGGTTACCGCGAGCACGGCGTTGGTCACGGCGATGTTACAGGTACGGAAGCCGGTCTCGCGCTGCACGACCTCAGGATCAACGCCGGTCATGGCGGTGGAGTCCCCGTAGACCAACACATCGCAATGGCGATCCTGCATGTTGAATACCGAATCGTTGGACTGAACCCAGACACTGGCGCCATGATGCAAAAAGAAGTCCGATCGGCCGAGCGCAACAAAAAGAGGGACGCCAAGCAACGGCAGAAGAACGACCAGGAGACAATATCGAAGGGCGGGATTGGCGGAACTCCCTTGAGTCTTGTCGGTGGTGGTGCTCTCGCTGGGCAGATGCGTTGCGGATTCGTGAAATCTTAAGACAAGGCTCATGCGCTCGATCAGTCGTTAGACCGTATTCTATGTTGTTGCTTGCGGCGATCCAGGTTGCCGCTGCAAAGATCGCTAAAACCAAACAGATTCGCGGCTAAAGGCCGGACCGCTAGACGATGTAGGGCGGAAGCTCTGCGCTTGCGAATTTGGCTTCACAGACATAGGACGGGGACAGAACCGAGGAAGATTACTTCCCGTACCGCGGGTAGGGTTTGGCCGTCCGCTCAGCGCAGAAAAACGCTGAGATCCGCCGCTGCCTGACGGAGCGGCGCCAGAAAGCGGGTCTGCATCTCCAGCATCGGCATGCGCGGCGCGTGGCCGCTCAGGTTTACCGTTGCGATCACGCGGCCATTGCCGGCCTGAACCGGCACGGCGAGGGAGCGAAGCCCGATCTCCAGCTCCTGATCGCATAGCGCATACCCGTTGCGGCGTACGTTGCGCAAGGCCAGACGAAGCTTCTCGATGGAGTTGATCGTACGCGGCGTGTGCTGCGTGAGCACCACACGGGAGAGATATTGTTCCAGCTGGTCCTGAGGAAGATAGGCCAACAGCACTCGGCCCATGCTGGTGCAGAAAGCGGGCAGCCGTGAGCCGATGTGCAGATCCACCGACATCACCCGAGTGACCGTGGTCCGGGCGATGTAGACGATCTGATCTCCGTCCAGCGTGGCTACGGAGAAACTTTCACCGTAATTGGCTGACATACGCTCCAGGATCGGCTGGGCCGCGTTGGCCAGAGTGCTGGAGGCTGTGTACGTATTGGCCAGGGACAGCATCTTGGGCCGCAGGGAGTAACGTTGCGACTCGTCGGAGCCGGCAAAGCCCAGCTTCACCAGGGTATACAGGCAGCGCCGCACGGCCGCGCGCGAAAGGCCTGTGCGCAGGCTGAGCTGGGAGATCGTCATCTGTGGCGTTTGTGGCGTGAAGGCCTCAATCACCACCAGGCCGCGCGCCAGCGAAGCCATGAAGTTCGGGTCCCCGGTATAGGAGTCCAGCGCGGCGCCTGGCAAAACTTTGATTCGTGGGGTGAGCGGCCCGGAGGGAGAAGGGGCGACGGCGACAGAGGTGGGAGATGCGATGGGAGACAACGGGATTTTCCTCGGTGAAAGTCGTGCGGTCGTCGTTCGATGTACGATCTACAACTACGATAAACGCACAAAGGAGCAAAGCGCAAATCTGCCTGTCGCGGCGCCCGCGCGCCGCAACCCGTACCGCAACCAGTCTCTTTCGCCACATTCTTCAGGTAAGACCACTTGTCCCAAGACCAAGATCATGGGATCTCAGCGGCGCGTCTGAGATCCTATGCGAGCGAGGAGGAGTCATGTCACGAGAACAGAAAGTCGCTGTGGTCGAAGCCTATTTGGACTGCTTTGCAACAAAAGACCTGTCCGGGGTGTCCTTTGCCGAAGACGTAACATTTGAAGGCCCGCGCATGTCAAGGTTGACGGGGCGGCCAGCGGTATTTGAATTTCTGACGCATATTCTCCCTATGGTCAAGGGCATTGAATTAGAGCAGCACATTGTCGAAGGAGATTACGTCGCGACCGTCTTCGACATGGAGACAGTGAACGGAGTGGATCACGTTTGCGACCGGATTCACATCGTAGACGGACAGATCAAGGCGATACACGCGTTCTACTACCCAGACGAGATACCCGACGCAGAAAGCAGGTAGCGCGTGCGTCTGGCAATCGCGGTGTCCCGAAAAGGAGACGCGCCTTACTTCTGGTTTCTGCCTTACTTCTGGTTTCTGCCTTATTTCTGGTTTCTGCCTTATTTCTGGTTTCTGCCTTATT
>CAXUIM010000039.1:0-2335 GCA_964250885.1 uncultured Acidobacteriaceae bacterium | reverse complement strand
TGCCTTATTTCTGGTTTCTGCCTTATTTCTGGTTTCTGCCTTATTTCTGGTTTCTGCCTTATTTCTGGTTTCTATAGCGCCGTATCAGGTTGTTCGTCGACGTGTCATGCTGCAACGCCGGCTCGGTCTTGTTTTCCAACTCGCCGATGATCTTCTGGGCGAGAACCTTCCCAAGCTCGACTCCCCACTGATCAAAGGAATCGATACTCCAGATCACCCCCTGGGTAAAGACGTTGTGCTCATAGAGGGCGATCAGTTGGCCCAGGATCTCCGGGGTGAGCGCCTCGGCGAGGATGGTATTGGACGGGCGGTTGCCCTCAAACACCTTGTGTGGAACCAGCGCTTCCGCCACGCCCTCGGCCTGCACCTCGGCGGCGGTCTTGCCGAAGGCCAGGGCTTCTGCCTGAGCGAAGACATTGGCCATCAGCATGTCATGGTGGCGGCCGAGCGGATTGAGAGTCTTGAAGAAGCCGATGAAGTCGCAGGGGATCAGGCGGGTTCCCTGGTGGATCAGTTGATAGAAGCTGTGCTGGCCGTTGGTGCCGGGCTCCCCCCAGTAAATGGGGCCGGTCTGGGTCGCGACGTGCTCGCCGGAGAGCGTGACGTGCTTGCCGTTGGACTCCATGGTGAGCTGTTGCAGATATGCCGGAAAGCGCTTCAGATACTGCTCGTAGGGAAGGATCGCCATCGTCTGGGCGTCGAAGAAATCGGTGTACCACACGGTGAGCAGACCCATCAGGACGGGGAGATTGCGCTCGAACGGCGTAGTGCGGAAGTGTACGTCCATGGCGTGGAAGCCCGCCAGCAGAGCGCGAAAGTTGTCCGGCCCGATGGCGATCATGGTGGAGAGACCGATCGCGGAGTCCATGGAGTAGCGTCCGCCAACCCAGTCCCAGAAGCCGAACATGTTTTCTGTGTCGATGCCGAAGCTGCCAACCTCCTTGGCATTTGTGGAGATGGCGACGAAGTGGCGGGCCACGGCGGCTTTGTCTCCCCCCAGGCCAGCCAGCGTCCAGTCGCGCGCGCTATGGGCGTTCGTCATGGTCTCGAGCGTGGTGAAGGTTTTGGAGGCGACCAGGAAGAGCGTCTCCTCGGGCGACAGATCGCGGACCGCTTCGGCGAAGTCGGTGCCGTCGACATTGGAGACAAAGCGGAAGGTGAGGTTGCGGTCGGAGTAGAAGCGTAGCGCCTCATAGGCCATGACAGGACCCAGGTCGGAGCCTCCAATGCCGATGTTGATGACGTTGCGGATGGGCTTTCCGGTGTGGCCCTTCCACTCGCCGGAACGGATGCGATCGGCGAAGGCGGACATCTTGTCCAGCACCTTATGAACCTCGGGAACGACATCCTGGCCGTCGACAGTGATGGATTCCGAGGCGGGAGCTCGGAGCGCCACATGGAGGACGGCCCGGTTTTCGGTGGTGTTGATCTTCTGACCGGTAAACATGGCTTCGGTATGGGCGGCCAGACCGGATTGCTGAGCCAGTTCGATGAGCAGCTTGAGCGTTTCATCGGTAACCCGGTTCTTGGAGTAGTCGAGCAAGAGGCCGCCCGCCTCCGCGGTCAAGCGGGTACCCCGCTCGGGATCGTCGCGGAAGAGTTCACGCAGCTGGAGCTTCTTAACGGCCTGGGCGTGCTGCTCCAGCGCTTTCCAGGCCGGGCGCTCATTCAACGGGGCAATCTGTTCACTCATCGACATCTCTCCTGAAGGGCGGAGTCCGGCTCCTGGCCCAAAAACGGCGCCGACGACGTACCCGGCAACGTAATTAGATCATTGGAGTGTGATTCTGCTCTGCGAGTCGCCGGAGAGCTCAAAATGCGGGCCGGATCGGGAGGGATTGGGGCCAGATGGAGGGTATGCACCCCGGATCAGCGCCCGATGACAGGAAATTCTTCTCGCCCGATGGCACCACCCCGACTGCCGTGCACCTGGCACCGCGACTGCCGTGCGCTTGGCACCCCGACTGCCGTGCGCCTGAAAGGCCGTGCCGGTTCTCCAGGTTTCGCGCAGGACAGGAGTCGGAGCAGGACAGGTTCTCGCGCAGGACAGGAGTCGCAGCAGGAGAAGAGTCGCAGCAGGAGAAGAGTCGCAGCAGGAGAAGAGTCGCAGCAGGACAGGAGTCGTAGGAGAACAGGAGTCGCAGCAGGAGAGGAGTTCAGCCAAGCCAGATCGCAGGTGAGAACGAGCGTGGATCTCCGCGTCCCGCTGGGCGCCGCGCGACGCGGCTGACAGGAGGCTCGGGAAGAGCGTCTCGAGAGTGCTCCTCATGGACAGCTTCAGGTCGCCAGGTGGTGAACTTTCAGCTCAACGCTCGCATCTCCAAGCTCGCAGGAT
>CAXUIM010000038.1:13909-20675 GCA_964250885.1 uncultured Acidobacteriaceae bacterium | reverse complement strand
CCGACTTCTCCGCCGCGCACTTCTACTGGAATCCCGCGTGGAGCGAGGCGGAAAATCAGCGTGTCTTCGGCAAGTGCGCCAATCGCGCGGGCCACGGCCACAACTACACGCTGGAAGTCACGGTGGCCGGCACTGTCGATCCGGTCTCCGGCTTCGTCGTCGACCTGAAGCAGCTCAAAGACATCCTGGAGCGTGAGGTGGTCCAGGTGTACGACCATCGGCACCTCAATCATGAGGCTCCGGAGTTCGCCGCAACGATCCCCACCACCGAGAACCTGGCCATCGCCATCTGGCGCCGCCTGGAGGGCAAGATTCCCCAGGCGAAGCTGCATCGTGTACGCGTGTACGAGATGCCGGATCTGTTTGCCGACTTCTTCGGAGAAGGTCTGTGAGCGGGATCGCCGGCCATCCCGTCGCGCACCTGTCGCGCCGCTATCACTTCAGTGCGTCGCATCGCCTGCATGTGGAGGCGTTGGCGCCGGAGCGAAACCGGGAGATCTTCGGCAAATGCAACAACCCCTTCGGGCACGGTCACAACTATGTTGTCGAGGTCACGCTTTCCGGTCCGGTGGATGCGCAGACCGGCATGGTCGTCAATCTCCGCGAGCTAGACGCCTTTGCGCAGCACGAGATGCTCGACCGGTTCGATCATGCCAACCTCAACACGATCGAGCCGTTCCTGGATCTGGTTCCGACGACGGAGAATCTGTGTATCGAGGTGTGGCGCATCTTCGCTCCGTTCGCGCATGCCGCCCACTATGCTCGCGTGAGGCTGGAGCGCGTGCACATTGAAGAGACCGGGAACAACTCCTTCGACTATTTCGGGGACGACGCCGTGTAAGAGCGGTTCTCCTTTGGCTATGTGCCCGAAGGCCCGAGGCGTACTCTTGGAGAGACATGATGAAGATGGAAACGGAACTTGAAGCCACGGCATCGGGCCGTCACGATGGGAATGGTGACGGTCACCAGCGCACTTCGCCTCGGCTGAGCGACGCAAGCCTCGAGCAGATCTACGCCGAGATTCTCGTACGGCTGGATGAAGATCCCACGCGCGATGGATTACTCAATACTCCCAGGCGTATGGAGAAGGCAATGACCTTCCTCACTCGGGGCTATCAACAATCCCTCGCCGACGTGCTGCACGGCGCGCTGTTCGACGTCGACTATGACGAGATGGTCATCGTTCGCGACATCGAGTTCTACTCTCTCTGCGAACACCACATGCTGCCGTTCTTCGGCAAGGCGCACATCGCGTATGTTCCCCAGGGCAAGGTGGTGGGGCTCAGCAAACTGCCGCGCCTGGTGGACGTGTTCGCCCGCCGCTTGCAGGTGCAGGAGCGGCTGACGCAGCAGATCGCCGAAGCGATTGAAGAAGCGATCCGTCCCCAGGGGGTCGGCGTGGTGCTCGAAGCGCAGCATCTGTGCATGATGATGCGCGGCGTGGAGAAGCAGAGCTCCTCCACGGTAACCAGCGCTTTGCTGGGAGTTTTCAAGACGCAGCTCCAGACACGGAATGAGTTCCTCTCGCTGGCGCGCTCTCCGCGCTAGCTTCACGCCTGGGGAGCTGGCCACCGCTCATGAATGGACTTCTGATCCTCGATAAACCTGCCGGCTTGACCTCGCATGATGTGGTCGCGATCGTACGGCGCGCCACTGGCGAGCGTTCGGTGGGACATCTCGGCACACTGGATCCCATGGCGACAGGGGTTCTTCCGCTGCTGCTGGGGTCGTACACGCGTCTGGCGCAGTTCTTCGGCCAGGCCGACAAACACTACACCGGGCACATCCGCTTCGGCTATGCCACCGACACCTTCGACGCTGAGGGCAGCCCCACTGCGGAGCCCGCTCCGTTGCAGCAGACGCTCGTTGAGCTGCGCGAGCTGGCCACCCGCTTCCACGGCGAAATGGATCAGATGCCACCGGTCTTCTCCGCGAAAAAGATCAAGGGCGTACCCGCGCACAAGCTGGCGCGAGCCGGTAAAGACGTTCCGGTCAAGACCGCGCGCATCAGCATTCACCGCTTCGATCTGACGGGGCTGGACGGGGAACTCGCCAGCTTCGAGATGCACGTCTCTGCCGGCGGGTATGTGCGCTCCGTCGCACAGGAGCTCGGCGCCCTGGCGGGCTGCGGCGCTCATCTGGCTGCGTTGTGCCGCACCCAGGCCGGCGACTTTACCCTGGCTCAAGCGATCCGGCTCGAAGAGCTGAAATCCCTCGCTCCTGCGGCGATCGAGGCCCGCCTGCCACACCCTCGCTCGCTGCTCGCGGAGATTCCCTCTGTTACGGTGGACGAGCAGACCGCGGGACGTCTGCGCAACGGCATGCAGGTAAATGTTCCGGAGTTCTCAAACTCCGCCATGGTAAAAGTCTTCACCGGTCCGCGCGATCTGCTCGCTATCGGCCGCCGCATCGCAGGTACGCTTATCGCGCCAAACGTCGTGCTGGGCTGAAAGCTGGGCCCTGTTTAATGCTTCAAGAGCGGCTCGATCAGATGCTCCACGTTGAGCGCAACCTGCTGATTGCCCTTGGCCGTCGCATGCACCTCGTCCCCCTGCATGTCCCCGGGAACGCCATATACGTCCTGCAGCAGAAACGGCAGCAGCGGCACGTGATACTGCTTGGCCAGCGTGGTGTACATGCCATCGAACTGCTTGATGAAGAGGGGGCCATAGTCGGGCGGCAGCGTGATGCCGGCCAGCGCCACCTTGGCGCCGCCGGTCTGCAGGCGCGAGATGATTTCCGCCAGGTTGGTTTGGGTCTGCTCCACCGGCAGACCGCGCAGGCCATCATTACCACCAAACTCCACCACCACGATCCGCGGGTGACGTGCGATCACACGGGCGATCCGCTCCAGACCATCCTTGGTGGTGTTGCCGCTGATGCCCGAGTTCACCACCCGATATTTGTAGCCCTGCGCATCCAGCAGCTTCTGCAGCACATCCGGGTAGCTCTCACCCGCATCGGTCCCATAGCCCGCGGTCAAGCTGTCGCCGAAACAGTCCAGCAAGGGCCGCGAATCCGTCGCTTCCGATGCTGGCGGTCCGCTGGCTGCGGAAGCAGGTGCCGCGGCCGCCGCCTGCACCGAACTCGCGTTGACGTCGCCACTAACGCCGGCGGACTTGCAGCCCTGAATCGAGGTGGTCGTGGCCGCAAGACAGAGGGTTGCTCCCAGAGCGGCTAAGATAGAACTGAGATCGGTTCGTTTCACATCTTTATTCTAGACAAGAGGGCACATCGTTTTGACCGACGCCGCACCCCCGCCCCCGGGAATCTTGCCCGATGCTGCAATGATTGTCGTCAAAGGTCTACGTAAATCATTACGCACCGGCTCCGCCACGGTTGAGATCCTCAAGGGCATCGACTTCAGCATCTCGCGTGGCGAGTTCGCAGCGATCATGGGAGCCTCGGGCTCGGGTAAGTCCACGCTGCTCGGTCTGCTCGCCGGACTGGACAATCCCACTTCCGGTTCGGTGGCCCTCAACGGAACCGTCATCAGCAATCTGCCCGAGGACGAACTCGCCCAGCTTCGCGGCCGCACGATCGGTTTTGTCTTTCAGAGCTACCAACTCATTCCCACGCTCACGGCGCTGGAGAACGTTCTTCTGCCGTACGAGTTGAACGATCAGTCCGGCAGCCGCAAGGCGGGTCTGGAGCGCGCGCGTCAGCTATTGACTTCGGTCGGGTTGAGTCCGCGCATGGAGCATTATCCCGTGCAGCTCTCCGGCGGGGAACAGCAGCGCGTGGCGCTGGCCCGCGCCTTCGTGCTACGGCCGCCTATCGTTCTGGCCGACGAGCCCACCGGAAATCTAGACTCCGCGAACGGTCAACACATTCTCGATCTGCTGCTTCACCTCAATCATGTGGAGGGCACCACGCTGGTGCTGGTTACGCACGATCCCGCGCTGGCCGCTCATGCCGGCCGCCGCATCACCCTGCGCGATGGCCTGGTGCTCAGCGATGACGCGGCGAACGCCGTGGCCGGCGTGGAAGCGCTCCGTAGTGCAACAGCGCGGCTCGAGCCCTAGCCCATGGCCTCCCTCTCCTACGCTACGGCCACACGCATCGCCACCCGCGAACTGCGCAGCTCGCGGGGCAAATTCGCCTTTGTCCTGCTGTCGGTGGCCATCGGTGTGGCGGCACTTACCGGTGTGCGTGGCTTCTCGTCGGCGTTTCGCGCCACGCTTCTGCTGCGCGCCCGCAGCATCATGGCGGCTGATCTGTCCGCACGCACCAGCACCCCGCTTAGTCCCCAGGAACAAGCGTCTTTGGACCAGTTGCTCCGCTCCGGCGGCCCAGAGGCAGGTGGCCAGGAGACCACCGTCACCGAGAGCCTCTCGATGGCCTCCTCCAGCACCTCACTGGACCCGCTGCTGGTCGCTCTCAAGGCTGTCGATCCGGCCCGGTATCCGTTCTACGGCGACGTTGCGCTTTCAGCGTCGATGCCGCTTTCACAAGCGCTCACCGACAGCACCGTCGCGGTGGGCGACGATCTGCTTCTGCGTCTGCACCTGCGGGTTGGCGACTCCATCAAGCTGGGCGTGCGCGACTTCCGTATTGCCGCCGTGGTCGTCGAGGAGCCCGATCGTCTGAGCGGCACGTTCGCCGCGGGCCCGCGCATCCTGCTCTCGCAAGCCGCGCTGGAATCTACCGGGCTGGTCTCCGCCGGCTCCCACGTTACTCGCCGCTACCTGTTCCGGCTGCCTCCGGTGCAACCGGGGCACGCACTGTCCGACGCCGCCGTGGCCACACTCAAGGCGCAGCTGGAGACCATCCTGCCGGATGCCCAGATCAACGACTATCGCGAAGCCAACCCGGCGCTGACCCGCGCCCTAGACGGCGCTACCGGCCTGCTCTCGCTCATGTCCCTGGTGGCGCTGGTGCTGGGAGCGGTGGGAGTGGCCATGGCCATACGCTCTCACCTGCAGCAGCGTCTGGACTCCATCGCCATCATGAAGTCGCTGGGCGCGAACTCTACGCAGATCATCAAGATTTACCTGCTCCAGACTCTTCTGCTGGGTCTGGGTGGCGGCCTGCTCGGCGCCGTGCTGGGAATCGGCGTGCAGCTCGCGTTTCCGCTGTTCCTGGCTAAGCTTCTGCACCTCACCCCGGCCTTCCATCTGGACTATCGGGCCTTCGCCCTTGGTCTCACCGCGGGCCTGCTGACGACGCTGTTATTCACGCTGCCGCCGCTGCTCGACATCCGCAACGTGCGTCCGATCCTTATCCTGCGGCGTGCTGTCGAAAGCAATGAAGACCCGTTCACGGTCCGCATGGCGCGCCAGGTACGCGGCTCCGGGGCCCAGCTTGCGGCCAGCGCTCTGATCCTCGCCGGCCTGGCGTGGCTGGCCACCCGCGTCTCCGACTCGCGCCAGGTGGGCGGAATTTTCGCCGGCGGTCTGGTGGTGGTCCTGCTCGTCCTTCTGTTGATGTCCGCGGCCACGCTTTGGCTACTGCGTCAGTTCCTGCGCGGAACACGTCTCCACCTTCCTTCCACACTGCGTCACGGGTTGGCCAATCTGTACCGCCCGGGAAACCCTTCCGCGGCGCTGCTCGCGGCGCTGGGTCTGGGCGTGATGCAGATCGCCGCCGTTTATATGGTGCAGCGTTCAATCGTCAACGAGATGAAAGGCGCCATCGCGGAGAACCTGCCCAACATCTTCCTCATAGACATCAGCAATGACGAGGTCGCGGGCGTGCGGGCGCTGCTGGCGCAGCAGCCCACGGTGCGCGGCACACCGGAGATCGTGCCGGTGGTCAGCTCCCGTCTCCTGGCTATCAACGGTGTACCCGCCGCCAGGCTCAAGGTGCGGCACATGCCCCATCGCGCGCTGCAGGGCCTGAACCTGACCTGGGCGCCGATAGCGGACGCGCCGCCCCAGGGCGACAAAATTGTGGAAGGGAAGTGGTGGACGGCTGCGGAGAACAATGCCGCCGCCGCGCATCCGCTGGTTGCCATCGAACGCGAACGCGCCAGCCATATCGATGTTCATCCCGGCGATCAGATCGAGTTCAGCGCTCAGGACGATGACTTCACGGCAACCGTAGCGGCTATCTACGAGTCTGACAGCCGGCATGCCTTCTCGCGCGCCGACTTCATCCTGCCGCAACCCGTGCTCAAGGGTCTGCCGGTGGTGTGGTATGGCGGTGTTCACTGCCTGCCCAGCGCAACGGCCGAGCTTCGCCGCGTGCTGTACGAGCAATTCCCGACGGTGACGGTCATCGATGTCGCGGCCACGCTGGAGTTGGTGCGCCAGGTGCTCCTGCAGGTGACCTACGTAATCCAGTTTCTCGCCGCATTCAGTATCTTCGCGGGAATCGTGATCCTCGCCAGCGCCATCGCCGGCACGCGCTACCGCCGCATTCGCGAGGTTGTGGTGCTCAAGACTCTGGGTGCGACTCGCCCGCGCATTGCGGCCATCTTCTCCACCGAGTTCGCTGTGCTGGGCCTGATCGCCGGCGCCGTGGGTCTGGTCTTCGCGAACCTGCTGGCGCGCACACTTCTGCTGCGCGCCCTGCACTTCGACTATCGCTTTCAGCCGTGGATCAATCTGGGGGCGTGGCTGGCTGTCGCCGCACTGACGATCCTGACCGGCTGGTCGGCCAGCCATCGAGTGCTCGGACAGAAGCCGCTCGAAGTGCTGCGCGAAGAGTAGCTGCTCCTGAGAGACAGAGTGCTTGCCTGCAAAAGCAGGTGTTGCTGCTTCGCAAAGGACGGAGGCCTCGGGGCCGCGCTTTCGACTATGCGGGGTTTGCGAGAGTGCTGTGA
>CAXUIM010000038.1:0-13809 GCA_964250885.1 uncultured Acidobacteriaceae bacterium | reverse complement strand
GAGCCGTCGCGGGGTTCGAGCCTTTGTGTCTTCCGCTGGTTGCGACGGAAGTGGGTGCGAGGGTTGACCCGCCAACCCGGTCCCCGTACACTCAAACAGGCGGCTGACTGTGGCTCCCGCCGAGCCTGCAGCTGCCTTTACAACCTGTTTTGCCCTCTCGTTCAATGGTAGGACTGACGACTCTGACTCGTCCAATCGGGGTTCGAATCCCTGGGGGGCAACCAAGACCACGTACGCGCGCCCTCGGCGCGTGTTTCTCTTTGCCCTTTGTAGTACCTATTGAGACTAGAGCAGCCTGCAATAAAGAAAGAGTCATAGATCTACGCCTCCGACGCACGCCAAAGCCTCTTGTCTGAGAAGGTGCGAGTTGGTGAGAGGACAGCCAGCATTTTCTGTGAATACAGTTGCGGGTATCGTTGGGGAAATCTGCGGGTATGGAGACGTATCCACATCGCCTGGAGCCATCGCAGATTGGACCGGAATAGTAAAAGAGATCATCATGCATCAGCCATCCATGACTAAGGTGAGCACACCAGTCTGCGATCATGAAAGCATCGTTCACGCCGCGATATGTCCTTTCCCATTCGTCTCACCGTTTTACTGCAGTGACGCACGAGGGCTCACCATGCATCGCACTCATCCTCAACGTCGAAATCTCATTCTGCGTCTCCTTCCCTGGTCCTTCATTCTCCTGCCGCCAGGCCTCACCCGTGCCCAAATCACAGCGCCCACGGTCCCTACCCCCGCCTACGACGTGGTCTCCGTCGTCCCCAACAAAGCAGGAGAAACCAGTGGAACGGGCATCGACAGCCACGAGGCATCCTTCACCGCCACCAATGCCGACCTCACGAACCTACTGATCAACGCCTTTGACATTAGACCCTACCTGATCTTCGGCCTGCCACCCTGGGCCGGGTCAGCCCGCTGGAATCTCCAGGCGAAGATCATCGACCCCGACCTTTCCTCCCTCAAAAAACTTACGGACGATCAGCGCCGCTCCATGCTCGCCCAGGTCCTAGCCGACAGATTCCACTTGAAAACGCACATCGAGATCAAGCAGCTTCCGGTCTACAACCTCGTTGTCACCCCACATGGTCCCAAGTTCAAGCCCAGCGCCAAGCAGGATGCCGACGACATGGGCGGCATGAACTCGAGTGACAGCGAAGTCACTCTCGAGGCCTATCCCATATCTGCGCTGGCCTACACTCTCTCCAGCATTCTCCACCGCACCGTCATCGACAAGACGGGCCTTGACGCCCACTACGATCTCCACCTCACCTGGGCTCTCGATCGCCCCGCCGCCGCCGACCAAGTCGACGGCCGCAACCCCAGCGACTCCGGCCCATCGATCTTCTCCGCAATTCAAGACCAGCTCGGCCTCAAGCTCATCCCTGGCAAAGGCTCCGTCCCCACCCTCGTCATCGACCATGTTGATCTTCCCACTCCAAACTAAACACCAGCGTACAGGTATGGATACCTGTCGCTTGGGTCGTAATGTGGCGTAAGTCTTTGAGCGCTATTCGGCGTAAGCGGCTGCGGATCAACTCTGGCCGATCATCAGGCTGTCACGAGCCGCCACGACGATCTCCTCCGAGACAGTAGGGAAGTCGTTGACATTCAGGAGGCGTTGGATCTGAGTGAGAAGCCGGGAAAGCAAGCGGAGTCTTCTGCGCTCATTCACTTAGCAGCTTCTGCGAAATGGAGCCGGAGACATCAGACTCGGCGATGTAATGGACCCCGTGCTGAGTCAGTTTACGACGGTCTTCACACTGGGTTCGGGCCGGCAGATCAAGTGCCCTCGGGTCACCTGAAAGAGGTATCGCAAAAACACTCCTTCCAACGATGTCAACGGAGGATTCGGCTCCCTATAGTGCTCTGCAGCCCGTCCTAGAGGATTCCGAGGTTCCCAACACTCATGTTCAGAGAGGTTCCGGTATCGGGAAATAGATGCACGAGCAGCCAATCCCTTTTCGAGGCCGAAGAGATTATGAAGGTAACCTGGCGCATACAGAGCCGCATCACGGCATTATTCATCGCCCTTTTATTTGCCACCAGCATTTGCTCCTACGGACAGCAAGACCAAGGCGCTATCCAGGGCACGATCACTGACAGTTCAGGCGCTCTCATCCCGAACGCCAACGTAACACTAACCAACACGGATCAAGGATTGGTTCTTAAAACTACCACGGACGGACACGGAGTCTACTTCTTCTCTCCTATCAAGATCGGCGACTACTCAATCAGCGCAACGGCTCCTGGTTTTAAAGAAATCAACCAGGAGCATCTCCATGTGGATGTACAGCAGCGTCTCAACGTTAACTTGTCAATGATTCCAGGCTCTCAATCCCAAACAATTACCGTCAACACTGCCCCCCCTGTTCTCCAAACAGAAGAAGCCTCCGTGGACCAGGTGTACAGCGCGCGACAGTTAGATGAGGCACCTCTGATTGGTCGAAACTGGGTCTTCATCGCACAGCTCGGGGCTGGAGCCGCTCCCTCTTCGGGAGCCAGAGGAGCTGGTACGGGCGATTTCGCCGCTAGCGGTGCTCGATCGGATGAAAACAACTTCGTTCTGGACGGCGTTGACAATAACGTGAACGTCGTCGATTTCTTGAATGGCGCGTCTTTCAACGTCAATCCACCACCGGATGCGATGGCAGAAGTTAAGATCCAGACGAGTAGCTACAGCGCGGAATTTGGTCATTCCAACGGAGCGGTCATCAACGCCAGCCTCAAGGCGGGAACAAACAACTTCCATGGGTCGTTGTGGGAATATCTGAGAAATGACGCCTTGGACGCCCACGAATACTTTGATACTCCCGGAGAAAAGAAAGCTGAATACCGACAGAACCTGTTTGGGGGAACGTTGGGTGGACCGATATTCAAGAATCATCTATTTTTCTTCGGTGATGTCCAGGGTGACCGCATCGTAAACGGCAATAACATCATCACGACGGTTCCCACACCTTTGGAAAGGCAGGGCAATTTCACCGAACTACTGAGCACAGCAGAGACCGGTGGAGCACCGATATACCTCTACCAACCACAGTCGGCCGGCGGTCCTAACCCACATGCTCCAGGTTCTACGGTTGCGACAGCCGCACCGTATCAGCAAATTTACAACGGCATGCTGAACGTGCTGAACCCGTCGACAATCGATCCTTTAGCCCAGTCAATCCTAAATCTGTATCCGCTGCCGAATCGGGTTAATGCCAACAGCAATGGCCTGCTCAACAACAACTATACGACGCCTATTGACAACACAGACGACACTGTTCAGTGGGATGGACGCGTCGACTACAACGTGAGCGCGCGTGACCAGGCGTTTGTGCGCAACAGCTATAACCACGAATACCAGTTATATCCCTCGCCCTTGGGACCAATATTGGATGGAGGCGGCTTTGGTTCAGATGGAAATCAGGTAAATATCGGTCATAACTTCGCGGCGAGCGAAACCCATGTCTTCTCGCCGCACCTACTAAACGAGGCCCGCTACGGCTTCAACTATGGGCACTTCTATTTCACACAGCCGAACGCTACCAACGAGGCCTTTGCTGCCTCACTCGGTCTGGGCGGCATTCCAGAGGGTACGCTGAATGGCGGCCTGCCGAACACCACTGTTTCCGGAATAGCGACCTTTGGCGCACCAAATTACTATCCTTCGAATGAGCACGAATACATATGGCAGATCCTGGACAACGTAACCTTCGATATTGGCAACCACTCCATCAGGTCGGGCGTCAGTGTCCAACGCATCCGATTTACCACGCTACAGCCGCCGGGAGGACATGGCGACTACGACTACTCCGGAGCTTACACCAGCGCGTACACCATTCCCAACACCGGCTTTGGGGTCGCCGACTTTCTCGAAAACGACCAGGGCAGTGCTTCGTTGACATCGCTTAACGAGGTAGACGATACCCGGTGGGATCGCGCGGCGTACATCGAGGACGACTGGAAAGTGACGCCCAGACTTACGATCAACATCGGTCTGAGGGCGGAAAACCAGTCCCCATACTATGAACGGCATGACAACCAAGCCAACTTCTATCCGACGGCAGGGATAACTTATAATCCCGCAACAGGACAGCAGGGTCAATCGAGCAGCGCTGGAGTATATGTTCTTCCCGATAAAAGCCAGAACACCCCTTTACCTGCGGCTTTCCTAGCCGCGCTTACGGAAGACAACATTTCGGTCAAATATACAAGCAACCGCTACCTAATTGATTATCCGCTCATCAACTGGGGACCTCGCTTTGGCATCTCCTACAAGCTGGACGATCGATCTGTTATCCGCGCGGGCTATGGACTATTTTATGGTGGGTTGGAAAGCGTCGGCTTCGCTCCCAATCTGGGATTGAATTACCCCTTTACGCAACGGCCAAATGTTACCGATCCAGGCAATGTGTCCTGCATATACAGCGATGGCTGTCCGACCGACGGCATTAACCTAGCCACTGGATTCGCGACATTTCTTGGCAACGGAGGACTGGCGAACTTTGTTGGAACTCCCAGCTTGAACGGCATCGCCAACAACAACAAAAACCCTTATACTGACCAGTTCAATCTAAATTTCGAGCATATGTTTGCAAGGAACCTCACGGCCACTGTTGGGTATGTGGGAGCAATCGTTCATGACACGAACAATTTTCCCAATTTGAACAGCTCCCCAGTCATCACTCCGCAATGCAATAGCGCCGGACCCGGTGGCCAGCCGACGAACACGCCCTGTGGCACGGGATATGCTCAGAATCCATTCCCGAACGTCGGGATAGAACTTCAGGACAACAATGGTGCGGCAACCTACCACTCACTTCAGACAAAGCTGGAGAGACGATTCAGCAATAATCTCAGCTTCCTCGCAACGTACACCTTCTCGCATTCGATGTCAGACGCTGGAACTTCCATCGCCCAGGGAGATAATTTTTCCAGTGCTGGAGGACCTTCAAACTACAACATCTTCGGCACGCTCCAGGGGTTCGCCAGGAGTCCAGAGGATGTGCGAAATCGCTTCACCTTGCTCGGAAACTACGTGCTGCCCTTTGGCCGGGGGCAGCGCTTTCTCAACCGAGGTGGCGTTGCCAATCAGGTGCTGGGGGGATGGCAGGCTAGCCTCAGCGAGCAGATTCAAGATGGAGAGCCATTCACCGTCGGAACCTCAAACATCACTGGAGTCAACAATCTGAGTCAAAATGCGATCTTAATTCGCAATCCTTTTGCGCCCGGCGGAACTCCCGATCCAAGCCTCAACTTTCCAGCGGGCGCGACCTGTCCGACCAAAGTGCACAGTCTTTCAAGCTGGTTCAATCCATGTGCTTTCAAGAACCCGCTCCCGGGCTCGGCGGTGACAACCGCAATCACTAGCCCAGCCCAGGCAGCGCCGTTTCTAGGAGATAGAGACAATCAAGTAGATGGTCCCGGCTACAACCGTACTAATCTGTCTGTCTTCAAATCGTTTCCTATCTATCACGAGTCGGCGCTGCAGTTTCGTGTTGACGTCTTCAACCTCTTCAACAGTCCTGCATTTATTGTTACCGGCGGGAATGATGGTCCGAGCGGTGGCGCCATAGGTCCCGGAAGCTATCGCTTCTTCCAGAACGACACTCCTAATTCACGCTTCTTGCAGTTCTCGCTCAAGTTGTCGTATTGACGTTGCAACTTGCTCCCACATCAGCTCGATATGTTTCATGTTGGCGCAGACTGTAGTGAGCGCGAGAGTGGTGGCGCGCTCACTGCGGACTTCCAGATACATTGTGAGCATGTGCGGCCACCGCAGCATAGTATACGGCTCAGCGTGCACCCAATGGTAAAGAAATGGACAACCGCAACAAGCTGAGATCACGGTGTGTTATCTGGCTACGAGAGAAAAGCTGGATAGTTTTGATAGACTCGTCAGGCACACATTAGATATGCTCTTGCGGAGACAGCTGTATCCTACCGCTTGACCAGCCATGTATATGCAAACGAATCAGCTACGCGGCAGCCGCACCTGTACCCGCGCCATGGCTTTGATGATTGCCCTCGCGTGCTCCGTCACACCCTATGGTTTTGCGCTTAATCCAGCGAAAAATCTTCGACAGTATGTGCTGCGCAGCTGGACTTCCGAACAAGGTTTGCCACAAAACTCGATTCGGCCAATCCTTCAAACCAGGAACGGATTTTTATGGGTCGGCACCCGAGGTGGCCTGGCGCGGTTTGATGGAGCCAGCTTTGTACTTTATAAGGCTAACAGCTCCAACTCGATTCCGAATGATTCCATCACCGGTCTTGCCGAGGACCGGGACGGCAGTCTCTGGATCAGCAGCGCCGGCGGCCTTACGCGCTATCGCGATGGCCATTTTCATAACTACAGTAGCCGGGATGGGTTGCCCGACAATTCTATCTGGCGCATCGGTTCAGACCCCGCCGGAGGAGTCTGGGCTGTGACCAGGCACGGTGTTCTCTTTCACTTCGATGGCGTGACGACGCGCCGGTATTCGAGTCCTATTGCTGCGCGCCCGGAGGAAGTGAATGCATTGCTGGAAGACACACAAGGCATCCTCTGGATCGCAACGTTTCATGGTCTGGTCCGTCTGAGTCGCGATAGAAGCTTCACGTGTTTTACTCACAAAGATGGCTTGGCAGGCGATCGTGTCTTTGCGCTTGCTCTCGATCATCATGGCCAACTGTGGGCTGCGGGGGCCGGGGGGGTCAGTCAGCATGCCTCCGACCGCTTTGTCTCCATCGCGGTGCCTGGTCTATCCACGGCAACTCTCCTAGCGTTTGATCCCAACACTAAGGACGATGCTGTTTGGACCGGTTCCACGGGTCAGGGGCTGTTCCGCCTGACGTCGCGGGGCGTGCAGCGGATGAGGGCTTCGCAAGGACTGACCAGTGACGAACTGTGGCTGATATATTTTTCGCGTGACGGCAGCCTATGGCTGGGGGCGGTCAACGGACTGAACCAACTGAGCGATGGCGCCGTGACTTCCTACGGCGTTGGCGAAGGTATGCTGAAGTCAACACTGGGCCTGCAAAGCTCTCAGGGGCCCAGTGGCGAACTTTGGTTCGGCCACGGTGACTACCAGGTCTACGAACAAGATGGAGAGCTTGCTCCCATGGTCTCAACTCGTAAGGAGGCGAAAAGAGAGAACGGGAAGCACGAAGCTTCGCATGCTTCATCACGAAGCCCCGAAGCGATTTCGATCTGGAGCCGAAGCAATTGTCGTGGTTTTCGTGGCCTCGTTCTCGCTGACAGGCTCGGAAACACGGTGCTCAGCGACGGCACGCACGAGCAATCTCTGCCTTCCATTCCATGGAACTCAGTCGGTACGATGCTGATTGCTCGCGACAGCACAATATGGGTCGGCGGGTCGGAGATCGGCGTGCGTGCCTATTCGATGCATGGTCCGCTGCAGTCCTACACAACCCTTAACGGTCTCGGCGATAACAACGTCAGCGCTCTTGCTGAAGATGCAGTGGGCAACATCTGGGTTGGGACTCTCTCTGGACTCGATCGTATCCGCCACGGAATGGCAATGCATATTGTCTCTCGCCCGGACGTGACCGCGATACTTCCTTCATCCGACGGAAGTATCTGGGCGAGTTCTGAGTCGGGTCTTATCTACGTGCCTCCCGGGCTTGGGCAGGTGCGAATCTTTACCCAGCAAGCCAATCTGCCGACCAGCGTCATAGAAGGCGTCGCGGAGGATACTCTAGGCAACCTCTGGCTTGGTACCGAGCAAGGTATCGTTCGTGTGACCAAAGCAGATTTGCTTGCGCCGGGAGGCAGACTCCCGAGCGCTGCGGTCGTCTTCGGTATAGGCGACGGCTTCCGCAACCCGCAGCTACGTCCTAATGCTGTGTTCAGTACCCGTCATGGTGAAATTTGGTTTATCACGCTGGGAGAATTAGCAACCATCGATCCCCTTGGGATACAGATCAGACCTCTAGCTCCGATCATTATTGATCGAATTGATATCGACGACCAGAAGATTGCTTTCGCTCCCGTCCCGTCGCTTACTATCCCAGCCGGCCGCCACAGACTAAAGATTTCCTACACGCTTCCAGAGTTTCGCATCCCGAGTCGCATTCATTTTCGCTATCGCCTCGAAGGCTGGGACAAGAACTGGATTGAAGCAGAAACGCTCCGCGATGCTAACTACACCGGCATCCCGCCTGGGCACTACACCTTCCGCGTCGCCAACTCGGATGGATACGGCAATTGGAGTGCCGTGGAAGGCACACTACCTATACTTGTTACGCCATACTTCTATCAGACGGGTTGGTTCCTGGTTCTGGTCGCTCTGCTGATCATAATCTGTATTTGGCAACTGCACCGCATGAGGGTTGCTCAAGTCAGCGCCCGTCTCAACAGCCGCATGCAGGACCGATTGCAAGAGCGTACGCGCATCGCTCGCGAGCTGCACGACACGTTGCTTCAAGGCATGCTAGGAGTTTCGATGGAGATGTATGCTGCCTCGCAACAGGCCTTGGCTCAGACCCCAGTCGCCCAGACGCTTGGTCATGCCTCGCAACGATTGCGTGAAATCGCCGAGCAGAGTCGCAAGGCCGTGGAGGATCTGCGCTCGCCTTCGATTGTTCCAGATCCACTCGAGTCCATGCTTGCTCTCGCCTTGCGCGATCTGAATGTACCAGCTGGTATCCAGGCTCACATCAACAGTGTAGGCAACCATCTGGATCTGCGTCCGTTGGTGAAAAGTGAAATCGAGCAAATTGCCCGTGAAGCTACTTCCAATGCTGTCCAGCACTCGGGCGCAACTATGATCCGGCTCGATATCATGTATCAACCGGATCACTTCTTTCTTAGTATTAGTGACAACGGCTGCGGCATAGACCAAAAAATACAGACGTGGGGACGCGAAGGGCACTGGGGTATCCGGGGCATGCGCGAGCGTGCCAAGTCCATTGGAGGCCGGCTGCGAATCCTTCCTCACGTTCCTTGCGGAACAGTAGTCGAAATATCGCTTCGAGCGGCTGTTGCGTATACTAAGCCGCCGGGCAAGCATATGCCGGAGATGTGGCGCTGGGACTTTTGGCGTTGACGCAAGCAACTCAGTCTAGACGAGAAAAATTTAGGATCGCAGATACCCCATGATCAGAATTCTCAGCGTTGATGACCATCCAGCTTTTCGTGAAGGTCTTACAGCTATCTTGAATACCCAAGACGACATGCGACTAGTGGCACAGGCTTCGACAGCACAGCAGGGAATCGACGCTTACAAAAAGTATCAGCCAGATGTGACTCTGATGGATGTTCGCCTACCGGATCTTTCAGGCATTGAGGCTCTCGGTGTCATACGTGCTGAAGATCCGGAGGCCCGTGTACTCATGTTGTCCACATTTCAGGGAGACGCCAGTATAGCGCGCGCTCTTGCAGCGGGCGCGCGCGGGTACATGCTCAAGACGATGCTACCCAGCGAGATGCTGGATGCAATCCGCGCGGTGCACGATGGAAGTAAGTGTATTCCACCTATTGTGGCGACTCAGCTTGCCGCCTATCTTTCGGACCAACCACTTACTGGGCGCGAGATTGAGATTCTGAAGCATGTTGCAACAGGCAACAGCAATCACGAAATTGGCAAGCTGCTGTTTATCAGTGAGCAAACAGTCAAAGCCCACCTGCGGCACATTATGGACAAACTCGGCGCGAGTGACCGTGCCCATTCCGTCGCGATCGCCGTGCGGCGTGGCTTTCTTGAACTCTGAGCAGCCAATCTCAGCCGAACTTAGGACTAGCTCGGCTTCGAAGCGCACTTGCCAGCAATCCAGGTTCTATTCAGTTGGGAAGCTGATTCAGCTCGCCACATCCCCGAAAGGGGTATAGCACAAACACTCCTTCTAACGATGTCAACTCAGCGTTTTGGTTTCTATAGTACTGGACAGCAATTACACGTGATTTACGGCAACAGCGGTGTTCACGTAGAGCGAAGAACTGCTCCGCAACGGAGGTCTGTTTCGGTACGAGCAAGAGTCGTCTAAGATGTATGTGATCGCCGCTGACGGTACCGGTCTAACGTGTTTTAGGTGCATTTTGAAGCTGCCGCGGAGTAATCGGCGGAAGGTTGGATGATGAGATGTAGTCTACGAGTTCTGGTGGCCGCATTCGTTCCGCTGATAATCATGGGAACGACAACGCCTTCCCGTTCATCCCGGATATCGAGTGGATCAGCGGCCGCGCTAGGTACAGATCTGCCGGACACATTGAAGCAAGCGGACCTAAACGCCGCAGCGAATGTGACCACTTCCATTCATCTTGACAAAGGGGATACAGGGCGCACGTTTGATGGAATCGGCGCCATCAGCGGGGGTGGTGGCAATTCCCGGCTTCTCATCGACTACCCCGCCAAGCAGCGTACTCAAATACTGGACTATCTGTTCAAGCCGGGCTACGGCGCTTCACTTCAGATATTAAAGCTGGAGATCGGAGGAGACGCCAACTCCACGGACGGCTCTGAACCTAGCGTGGAGCATACACAGGGCACGGTGAACTGCAATGCCGGTTACGAGTTCTGGCTGGCCGAGCAGGCGAAACTTCGCAACCCGCATATCAAACTCTACGGCCTGGCCTGGGCTGCGCCGGGATGGATCGATCATGGCAGCTTCTGGTCGGCGGAGACGATCCAGTATCTGATGACCTGGATGGGCTGTGCGCACTCCCACGGACTGACAATCGATTACCTCGGTGGTTGGAATGAGCGAGGGTTTAATAAGACCTGGTATGAGAATTTGCATTCCGCCATTGCAGCCGCTCATTATCCGACCTTGATTGTTGGCGACGATTCTGACTGGAAAGTCGCTGAGGCAATGAGCCAGGACGCCAACTTTGCGAACTCGGTTGACATCATCGGAGTGCACTATTCGTGTCATGGAGGCGATGGGGGAAACGCTGATTCCTGCCATTCGACAGCGGAAGGAGTCGAGTCCAAAAAGCCGCTATGGGACAGCGAAAACGGATCGCAGGACGATGACAGCGGGGCTCCGGCTCTGATTCGAGCAATTATCCGAGGCTACATCGACGCAAGAATGACGGCCCTTCTGAATTGGCCGCTAATTGCTGCGATCACTCCCAATCTGCCCTATCCAACCACAGGATTGATGGTCGCCTCACAGCCGTGGTCTGGTCACTACACTCTCGGGAAGAGTTTGTGGGCAGTTGCACAACTCACGCAGTTCGCGCAGCCAGGCTGGCAGTTCCTGGATCATGCCAGCGGGTACTTGGGCAATAACCGAACGAACGGCAGCTATATCTCGTTGTGTTCCCCCGACGGCGCAAACTACAGCACGATCATCGAAACAACAACCGCAGTTACGGCGTCTAGGGTGACCCTTAGCTTCGGTGACAATTTGGTTGGTAAACGAGTGAGTGTGTGGGCTACCAACCTCAACTCACCTGCAGAGAAGGACCACTTCGTACACATGACCGACTTGCCTCGGGACGGAACAGGTCATGTCGAGTTTAACCTTCAGCCAGGGTATATCTACACGTTCAGCACGCTTTCGGCGGCTGGAAAGGGGACGGCGACAGCTCCGGAAGGCCACTTCCTTGCACTGCCCTATCGCGACAACTTCGATCGCTATCAGGTTGGTCAAGAAGCAAGGTACATCTCCGACATGCAGGGAGCGTTCGAGGTGCAGCCGTGCGCATCAGATCGACCAGGCAGGTGTTTACAGCAGATGGCGCCGACAAAACCGATCGAATGGCAGGATGACAGCGATGCCTTCGCGCTCGTTGGAGATCCTTCGTGGACCAACTATGCAGTAAGTGTCGACATTGAGCTCGCCAAACCTGGGGTGGTCGAGTTAATTGGCCGCGCCGGCACGCAGAAGCGGCCGCAATCTCATCAGCAGGGCTACTACTTCCACATAAGCGATACGGGTGCGTGGACCATCTTCAAGAGCGATGCAGAAGGTAAGCACACGCCATTGGCGAGCGGATCTACAAAGGTACTCGGGGTTGGGCAATGGCACCGGATTGGTCTGACATTGAATGAGGAGACAATCACGGCGATCCTGGACGGTTTAAATGTGACGGTGCTCAAAGATAGCTCCTATACCTCCGGTCAATTCGGAATGGGCATCACCAGCTATGACAACGACCAATTCGACAACCTGTCAGTCGTTCCGATTCGGAGTTCAACATCGTCGAAGGCGGCCCATTAGAGCATTTTTGCTTTAGGTGTAGACCGAAGCCGCCGACCTCAACGTCGTTTTTCCCCGAAAAAAACGACACTGCACGCTGATTCCAGTTCACAGTAAAAGCAAAAATGCTCTAGTCCGGAGAACCGGCTCGGGAAGGCCACCGGTAGAACGTCTGTTCACTGATCCCGGCCTTCCGGACCACCTCCGCTAATAGAACCCCTCCCTCCGCCTGCTTCATCACTCCTGTCAACTGCTCGACGCTGAACCGCTTCTTCTTCATGAGCAAAATCCTTCGCCCTCTTCAGGCTTGATTCTTGCCGACGACTACCATGCACAATGGCTCAGAGGTACCGGCCGATCAATCTGTTTCTGACTCACAATGTCGATTTCGACGATATGCCTTGAGGATGCCGGAATCAGCGCTCTTTTCAGCGACGGTCGATTAAGAAACTCCATCCTGGATCAGCTGATAAAAGCGACTGGATCGCAGGCCTTGCCATTGGCAGGTAATGTGAAGCAGAATCTCGCGCCGCGGGGAGGGTTGTCGGAAGCCCACAAGCGCCCCCCGTGCGACTCAACGATGGAGCGGCTGATCCGCAGTCCCATTCCGGTACCATGCGTCTTGGTGGTAAAAAACGCATCAAAGATGTTGTTCGCCTGCTGCGATGGCAGCCCCACCCCACTATCGCTGACACAAATCAGCACCTCACCATCTTCACCGAGCTGCGATTGGATGGTGAGTTCTTGTGTCCCATCCACATCTTGCATCGCATCGATGCCGTTCATCATCAGGTTCATCAAAACCTGTTGCAGTTGCACGCGATCTCCCATGATCTGGGGGAGGTCTGCAGCGAGTTCGGCTCGAAGGGATATGGCGAAACGAGTTGCCTCGCTGTACAAAAGAAGCTCCATCTCTCGAATGATTTCGTTGAGATCGACTAGCTCCCGTTGCAGAGAATCCTTCGTGAAGAGCAAGTGGACTCTCTTTATAATCTCGCTCGCATGGCTTCCGGCTCGTATGATTCTTGAGGCGGCCGCACGGGCTTCTTCCAAATTTGGTTCATCGCGTGATAGCCATCGCAGGCAATTATCAGCGTCGAGTATGGATGACGCGATCGGCTGATTGACTTCGTGCGCCAGCGAGGCAGTCAGCTCTCCCATGCTGCTCACCCGGTTGGCGCGTGTCAGATCCTCATGCGCCTGCCGCAGCGCCTCCGCCGCTTCCTTCCGCTCTGTACTTGCCTTGAACTGAATTTCCATGATCCGTCGCGCGGTGGCCCACCCAAAGAAAGCGGCGGTGAACAGTGTAACGAACCCAGTAACGATGGCGGTGAAGACGATCCTACGTTCGACGATTGCAATGTTGGATGAAGCTTTCGCGCGCTGTTCTTCGACGTCGCGGGCCACGTCTTTGACGAGTTGGTCGCTGAGAAATTCAAGCCGCTGAATTTGTTTGTCGGTTCGATCCCGTACTGCCGCCCACTCTCTCGAAGCCGCCAACGCTCTGATTGCATCCAGATGAGACGGCAGGGTGTTCTCGATTGATTCGATCGTTGGCAGGACTGTTTCGTCTACCTTGACCGCAGGAGGTAAACGACTGAAGACTGCCTCCGTGCGTTTCGCCTCTTCCAGCACGTCACTCCTGAGTGCATCCGACACCATACTGAA
>CAXUIM010000037.1:1851-20846 GCA_964250885.1 uncultured Acidobacteriaceae bacterium | reverse complement strand
GTGATCTTCTGCCCCTGCCAAACGCATTCGGCTTCAATGACATCGGAGAGCGGAGGGGCTTTGGGCGGACGGGGGGGGGAGGTCCGCGGGGGGCGGGTCCGGGGGCCAAGTCCGGATCACCGTCCACGCCTTTCCCCGGAACGCCCCCGCCCGGGCCCGCGGCCACGCCCTGGTCTACGGGCACGGTAGAACCTGTGCCGTCACCCGGGGGAGGCGCTCCTCCGCCGCCCCTCGGAGCAACGCCGTACACCACCGCGGGTCCAGCCTGGGTAGGGTATGTTCCGCCCACGGCCTTTGCCCAGGCCGACGCCCGCCAGCAGGCGGCGGCCGCGTATATTCAGGAACAGGCCCTGCACCAGGCCATGAGGGACGCTGGATACAGGCCCCCTGAATACGCGGAGACGTTTACGGGGAGTGTTCCTCCGGCCGGCTATGCGGACGTCGCTGGGGTGGCAGCGGAGTCAGCCTTACCCGTGCAGCGTTTTCCCTTGGCCGCGGTGTGGCTGATTGCCCTGGGCCTTCTTGTTCTGCTGGTGAACCTGCTGCCGGACTGGCGTATCAGTGAGCGCTGGCTGCTTCCGCTGCTGTTTGCCGGGCTCTCGGTCTGGTTGTTCACGCGGCGGCTGCAGAGCGGCCAGAGACTGGCGTGCATCGTTCGCTGGCCGGTGGTGCTGATGGTTCTGGCGATCCTGTTCGCGCTGCATGCGGCGTACTTTGTCGTGACCTTCGCAACCATGACCGCGGTGCTGTTGATCGTCTTTGGCGCTCTTCTGGTGGTGGAACGCACCGTCGGAGCGGATCCAGCGCCCGCGGCCGGAAGAGCCGGCCCGATCGGTGCAGTGCCGCCGGCTGCCGATCCGCTGTACGGGGCGCCGGCCGGGACCGCGGCCGGACCGGCGAGAGCGACATTTACGGGCGCGGCACCCGCCCCAGCAGACCCCCTGGCGGCAGAGGATGTGGCGAAGGGCAGGCCCCTGGGATGAGTGCGTATCCGCCTCCGCCCGCACCTCAGGTCCCGCCACGCGGACCCTATTCGCCCTTCGACCGCAGGACGCAAAAGATGCAAGAGCGCCTGATGCGAAATCAGCAGAAGCTGCAGCGCGCCCAGCTTCGTACCCAGATTCGGCTACAGCGGCGGGGGTCCCTTGTAGGGCCGCTGATCCTGCTGGCGCTGGGACTGGTATTTCTGCTGGTTCAGATGGGCCGGATGTCCTGGACGGAGTCCCTGCGGTGGTACGGGCGCTGGTGGCCTGCGCTCCTGATCGCGGTGGGACTGATCCTGTTGCTGGAGTGGCTGAGCGATCAGCGGCGGCAGAATGTGGCCGGCGCCCCTCCGGTGCGGGTGCTGGGCGGGGGCGTGGTTCTGTTGCTGATCTTCCTTGCTCTGGCGGGCTTGTCCTCGCACGCGGTGGAGGATGGGCTGGAGTGGAAGGATCGTACCTTTGGGCCGAAGTTCGGCGATCTCGACCAGATGTTTGGTGACCGGCACGACGGATACAGCTCGACCAGCGTGGCTTTTCCCGCGCAGGGGACGCTGTCCATTCGCGACCCGCATGGCGACGTTAGCGTGGTGGGCACGAGCACGGACGGGCAGGTGCATGTGGCGGTGCACACCCAGGCCTACGCCTGGAAAAACAACGAGGCAGACAACAAGATTCACCGGCTGCAGCCGGCGATCTCCACGCAGGGCAACAACCTGGTGCTTTCGGTGGGGTCTGTGGATGGCGGCGTGGCCGACCTGACCCTGACGGTTCCCTCCACCGCATCCCTGACCGTCAATGCCGGCCATGGAGATGTAACGATCAGTGACCTGCACGCGGCAGTGTCTTTGTCCGCCGACAATGGCGATGTTGAGATCAGCCAGATCAGCGCGAACGTGAAGGCCGATGTCAACGACGATGACGCCACTCTGAGCCTGCACGACATCACCGGCTCGCTCGTAATCGGAGGACACACCGGCGATGTCGAAATCGCGAACGTGTCCGGTGCGGTAGAGATGCAGGGAGATTTCTACGGCACGACCGATGTGGAACATGTGAGTGGGCCGGTCCGCTTCGAGACCAGCCGTACCCGCTTCAGCGCGGCCCGGCTGGATGGAAATTTCTCCGTGGAGAACGACAGTCTGGACGCCCGCGAGATGCTGGGACCCGTCGTGCTGAAGACGTCGGCCAAGAACATCACGCTCGACCGCGTGCAGGGCGACGTCGATGTGACCGACAGTGATGGCTCGGTGGAAGTGACCAATGCGCTGCCGCTGGGAGCGATCGATATCCAGAATCGGCACGGCTCTGTCGACATCGGTCTGCCCGCCGGGGCTGGATTTGTGCTGAAGGCGCAGACCCGGAACGGTGACATGGAGAACGACTTCGGCCTGACCTCGCGGGAACAGAACGAAACCCATTCATTGGACGGCACTGTTCGCGGCGGTGGACCGACCGTGACGGTCACGACCTCTGACGGAGACGTCACCGTCCGCAAGAGCACGGTGGCCCCCCTTCCACCCTCTCCGGCCGAGCCGCCCTCTCCACCCGCACCGCCGAGTTCCCGGCGCGGGTCGCGCGCAATCTGAGCTAGGAGCTTGTTGAAAGAGCACCTCGGATGTCTGCGAGGCAAGTACGAAACCCGCAAGCGGGTTTCGCAAAGCTAGCGAAGCTACAAAAGCCGATTTTCAACAAGCACCCGATCGTCGGCGTGGGCTGTTCCGGTGCTCTGAAACGGATTATGGTGTGGGAGCATGCTCGCCGGCGGTCAGCGGTGCGGCGATGTCGTCCAAGTAGCCGGGAGTACCCTCGACCCGCTGCAGCACGGGATAGCGGTTGCCGTCGTGAAAGTTGACGTCGACGCTCTTTACGGAGCCTTCGTGCTCGATGATGAGCCGGATCGGGGCGGCCGTTCCCTTGGCGGCGTCGATCGCGGAAGAGAGGACGTCCGAGCTGTAAACCTGGCCATTCACCGACAGGATCCGCTGGCCAGGGTAGAGCCTGGCGTCATCGGACGGGCCGCCGTAGCGCACATCGGAGATGACATCGGGACCGGCTGCGCTGCTGGAGGGTGCACCGGCATTGGGATTCCCGATGCGCAAGCCGAGGGAGTACCAGAAGTTCGCTTCGCTATATCCTCGGGCGGAGGCTTCGGCACCGTCTTCGGGTTTCGGCTGATGGTCCAGGTAAACCAGCTTGTAGCCTCCCTGGGTGATGCCCTCCGTGTCCGCGTGCGGGTTGATGTCGTTGATCTTCTGCCGCAGCAGTGCGGCCCAGTCGTAGGGAACCACCTGGTTCAGGTCGGCGACCAGTTCCGGGAACTCGTAGGGAACGATCAGGGGGCCGGTGCTGCCTCCCTTGCCCAGGAAGATCCGCTGAAAGTCGGTCAGTGACTTCTTGCCGCCGGTGAGCTGGCGGATTCTGGTGTCCACATCCATCCACACGAGCAGGCCCTCCTGGTAGTAGTCCTGGCCGCGTTTCCAATTCGACCAGGCAGGATCGCTCCCACGCAGAACACTGGCGGCGATTGCCGTGTCTTCGGTCGAGCGCCATTGCCGGCCGGCTCGATAGTCGAGACTGGCGGCGGTGGTGGCGATGGTATCGAGGTACTGCTGCCTCGATTTGAGCCCGGAGCGGGCGGCGAGCACGTTGCCCATGTACTGCGTCATGCCTTCGTAGACCCACAGCAGGTCTCCCTGCTCGACGGTCGCAAAGGTGGGCTGATAGAGGCGCGCGGGGCGGCGGTACTTGCCGTTCCAGGAGTGGGTGTACTCGTGTGCCAGCAGGTCGGAGCCGATATGGGGATTGGCAAAGGTCTTTTCGCCGACTCCGTTATCGGAGGACTGGCCGTGCTCCAGGCCTTCGCCCCCGGCGACATCGGAGAGCGTAAGCAGGAAATGGTAGACGTTGTAGTGGTGGGAGCCATAAGCCGCATTGGCTTCGCGAACCAGGTTAGAGATCTCGTCGAGCAGCTCGGGGCGCAGGTTCGAATCCTCGGAGCGGTCGGAGACAACGTCGATGTAGTGCCTGGGGGTCATCTCGGGGGCCAGAGGGAATTCATGGAAGTACTCTCCGGTGATCAGGGGAGAGTCTTCAAGCTGCTCGACCGTGGTGATGGCGTAGTGCGTGGTCGTGGCGCCTGGAGTGGACTGATGGTCCTGCTCGTCGACTCCCGTGGTGGGCGGCGGTGTGGTGGCGCCATTGGGTTGCAGCGCGGTGCCGATCCCCCAACCCTGGGGCACGGTGACACTTGGCTGAATGGGGATGTCCTTGCCAGGCCGGTCAGCGGGATAGAGCATCAACTTCTCCCACTCCAGCACGGCCATGTGATCGCTGACACGAGCGAGAGCGATGTAGTCCAGGTGCGCATGAACCGAGGTGGCGCCGCTGGGGACGAGAAGGTGAAAGTTATAGAGATCGACGTCATCGCGCCGCCACTTCAGTGTCTGGCCCCCGGCGGTGAAGACCACTCCGACAATCTGGTCCGCGGGTCCGGTGGGGCGGTGATTGCCAGGAATCCACTTGGGCGTGGTCAGCGAGAGCGGACCGGGCTGGGCCGGAATATCGATCTCGGCATGAAACAGCCGGCGCGGAGCCTCGGAGAGGTCGACGGTGATGCGGATGGGTACGGCCGCACCGGGCGATGGCTGGGTGTGGTGAGCCGGGTCAACTCCGGGAGCGGCTTGCGCCAGGCCGGCGGCGGTGCTGAGGCTGAGGGCGGTCGAGACTGCAAAGGTGACGCTAAGAAGAGCGCTGAAACGGATCGGCATGAATGCCCTTTTCAAGAAAGTGTGTCACAAATTGAACCCGGACTGAATTGACGGCAGTTGCCGGTCGCCGGGAAATGTCGGCGCCCTGCGCCCATCAATCGGACGCATCGCTGCTTCGGCTCAAACCCAGCCAAAGCAGCGCCGCCAGCAGATACGCGCCGTAGATGTAGGGAAAGTAGCGGAAGGGAGCGGGCGGAGCGGGGAAGAGGTTGCTCTCGACGGCCAGCAGCATGGCGAGCGCGGCGGTCAGGGTGAGCCCGAGGCGGCCCGCGCTGAGGCGTCCGGTCTGGCGCAGATGAACGGCCAGGGCTACGGCGACCAGACCATAGGCGGTCAGGAAACCGTAGACCGCCAGGGTGCCCATCCAGCCATAGATGTCCGCTGCGCTTACGCCACGCAGTGCCAGGACGGCGGCGGGCAGGAATGCCAGCACCGCTGCCAGGATGCTGGCGCTGCCGGGTGTTTCGTTGCGCGCGTGGGTCTGGGTCAGGCTCCTGTGAGCCAGACCGTGATGCGCCATCAGTAACAACACGCGCGAGCCGGCGATCACGCAGCCCAGGGCGGCGGCGAACATGCTGACCAGAACGCCGGCATCGATGACCGGGCCGACGAAGCGCACCCCGGCGCCGGCCGCCAGATAGCGCATGGGGGCGGCACTGCCGTCGAGGGAGACCGGAGCGCCGCGAAAGCCAAGCACCTCACCATAGCAACAGACAACGAAGAAGAGACCGGCCAGCAGCGCACTTTGCACCACCGCGCGGGGGATGGTGCGCAGAGGGTCGCGCGCCTCGGAGCCCAGGGTGGTCGCACTCTCAAAGCCGACGAAGCTGAAGATCGCGAGCATCACGCCCTGCCGTATCCCGCTGGACGACATGGCTCGCAGGTGGAACTGCGCCGAATCCAGGTGAGGGCCGTGCTTGAACAGCGTGATGGCGATCACGAGCGCGATCAGACCGACCGAGATTGTCTCGATGGTGAGCATCAGGCGGGCGGATACCTTGATCTCCCGATACCCGATCCAGCCCGCGCCCGCGCTGGCAAGAGCCACCAGCAGAACCGGGGGAACCTGGCTTCTCGAGGATCCGAGCCAGGAACCGAGAAAGATGTTGGCATAGACCACGAAGCCGGCGATCACGGCCGAGGCGGTCGTGATGTAGGCAAAAAAGAGCGCCCAGGCTGTCAGGGCCGAGAAGACAGGGGGCAGGGAGGTGCGGGTGTAGACGTAGAGTGAGCCGGGCGAGGAGGATTCGCGGGCGAAGGCGGATACGCAGAGCGCCACCAGCATCATCAGCACCATGGCGATCAGGTAGGCGACGCCTGTTCCCGGGCCGGCGAGCGCGAAGACCAGAGGAACGGTGAGCGTGGGTGACGTGCTGGGGGCAATGGTTGAAACCGACTGGGCCAGGGTCTCGAGCGGAGAGAGCGCGCCGGGCCGCAGGCCGAAGGAAGGTGAGAATGCAGTCTTCGGTCCATCGCTGAGGGCGGCGGAGGTCTCGGTGGGCAATCGCTTCACCTCGGTCGGATAGAGTGGGTGTAGTTGCAGCGTCACTGCCGGGTCTGTGGCGGTGGGAGGCTGCAGAAACCAGTCTTCTGCTGCCGTAAAGAGGGTCTGGGGTCGCGAGTTCCTCCAGCATATACGGCGCGGCCGGTCTGTGCGCGAAGATTCACCGAAGGATTCATGGTCCTTTAGCAAAAGCAGACCGCCTGACGCGCTAAGCTGGGCGCGGTAGGCTGGGCATGGCGACAAGCCGGCCCAGGGAGTGATGGGTGAGTCAGGTAATCTTCGTGCTTGAGGACGATGCGGACATCCGGCGTCTCGTGCAGTATCAGCTGGAGAGTGCCGGTTACACGGTCCGGGCCTACCCGGCGTTGGGTTCGATCCTGCAGGACGCGGAGCGGCAGCGGCCGTCCCTTTTTGTTCTGGACATCATGGTGCCGGGCGGCGATGGTCTGGACCTGTGCCGCCGGCTGCGCCAGAATGCCGAGCTGGCAAGCGTTCCGATTATCTTTCTGACCGCGCGCGCCACGGAGAACGATCGTGTGCAGGGTCTGGAACTCGGGGCGGACGACTACATCACCAAACCCTTCGCGGTGCGGGAACTGGTAGCCCGTGTGAAGGCGGTGCTGCGCCGCTTCGAGCGGCCGGAGACACCGGGCGCTACCTCGGTACTCAACATCGACACGCTGGAGATCGACGGCAACTCAATGCAATTGCGGGTGAACGGAGAGCTGGTGACGACCACGGCGACCGAGTTCCGTCTGCTGGAGTATCTGGCGCGGCATCCTGGACGCGTCTTCAGCCGGGACCATCTGCTCGACGCGGTCTGGGGCGACGCGCGCTTTGTCACCCCGCGCAGCGTGGACGTCTATGTACGGCGCATTCGGGAGAAGATCGAGGTCGATCCGGAGACGCCCCGCTATCTGAAGACCATGCGTGGGGCAGGCTATCGCTTCGATCTGCCCAAGGCCAGGGAATCGGCCGACGCGGTGCGTTCTCTGTCCGAGTAAGCTGCAAGCATGCGGTCTTTCCTGCGTAGAAGTCTGTTCTTCGCCCTGCTTTGGCGCGCCGCGGTGGCCCTCACGGTGGTCAGCGCCGCGTTGCTGGTGTGGCCGAGGATCGGCGTGGCGCTGGTCGTTATTCCGCTGGCAGCCGGCTGGTTGACCTGGCGAGCGGGCGGTGCGATCACCCGCGCCGTCGAGGCGCTGGAGCCGATGGCCGCTACCGTGTGCGATCCGCCACCGGAGCCGCGGCCCGAGCCCGTCTTCCGCGAGATGGAGGGTTTGACCGATGCGCTGCACACCTCCTCGGCCGCGGTGGTGCGGCGCCTGGCAGCGAGCACCGAAAGCCGGCGCAAGCTGGAGGCGCTGCTCGATTCCATGCAGGACGCGGTGACCTCAGTGGACGCGGCCGGGCGCATCGTGTGGGCGAACAAGCCCATGCAGCAGCTGGTTGCGGATTCCTCGGGGACCGTGCGCGCGGGCTATTCCCTGGTGCAGACGATCCGCGCCCCCGAGGTGCTGGAGTGCGTGCAGGCCGCTCTCGAAGAGGGCCGCTATGCCGAGATCCGTCCGGTGTCGCTCCCCCCGGGCCGCATCTTCGCGGTCAGTGCAGCACCCATGCCGGAGGGTGGCGCCGTGGTGGTGCTGCAGGACGTAACCCGGATTGAGCAGGTGGAACGCACCCAGCGCCAGTTCGTGGCCAATGTGTCGCACGAGCTGCGTACCCCGCTTACCTCCATCTCCGGCTATGTTGAGACGCTGCTGCAGGATGACCGCGGCGAGTTGTTCTTTACCGCCCAGGTGCGGGAGTTTCTGGAGGCAATTCATAAGGCCGCGCGGCGCATGGGACGGCTCACGGACGATCTGCTGGCCATGGCGCGCGTGGATTCGGGCGAGCAGAAGCTGCGGCCGCAGCCCGTCGAGGTTGCCATACTGATTGGCGAGGCGCAGGATGCGGTCGCCGCCCTTGTGGCGGACAAAGAAGGCGAGCTGGAGATCCGGGACTACCCGGAGGTCGAAGTGATGGCCGATCTTGACGCCATCCTCCAGGTGCTGACCAACCTCATTGAGAATGCGCTGAATTATGGCCGCGGTCCGGATGGCCGGCGGGTGGTGCTGAGCGCCGAGCTGGTGGCGGATGCGCCGGGCAGAGGGGCGCCGCAGGATGTTCGCTTCTGCGTGCAGGACTTCGGGGCCGGAATCGCTTCCGAGCACCTGGGACGAATCTTCGAGCGGTTCTATCGGGTCGATAAGGCACGATCCCGGGAGTCGGGCGGCACGGGTCTGGGTTTGTCGATTGCCATGCACATTGTAGAGGCGCATCGCGGACGGATGTGGGTGGAGAGCGAGCTGGGCCGGGGCAGCTGCTTCTGTTTCACCCTGCCGTGCGCGCCTTCGCTGGTGGAGCCAGCCGCAGCCGATTAGAGCAACTTCCTGATGCTTCACCGCAAGCTACGGATATAAACACCTCCTGTTAAGAAGTGGCGCTCTTGAGAATTCTCCCGCTCCACAGCTTCAGGGTTCTTGCTCGACAGCATTTCTCCTATCGCTGTGACGTGGGTAGATGATTACACCGTCTCACCGATGCGCCTCCCGGATCCCGTTTACCGGCGGGAGATGAGTAGCTCGTCTCTGGCGTGGTCTGGAAGGGCCGACGCGAGACTCGCCTGTACACTAGGCCCATGCCCCGCAAAGTGAAGCTTTTCGCCGCTCTCATAGCTGTCGTTATGCCGTGTGTCCGCGCCCAGCAACCGGATCCCGCTGCCGAGGTCAAAGCGCACTACCTCAAGGCGGAGTATCACGTGAAGATGCGCGATGGCATCACGCTCTTCACCATCGTTTACACCCCGCGCGAGGCGACGCAGGACTATCCGTTTCTCGTCATGCGCACGCCGTACGGCATTGCACCGTACGGCCCGGACGCCTATCGCCCGCGGCTTGGTCCATCGCCCGAATTCGACCGCGCCGGCTACATCTTCGTCTTTCAGGATGTTCGCGGGCGTTACCAGTCCGAGGGCGCCTATGTGAAGCCCACGCCGCACATCGATCATCCCACCGGTGTGCAGCACGACGAATCCACCGATATGTATGACACAGTCGAGTGGTTGTTGAAGAACGTGCCGCATAACAACGGACGCGTCGGCATCTACGGAGTCTCGCAGGCCGGGTACGTGTGCTCGGCGTCCATCATCGACGGTCATCCGGCGATAAAGGCAGCGAGCCCGCAGGCGCCGGTCACCGACTATCACAATAATGACGACTACTATCACAATGGCGCGTTGATGCTGGAAACCACCAACTTCTATGGGTTCTTCCGTCCGCAGCCGCAGCCTGTTCTGCCCAGTCGCGGCACACCGCTGCCGCAGGTTTACGCTGATGCCTACACCGAGTTCCTCCACGAGTGGGAGCCGCTGCCGAAGGCGAAGGCGCTTGTCGTCAATCCCTACTTCAACGAGGTGGTCGACCACCCCGATTACGACCCGTTCTGGCAATCGCGCGACATCTCACGGCATCTGCACAACATTCACGCCGCGGTCCTCGTGGTGGGCGGCTGGTTCGACGCGGAAGACCCGACCGGTCCCATCAAGACCTTCCACGCCATCGCCGAGCAGAGTCCACAGGCGCGGGAGTATCTGGTCATGGGCCCCTGGGTGCATGGCGGATGGAACTACGATGGCGCTCGCCTGGGCGACGTCACCTTTGGCTCGAAGACAGGCGAAACCTTCCGCCAGACCGTGCAGTTCCCGTTCTTCGAGCATTATCTGAAGGACGCTGCCGACCCGAGTCTGCCTGCGGCAACGGTCTTCGAAACGGGGTCGAATGTATGGCGTTCGTATACGGCGTGGCCGCCGCCCGGAGCGAAGCCGCGTCTGCTGTATCTGCAGCCAGGCGGCAAGCTGGGCTTCGATCCGCCTGCCGCGGACGCTACACCATACGACCAGTACCGCAGCGATCCCGCCCATCCGGTGCCGGAGTTTGCGGACGCGCATGCGATTGGGCCGCCTCAGGTCTACATGGACGCCGATCAGCGCTTCGCGGCTACGCGTTCCGACGTGCTCGTCTACCAGACCGAGCCGCTTACCGAAGACATGACGTTCGCCGGCCCGTTGCAGGCGAAGCTGCATGTCTCGACCAGCGGGACGGACTCCGACTTCGTCGTGAAGCTGATCGACGTCAGCCCCCAGGATCTCAATGTGCCTGCCCCGGCCACCCCAGCGGCTCGTCCCCCGGATGTAGTTGCGCCGCGTGCGCTGCTGCCGGGCTACCAACAGCTTGTCCGCGGCGAGCCGGCGCGTGGCAAGTACCGCAAGAGCCTGTCGCACCCAGTGCCGTTCAAGCCGAACCGGCCGGATGAGGTGGATGTCTCGCTCTTGAACATCAATCACACGTTCCTGAAGGGGCATCGGATCATGGTGCAGATTCAGAGCTCGTGGTTCCCGCTGGTCGATTTGAATCCGCAGGTGTTCGTGGACATTCCGAGCGCCAGGCCCGAGGACTTCAAGCCGGCGACCGAGCGCATCTTTCACACGCCCAGACAGCCCAGTGCGATCGAGTTTACAACGCTGCCCTGACCTGGAGCCAGCCCGCTTCATCAAGCCCGGGTCCTGCTCCACACATGTTTCGCGGGCGTCTGCGCCCCCGGCATGACAAGCTGCCATTCTGCCTGCGGCAAACCGTCTGCCGTCATGCAAGTAAACGTGCCTCGGAATCGGACTGTTGAAAGGTCAGAGCTACTACACCCGGGTGCTAAATTAGTAGGTGCTTCTCAGGGGCAACTCAATGAATGCGCGCCGCTGCCGACAATTGGTGATGACGGCAGGTTTCTTGCTATTGGTCGCGTGCGCAACCAACCAGCTTGATGGACTGGTCACCCATAAGATCTTCGTTCTTCTATGCTTGCTTGTATTCAGCGCGCTGATCCTCTTCGTTGTTCATCACAAGTCAACGCTTTGCGACATCCTCCGTGTCTGCTTTGAGGAATTAACAGGGCTCATCAGCATGCCCTTCATCTGGCGTGGGCCGCTAAAGCCCGCCCCGGTGATTTTCGCGCCTTCCGATGCGTTCGTTCGGTGTTTCCGCTTCCAGCTTCCCCCTCCCATCCTTTCCCTCTAAATCTCGCCTGCGTTCGATGGGCCAGCCGTCTGATGACGGCAATGGTCATATCGTCTTCTATGTCAATTCTGTTGACTCGCAGAGTGCCGGCCCGCAACGCCGGGAGAAGGAACAGGACACATCATGCATACGCCGCCTCCAGCGAAGGACGGGGTTCAGAGAACGAGACAACCGGCAGAGCCTTCTACCGTAATGTCGTCCTATACACGTGAGCTCGATCGAGGTCAGGCCCGGCTGGCAGGTGCAAAATCGGGCCGCTTCCGTGCGCTCATGCTCTCGCTGGGTAGTCTGGCTTCCGGTATAGCCATCACGCCTCTCGCTCTCAACCACTCGATAGCTTCCCTTGCGCTCTGGCCCCTTCCGTTCCTGGGTGCTTTGTATTTTGTTCTGCAGTACGGCCGTCGAGGCAGGGAGTGGATGCAACTTTCGCTACTGTGCAGTCACTTCGAACGTGGCATCGCCCGTGGCACGGGAGCGTGGATCGGCAAGGGAAGGACCGGCAACGAGTTCGCCCGGAAACATCATCTGTATCAGGACGATCTTAATATTCTCGGCACGGGTTCGCTCTTCGAGTTGCTCTGCACCACAAGGACGATAGCAGGAGCTGAACGGTTGGCGTGCTTCTTGCTGGACGCGCCCGAGCCCTGCGAGACGAAGCTGCGTCAAGAAGCGGTCAGAGAACTGGTAGATGCAACCGTCCTGCGTGAGCAGACCGCCTGCCTGGGCAAGTACGCTTTGCAGGATTGCGACCGGGAAGCGTTCGACGGCTGGCTCAGTCTGCCGGTACGCACCGCTTCTCGCAGAATGCGCGGCCTGCTACTTCTATTTAGCTCGACTTGTTTGATCGTCGCGACAGGAATCTTTGCCAGGGCGATGCTCTGGACCGCATGGTGGCCCCTACTTCTGTTGCTGACGCTGCTGCAGTTGAGTGCCGCCGGTGCTTTGCTGAAACGAACTCGACCGCAGATTGCGGCGATTCGGCAACTGACGGAGTCCTTCACCGTCCTACGTGAGGGACTTGAGTTGATGGAGGCGCAGCAATTTCGTTCAGCGAAATTGCGATCTCTTGCTCGGAGCGTCCGCATGCAGGGTGGGGCTGAGGCTGTCCGCAAACTGGAGAAGCTGGCCCGCGCTTTTCATCAGCGCGATAAAGAGCTATTCCATTACCCGTCGATGCTCCTGGCCGTCGGGACCCAACTGGCGCTTGCTGTGGAAGATTGGAGAGCGGAACACCAGAGCAACTTTAATTCGTGGCTTGATGCTTGGGCTGAGTTCGAAGCGCTTCAGGCATTGGCGACTTATGCCTACGAACGACCCGCCCACATCTTCCCAGAATTTGTCGAGGGTCACCCCCTGATGGAAGCAGAACAGCTGGGGCATCCTTTGCTGCGTGACGATATTTGCGTGTGCAACGATATCCATCTCACCCGCACCTCGCGCTTCTATGTGGTGAGCGGTTCCAACATGTCTGGGAAGAGCACGTTTCTTCGGGCGATCGGCCTGAATGTGGTCGTCGCATTGGCGGGAGGCCCGATTCGCGCCAAACGCGCTCGGCTGTCGCACCTCGCGGTTTGCGCCTCGTTGGCAGTCACCGACTCGCTCCTGGAAGGAAGATCGAAGTTCCTCGCTGAAGTCCAACGGGTGAGCGAGATGATCCGTTACGCTCGGGAGGGCAAGGCCGTGCTCTTCCTGATCGACGAACTTCTGAGCGGCACCAACTCTGTCGATCGAAGGGCGGCTGCGGAGGTAATTATCAAGACACCGCTGGCAGGGGGTGCGATCGGCGCCCTGTCGACGCACGATCTGGCGTTGACGGAGATTGCCGAAAATAAAGGTTGTGGCGGAGTTCTGGTTCACATGGAGAGCCGTAGCCCGGATGCTCCGCTGGACTTCGACTATCTTGTCAGGCCGGGCGTGTCGCGGCGGTCGAGCGCCGCAGCAATCCTAACGATGATGGGAATTTTCGATGCTTTGGGAGTACCACATTCCACGACCTCTACGTCTCCCAAGTCCAAGATGTAACGCATCTACCGCTAGACTCGGCAGCGATCTGGATTCACCGTGTTCATCGTCCCTTAACCGTCTATTCACAGTCTGTTCCCGGTGCGTTTTCAAGTTGTTCATCGCGCGCTGCGATTCTTCCTTCATGGGGAAGATCAGCAAGGTACATGACGCCGACGCTACAGGTCTGCGTGTATCCGCCTTAGCTCTCCCTCCGAGGAAAGATGAAACAATCTGGAACTTTGATCGCCCTGGTTGCAGGCGCGCTGTTGTCTGCTCCGCTACTGGCGCAGACCACCGCGGACACCGGCAGCACCGCGCAAAAACCCGAGCGGCACCGCAAACATAAAGAGCACAAGGAAACGGAGAGCGAGCGGCAGCTCCGCGAGCTGCGCGAGCAGATGGCCCAGCAGCAGGCTCAGATCGATGCGTTGAAGCAGCAGCTCAGCGGTAAGGACGAGCAGGTGGTCACCAGCACCCAGGCCGCGGCTCAGGCGGCAGCGCAAGCCGCCGCCGCGCAGTCGCAGGCTGCTGCCGCCGCCGACGCGGCCAGCCAGGCCAACAGCGCCGCGGCCGCGAACTCCACCAAGATCGATTCGGTTTCGAGCTCGGTAGCCGGCTTGAAGACCACCACGGATGCCGTCGCGAGCACCCAGACCAAGCTTCAGACCGAAGTGGAGTCGCCGGCAGCCCTGCACTACAAGGGAGTCAACATCATGCCGATTGGCTTCTTCGCGTTTGAAGGTGTGTGGCGCCAGCACTCGGTCAACTCGGATATCAACACGCCCTTCAACTCCATTCCGTTTCCGGGCGCGAGCGAGGGGCATGTCGACGAGCTGAACTTCACGGCCCGGCAGACCCGCCTGGGCGCCCTCATCAGCGGCAACACGGGAGACTTCAGCCTGGCTGGATACGCCGAGATGGATTTCCTGGGCACCGGCACCAGCTCCAACAACAACCAAAGCAACAGCTATGTTCTGCGGCAGCGCCAGCTCTGGGGGCAGGCGGCCACGAACGCGGGCTTTACGGTGACCGGCGGTCAGATGTGGTCCCTGGTGACCGAGGACGGCCATGGTACCGACAACCGTACCGAGAGGCTGCCCAACACCGTCGACCCGCAGTATATGGTCGGCTTCAACTGGACCCGCCAGCCCGGCCTTCGCCTGCAGCAGAGATTCGGCGATGTGAACGGTACTTCATTCACCATGGCGATGGCGGTGGAGCAGGCGCAGATTACCAGCTTCACGGTCAATGGATCGGCGGCGCCGGCGGATTACTTCTTTGCCGGCGGCGGCACCAATGGCGGCCTCTACAATGCGGCGGCGAGCAACAGCGGCACAAACCTGGCCACCTACGCGAACAACGTGGATCCGGACATCCTGGTGAAGGGCGCTCTGGACTTTCCCAAGGCTCACCTGGAGCTGGGCGGCATCTCCCGCTTCCTGCGCGACTTCTATTACCCAATCGTCTCGGTCACCTCGGCTAACGTGTACACCTACGGCACGAATCAGCTGAGCAATACCAAGGCGGCGGGCGGCGTGTTCGGCAGCATTCGTATCAAGCCGATCCCCTTCCTCGAGGTAGCCGCCCAGGGAATGGCGGGCGACGGCGTGGGCCGCTATGGCTCTTCGCAGCTGGCCGACGCCACCCTGCGTCCCGATGAGACGCTGGAGCCGCTCCGCAATTACCACGGCCTGTTCAGCCTGGAGACGCACCCCGCTCCAAGGCTGGACGTGTATGCCTACTACGGCGGCGAGTATGACCAGCGCACGGTCTACGCGACCTCCACGGGCGCGCTGATCGGCTATGGCCCGCGAAACATAAACGATGCGGGCTGCTACGCGTTGCCGGGAGTGAACTCGATCACCCTGGGCGCCGGGGTGGGCGGATCCGATAGCGCCGCCAACTGCGGCTCTCCCACCCGGTACATTCAGGAAGGCATGATGGGCTTCACCTACCGCGTGGTCAACAGCCCACGGTATGGCAGGCTGCAGTATCAGGCCACCTACAGCTATCTGCAACGCAATCTGTGGTCAGGTGTTGGCTCCGCCATTACGCCGAGCGGTCCCCGGGCCCAGGACAACATGATCCACCTGAGCATGCGCTACTACATTCCGTAAAGGCTCCGGGCCGCTCTCTGAGTCTCTCCGGGACGATTCTCCGGGTGGTGGATCCCGATCGGTGAAGTCAGAGGCTCTCCCGTTCGGGCAGGACGCGCCGGACTGAGCCTCTCGGGATCCACGAGAGCTGGGAACCGTTTCAACCGAGCCGGAGGCGGAGCCTCGGCGCTGAATGGAATACGATCTTTGAGGAGCGACTACAACACATGAAGCGAGTTTCCGCGGTATCGATGGCTGCCGTGTGCGCCGGACTTCTCCTGGCCGCCACAGGCTGCAAATCAACTCCGGCGCCGAACAATGAAGCGCCGGGCAGCTCGTCGAATTCCATTGAGCTTACCGGCGCCGGCGCCACCTTCCCCAATCCCATCTACTCACGCTGGTTTTCCGAATACAGCGCGGCTCATCCGGGCGTGCATATCAACTATCAATCGGTGGGATCGGGAGCCGGAATTCGCCAGGTGTCTCAAGGCATCGTCGACTTCGGCGCCTCCGACGGCCCTATGACCGATCAGCAGCTCGCCGAGTCGAAGGTGAAGCTGGTGCACATTCCCACGGTGCTGGGAGGGGTTGTTCCGGTCTACAACATTCCCGGCGTGACTACGGATCTCAAGTTCGCCCCCGACGTGATCGCCGCCATTTACCTGGGGCAGATTACCAAGTGGAACGATCCCCGCATTGCGCATGACAACCCCGGCGTGAAGCTTCCCGATCACCAGATCCTGGCGGTGTATCGCTCCGACGGTTCGGGAACGACGTACATCTTCACAGACTTCCTGTCCAAGGTGAGTCCGGACTTCGCGTCCAAGGTAGGCCGCAACACGTCTGTCCGCTGGCCGCTGGGGATAGGACAGAAGGGCAATGAGGGCGTGGCCGGAATGGTGCGCAGCAGCCCCTACTCCTTCGGTTATGTCGAATTGATCTACGCCGGGCAGAATCACATGCTCTTCGGCCTTGTGCGCAATGCGTCGGGGAATTGGATCAAGGCCTCCACGGACAGCGTAACGGCGGCGGCGGCCGCGGCGGCCAATGACATGCCGGCGGACTATCGCGTCTCCATCACCAACGCCGCGGGCCCGGACTCGTATCCCATCTCTTCGTTCACCTGGCTGCTGATCCCGATCCAGTCCGCGGACCCTGCGAAAGGTAAAGTGCTGCACGCTTTTCTAGAGTGGATGCTGGACCACGGCGAGGCGGAGGCGGCCAGCATGACCTATGCACCGCTACCGGCTCCCGTCGTTGCCCGCGTCCGTCAAAGCATCAACGAGATTCACTAAGCCTGATTCGCATCATCACCGCCGGTTGAAGGAAGGCGCCGTTTTCGTCAAGTAGGACCGGCTCTGAGTTTCCCCCTCCGGTTACTCGCACGATATCAGGTCTGGGCCGCGACGCTGCAGAGGGGATATATACAAGGGCTGGCCCCCTCTTACCGGCTTTGGGCTGGACGTCTCACGGGTTTCACGGAGTGGAAGGACGATGTCCGGCTACAGGCGATTCATCGTCCATTCACACTCCTTTCATAAAGTAAGGCGTGCACTGGACGCGTCTCCAGCCCCATGAATGAACCCAATTCCATTCCGCTGACTCGAACGGCGATTTCTCAACGGATAGAGGGTAGTGCCAGTCTGCCGGCTCCCGAGGCGCAAAAGGCGGTGCCCCCGTCGGCGATTCGCGCCTTCCTGCAGCGCAAGAGTTCAGGGCGATTCGGCGATGGCGCCTTCGCGGGCCTGATGGTGCTGTGCGCGCTGAGCATCTTCGTCATCGTGCTGTTGATCTTGTTCGTGCTGATCCACAGCTCGCAGCTGTCGGTCCATGCCTTCGGCTGGAAATTTTTTGTCGGACGAGTCTGGGATCCCGTCTCGGGAGATTTCGGAGCGCTGCCTTTCATCTACGGAACGCTGGTCTCCTCGCTGCTGGCTGTCGCCATGGCCGTACCGCTGGCGTTGTGCGTTTCGATCTTCCTTCTGGATATCTGTCCGCCGGGGCTGCGCGGTCCCATCTCGTTTCTGACGGAACTGCTGGCTGCGATCCCCAGCGTGGTGTATGGCCTGTGGGGGCTGTTCGTGCTGGTGCCGCTGATTCGCGATCACGTGGGTCCGGTGCTGGAGAAGTATCTCGGCTGGACCGGGCTATTCGTCGAACCGAACTTCGGCGTGGGCATGTTCACCGCCAGCGTGATTCTGGCCATCATGATCTTCCCGGTAATCTCGTCTATCAGCAGGGATGTGATGCGCGCGGTTCCGGTTAACCAGCGTGAGGCCGCTCTGGCGCTGGGTGCGACGCGCTGGGAGATGATTCGCATCGGCGTTTTACGCAATGCCCGGATTGGGATCGTGGGTTCGGTGATCCTGGGGCTGGGCCGCGCCCTGGGCGAGACCATGGCGGTCACGATGGTGATCGGCAATCACCCCGACATCGTGAAGAATCTCTTCGCTCCGTCCTACACGCTGGCCAGCGTGATCGCCAACGAATTCACCGAGGCGACCGGAGATCTGTACCTGAGCGCCCTGATCGAGATCGGCCTGGCGCTGTTCCTCGTAACCATCGTGGTCAATGCGATCGCCCGGCTGCTGGTCTGGGCGGTCACGCGCGGCAACACGGCGAGGGCACACTGATGAGGAGCACCGTCTGATGGGCGCGCTTCCGGTCCGTTCCGCCACGCACGAACGCCTGCTCCAGCTGCGGCGGCAATTTACCACACACCTGATGACGGTGCTCGCGATCGTCAGCACGGTGGTTGTGCTGCTGCCGCTGGTCGCCATCCTGGGATACCTGGTCTACAAGGGCGCGAGTTCGCTGAACTGGGCCTTCTTCACCCATGTCCCCGTGCCGGTCGGCGAGACCGGCGGCGGCATGGCCAACGCCATCGCGGGATCGGGCGTAATCCTGGGCCTGGCCAGTCTGCTCGGCATCCCGCTGGGCATCGGGGCGGGTGTGTACCTTGCGGAGTATGGCCGCGGACGCGCATTCGGGAATGCGGTGCGCTTTACCGCGGACGTGCTCAACGGTGTGCCCTCCATCGTCATGGGTCTGGCGGCCTATGCGCTGGTCGTGGAGCGGCAGCGCCACTTTTCCGCGCTGGCCGGGGCTGTCGCCCTGGCGATCATGATGGTGCCCACGATTACGCGCACCACCGAAGAGATGCTCGCGACCGTGCCCAATCCAGTACGCGAGGCGGCACTGGGACTGGGAATCCCCAAGTGGCGCACCATCCTCTCGGTAAGCCTGCGCACCGCGTCACCCGGCATCATCACCGGCTGCATGCTGGCGTTTGCGCGCGTGGCCGGGGAGACCGCGCCGCTGCTTTTTACCGCTTTCGGAAATCAGTTCTGGAGCTTCAATCTCAACCAGCCGATTGCGGCGCTGCCGGTGCAAATCTTCGTCTACGCGCTCTCGCCTTATGATGAGTGGCACCGCCTGGCCTGGGCGGGTTCCCTGGTGCTGATTATGTTGATCATGGTCACGGTGACGCTGGTCCGGATCTTTGCCAACCGGGGCGCACTCAAGGGAGGCCA
>CAXUIM010000037.1:0-1751 GCA_964250885.1 uncultured Acidobacteriaceae bacterium | reverse complement strand
GTACACAGCGACAGGAGAGATGCTCTAGTGGGAGTCGATATTCGCGTCGAGAATCTGAATGCCTGGTACGGCCCGACGCACACCCTTAGGGACGTAACCCTGCACATCCCCGCCAATCGAGCCACCGCGCTGATCGGTCCCTCGGGCTGCGGCAAATCCACCTTCGTTCGCTGTCTCAATCGCATGCATGAGACCAATCCCTCGGCCCGCGCCGAAGGCCTGGTCAGCATGGGCGGCCTGGACATCTACAAAGACGCTTCGCCGGTCGAGATTCGCCGCCGCGTGGGTATGGTGTTTCAGCGGCCCAACCCGTTTCCGACCATGTCCATCTACGACAATGTGGCCAGCGGCCTGAAGCTGAATGGCTTTCGCAAGAAACGCGTGCTGGATGAAGTGGTCGAGCGCTCGCTGAAGCAGGCGGCCCTGTGGGAGGAGGTCAAGGACGACCTGAAGAGGAAATCCGGCGCCAGCCTCTCCGGCGGGCAGCAGCAGCGCATGTGCATCGCGCGCGCGCTGGCGGTCGATCCCGAGGTGCTGCTGATGGATGAGCCCGCTAGCGCGCTCGATCCCGTTTCGACCGCGAAAATCGAGGATTTGATCTTCAAGCTCAAGAGCCAGTACACAATCGTGATTGTGACGCATAATATGCAACAAGCTGCCCGCGTGGCAGAGAATACCGGCTTCTTTCTCACCGGCAAACTGGTCGAATTCGCTCCCACGACCAAGATATTTACCAACCCCTCCGATAAGCGCACAGAGGACTACATCACAGGGAGGTTCGGATGATTCGGATCAAGTTTCAGCAGAGTCTCGATGAGCTGAAGGAGCGGCTGCTGGTGATGGCGGGGCTGGTGGAGCAGGCGATTCAGCGCTCCACCGAGTCCTACTCTTCGCGCGATGAAGGTCTCTGTGAACTTGTTCTCCTCTCCGAACCGGCGATCAATCGCATGGAACGGGAGATCGACGGCCTGGCACTCGATCTGCTCGCCATGGAGCAACCAATGGCCGTGGACCTGCGCTTTATCCTCGCTGTGATTCGCATCAACGCCGATCTGGAGCGGGTGGGCGACCAGGCGGTAAATATCGCCAACCGCGTGCAGGATCTGGGAACGCAGGCGAATGTGGATCTGCCAGTCGACATCCCCCGTCTGGCGCAACTTGCCGGGGCGATGGTCCGCAAGGCGCTGCAGGCGTTCATCGAAGGCGACGCCGAGATGGCGCAATCCGTCCTGCTGCTCGATGACCAGGTGGACGAAATGAATCGCGACGCTTTCCGTTCGCTCGGCGATCTGATCAAGCACTCGCCGGAGCTGGCCACGCAGGCCCTTAACGCGCTGATTATCTCGCGCAACCTGGAGCGGGTCGGCGATCACGCCACCAATATCGCCGAGGACGTTATCTTCTGGGTCCGCGGGATGGATGTGCGCCACCACAACAAGGACTAGCAATAACAGGGTAACCATGCCCTCGGAAGTGATGTGCAGGGTGGCTTTTCGGGAAAAAGCGTGAGCTCGCCGATGTTTCTGTAATCGACCCCGTAGCGCTCCCCTAAGAGCTTGGTGAAAAAGCACCTCGGATGTCCGCGAGGCAAGTACGAAACCCGCAATCAAAGCGGGTTTCGCGAAGCTAGCGAAGCCACAAAAGCCAATTTTCAACAAGCTCCTAAAACTCACATCTCGGGCGCGCGCCGGAACGTGCCCAGCCGCTGTGCCGCCTGCGCCAGCAAAGGCGTTGCATCGCGAATGTAGATG
>CAXUIM010000036.1:0-20850 GCA_964250885.1 uncultured Acidobacteriaceae bacterium | reverse complement strand
GTGCAGAGCAATCCGCACCAAAACGCGATGCTGTGACATGGAAGCGAACCCTGGGGCCCCCGCATCGTTTATGCAGATCGAGTACGCAACGCCACTGTTGTCCCATTCGACGATGGCGAGTGCGCCTCTATTCTGCACTGCTCTTAGGAGCTTGTTGAAAATCGGCTTTTGTGGCTTCGCTAGCTTCGCGAAACCCGCTTTGATTGCGGGTTTCGTACTTGCCTCGCGGACATCCGAGGTGCTTTTTCAACAAGCTCCTAGCACGCCACCTTAGCGCAAGCCGAAGAGTTGGCCGCCTCCCAGTCGAAGATCCTGATGATTGCTGATCCGAGCAAACGGGTGGTTTGGATGCGGTTTCACCGGTCGAGTGCCCTGGAGCTCACTTTGTCTCCTGACCGACGTAGAAGCACGCGAAACAGCCTTTCACCAGGATTCAGCCTCTCACCTTCCCATGAAGCTGAAACTCAAACCTCTCTCCGAACAAACCATTGTCATCACCGGCGCCTCCAGCGGTATCGGCCTGGCTACCGCACTCCAGGCTGCGCAAGGTGGAGCACAGGTTGTGCTTGCATCTCGAAATGAATCTGCCCTCAAACAGATTGTTAGCGACATCACGGCGAAGGGTGGCAAAGCCCTTTATGTGGTAACCGACGTGAGCAAGCACGAAGACATCGATAATCTCGCCGAAAAGACCATCGCGCGCTTCGGTGGATTCGATACGTGGGTCAACAACGCCGGCCTGGGGCTTTGGGGACGGCTCCAGGAGGTTTCGGACTCCGACCATCGTCAACTCTTCGATATCAATTTCTGGGGAATCGTCTACGGGTCCGTGACCGCATTGCGCACGTTGAAGCAACGCGGCGGCGCGCTCATCAACCTCGGTTCCGTGGCTTCGGACTTTGCATTCCCGATGCAGAGCATGTACTCCGTTACCAAGCACGCGATCCTCGGCTATACCTACGCTCTTCGCCGGGAACAGATTGATGAAGGCAGCCCTGTCTCCATCACCCTGATCCAACCCGCTGCGATCGGCACGCCATTCCATGAGCATGCGAAGAACTACACCGACAAGGCCAAGAAACTCCCTCCGCCGGTTTACGCCCCTGAAGATGTTGCGCGAGCGATTCTTTATGCGGCTGAACATCCTCGGCGCTCCATCCACGTTGGCGGCGCCGGCAAGATCATGGGTATCGCCGAGGCCATCATGCCAGGAATGAACGACAAAGCATCGTCTCTCCTGATCAAGACTCAATTCAAGGACGGACCAGACAACACTGCGGGGCAGGATAACCTCTGGCAGGCCGGACAGGACGGAGAGGTGCGCGGCGACCACGATTCTATCCGTCGCAGCCTATTTACCAACGCTCAGTTGAAGCCTGCTCTAACTTCCGGAATCCTGGGAGCCGCGGCGATTGGTCTCGGTCTGTGGATCACTCAGAAAGTCCGTTCCTGACCTTCTCTTCGTTTGCAGGAAAGCCCCGGAGGACCTTATGAGCGAGTTGCAGGTGACGCATCACATCACCATTGTGAACGGTTTGAAGATGCATTACGTTGAGGCGGGTCAAGGGCCGCCTCTGCTTCTCTTGCACGGATTTCCCGAGACCTGGTATGCATGGCGGCATCAGATTCCGGTTCTCGCCCAGCGTTCCGGATTATCGCGCCCGACCTTCGCGGATACGGCTCTACAGCCAAGCCCTTTGCCGGTTATGACAAGCGCACCATGGCGACAGACGTCCATGAACTGATGCGGTTCCTTGGCATAACCAGGGCACACATCGTCGGTCATGATCGCGGAGCGCGTGTTGCAACGCGCTTCGCGAAGGATTTTTCAAGTCTGTCGAGAAGCTGGTCGTGATGGACAACATCCCGACGCTGGTCATCTTCGAGAGCATGGACTCGAAGATCGCCAGGCCTCATTGGTTCTTCATATTCAACTCCGTGCCTGACTTGCCGGAGGCGCTGATCACAGGTCGAGAAGAGACGTGGCTGCGTTTATCTTTTCCACCTAGACTTACAATCCGGAGCTAATTACAGCCGAGGAGATCGCAACGTACACGGAAGCGTACAGCCAGCCGGGAGCGCTTCGCGGAGCCTTTAGTGACTATCGCGCGGGCGAGCAGGATGTTGCACAGGACAAGGCGGATCGGCGGCGATCGCATCAAGGCCCCGACGCTCGTTCTTTGGGGCGAAGATTTTGAAGCTGGTGGCAAAATGTGGAACTTTCGCCAGGTCTGGAGAAAAACGGCGAAGCATCCAGAGTTCATTTCCTTCAAGCAGTGCGGACACCTTCCGCACGAAGAACAACCTGAGTTGGTGAACAAAGCGTTGCTGGAGTTCCTCACGAGAAAGTGACGATCGGCTGATGATAGCGTCACCCGCTCGACTCAGGAGTCGAGCGGGTCGGAAGGAAAGAGGAGCGCTGTCTAACCTTGGCGTCGATTGCTACTTGGAGACGTAGAACATCATGCAGGTATCGCTGACATAGTCCGATGCGAACTCCAGCAGACGGCCCCCCTCCAGGGGGAGCAGTACAGACGAATAATTTGGGCAGTAATTGTCTCGTGCATCCGGCACGTCGATAAGCGAAGGGGTGACGGACCAGGCAGGAAGGCTGTTCTTCCCACTGCCTACGAACATCGAGTGGCCATTATCGGCCGCAGGTTCTCCCGCCGCGTTCATGGTCATCTGGCCAATCACCATGATGACTCCGCCTTTTCCATCGTTTGACGCGCGCCAGACATTGGTGGGAGCGTGCTCAAACCAGGAGCCATCCTGCGCGACGATCTTGACGCCCGGCTTTGAAGGGTTCCCCCAATGCCATCCGTCCTTCGAAGTTCGAAAGAACACAGCGCACTTCGGAGGGCCGCAGATCTCGTAGGTCATGAAGTAGCGCCCGGATGGAAGCTTTGTCACCACCGGCATTCCAGGACGGTCCGCTTGTACCGGGGTGCTCACGGTAGCCGACGCGTCGGTCCACGTCACGCCATCCCTCGACCGAATCTGGCGAATGATCTGGCTATGGTTCGGTTGTGTCTCGTCGGAATAGAGGCACACCAGCGAACCGTCCCTAGCCAGGACAAACTGCGGCTCCCATAGACCGCCGCCTGCTGCTCTTGGCTGCTTCGTACTCGCGCAGTTTGAGAGGTACTTCCACGTCGCTCCACGATCACTACTTGCGAATACCTTCAACTGCATGCCTGCGGTCTTCGAGCGGTCACCGATAGAGCCGGCCCAAAGGAGCGTGCCGGGTTGGAGAGATCCGACCTGGGCCGGTAGCTCAAACAAGGTTCCGCAGCACAAGCCCCCGTCGAAGTCCTTGTCTCGAATCGTTCCTGCTCTATGAAATTCTTCTCCATTGCTGCTCTCATAAACCCCTTCCTCAGGTCCGCTCCGCGGAAAGGAAGTCACGGTCACAACGATGGTTCCCTTTTGTGCAGCCGAGCCATGGGAGAGACGCACCGCCCGCGAATAGAGCGCAGTTTCGGGGGTGAGAGGCTTCCGCTCCTGGGCTCCGAGTGAGGTACATGCGAGCAGGATCAGCATCACCATTCGCCGGATTGTGATACTCGGCGCCGGGGGCGGGATGAGGCACTTCTCTCTTCTCAACAGATTCACCCACCTTGGTGCTTTCAGCTACACAGCCTAGTACATCGGCAGAAGAGTTCACAAGTTGAGGCCAGGAGATGCGAGTAAGAGCGCGGCGACGCAAGTCAGCGAAGGACAGCCGGCCGCACTGATGATCGTTCCGGAGATCGGAAGGAGCCGGGCGCCGCGCGATTCTGCTGCGAATCGATCAGGTCATATCGAGCAGCCGCGGTAGGACCTCGGCAGCTGTACCGAGAAGAATCGTGTCAAAGCGGCTCGCGTTGGCAGGCTTTTCCGGACCGACATAGAGAGTGCGAATGCCAAGCTGATGGGCTGCTTCGACAAATCCGGCGGCAGGGTAGACGGAACCGGACGTGCCTACGACCAGCAGAACCGTCGCTTCCTGCAGCTCGCGATAGATAGCTTCCAGATCCAGAGGAACCTCGCCGAACCAGACGATGTGCGGGCGAACGAAGCTGCCGCACGTGGCACACAGCGGATGCTCCGCGCGGGACTCATAGAGCGCCTGATCGGCGAATGGCTGATTACAGCGCTCGCATCGCGACTGGAAGAGCGTGCCATGCATGTGGTGGACTCGTTGTGAGCCGGCTCGTTCGTGCAGATCGTCGACATTCTGTGTGCAAAGATAGAAGCGCTCTCCGAGAACACGCTCCACAGCCGCCAGGGCAAGGTGGCTGGCATTGGGCTCGGCTGCGAGTGCATCGCGGCGCCGCATGGAATAGAAGCGCCATACAAGTTCCCTGTCCGCTTCCCAGGCTTCGGGCGTGGCGACCTCCTCGACTCGATAGCCATTCCACAAGCCGCCCGATCCACGAAACGTGGCCAGACCGCTCTCGGCGGATACGCCAGCGCCGGTCAGGACGAAGAGCCTGTCCTGCAGTGTGATCAGGCCTTCTGGCGGCGTGGCTGGCGACGTTGCATGCATGCATCTGGATCCCTCCTCATTCTGCCACTCCATGACGGTTGGGAGGGAAAACACGGACAGTTATCCATCGCTGTCGCTTGCGAGGTACTCCCGCTGCCGTTCGCACCCTGCAGTCTATGCTCGTGAGGAGGGGGCTTCGATGCGAAAGCAAAGTGCGGGTCTCATCATGTATCGCCGCCGGAATATGGGTCCGGAGGTCTTCCTGGTACATCCTGGCGGACCCTTCTGGGCGAAGAAGGATCGCGGCGCCTGGTCCATTCCGAAAGGCGAGTTCAACGATCCGGAGACGGCACTGGACGCGGCCGTTCGCGAGTTTAAAGAAGAAACAGGCTTCAATGCCGCCGGGCCCTTTGTTGAAATGGGAACGATCCAGCAGGCTGGCGGAAAGGTCGTGTCCGCCTGGGCCTTCGAAGGAGATTGCGACCCAACCCGGCTCGTCAGCAATGTCTGTCGTATCGAGTGGCCCCCGCGCTCGGGGCGTCAGTTGGAGTTCCCCGAAGCGGATCGGGGCCGCTGGTTCCCGCTCTCTGAAGCGGAGCTGTTCATTCTGAAGAGTCAGCAGCCTCTCTTGAACAGGCTCTCCTCCGTCCTTGAGCAAGCGGGACAGTGAACTCCCTCGTTTGAGGGCCAGATCCGGTTTAACACGCTGCATCATTGATTGCCTGCTGCCGGCAGATTCAGGGTTGTCGAATCATCCCCAGCGTTCAGGGGCTGATCGAGTCCGTTCATCAAGGCATAGTTCTGAAGCGCGATGGCGGCTTGCCACTCTCGATCGAGCGCCTGGATATAACGGAGCTGCAGCGTGAATAACATTTGTTGCGCGGTCAGGACATGTGGATAGGACTGCGCCATCTGCTGGTACTTCATGACCTCCAGCTGGTAGGCACGACGGGCGCGCGGCAGCATTTCAGTACGGTACCGTTCTGCTGTCTCGCGAGCGGTCATGTATTGCTGGGCGCAGGGTTCGGCCTGGTTCTTCGTCCAGAGCTGCGTTCGGGTGACATCCTGATGGGCACGGTCCAGTTCCGCTTTCGCAGCCTGTGTGTTGCCTTGATTGTGGTTCCAGAGCGGCAGCTGCACACCGGCTTCGGCGAAGCTCTCCCAACCGGCTTTGATGTTGCTCGTACCCAGGTCTTCCCCCGAGTACCATTCCCCGGCTTTGACGTTCAGGTTGGGTACGCGTTCGCGTTTTGCATCCTTCAGCCGCGCCTCCGCAACAGTGACGTTTCCCTCCGCATGTTTGACGAAAGGACTCTCCTGCATATCGGAAGCAACGAGGCTCTCCGCGTCGAGGTCAGGCGGTTCGACCAGACCTCCGGTCAGAGGATGGGGCAGCAGCGATGCTTGCCCGGAGAACGTGGCGAGTTCCGCGAAACTCGCGAGGAAAGTACGCTGAGCTTCCTCGAAATCGGCTTTGGCCTGCTCCGCTGCGATTTCGGCCGAGAGAACATCAGAGGCATCCGCCTGGCCGATTCGCTCCAGCTCGTGCGCATTGGTCTCCGCGTCAAGTGCTACTTTGAGCAGCCGGTCGTGGACGACCACGGATTCCTGTCCCGCGAGCGCATGGAAGAAGGTGCGGGCTACATCATCGTGAATGCGCGCACGCTGCACCTCAAGGGCGAACTGATTGGAACGTCCTTCCGCAAGGTACATATCGCGCCGCAACGCCAGCTTCCGTCCGAGTATGAAGATCTGCGAGAAGAAGGCGCCCTCCTCGCCTCCGTGATAACTGCCGCCGCGAATGTGATCGCCCGAGTAGCCGATCATTGGATCGGGAGGCAGACCCTCCTGGCGAGCCTGTTGCCGGGAGCGATCGACGTCGCGCTGCGCCTGGGCCAGAGTTGGGTTGGTTTTTTCTGCAAGATCTACGAAGTTCTCAACCGTCATCGGCTCCTGGTTCACGACCTCGCGCAGCAACTCCGGTGCAGGAAGATCCTTGCCAGTGTGAAGGCCCACGGCTTCGGGCTCCTGAAGCTGCTGAACCGGCATCGTGATGGAAGTGGCGTCACTGGTGTTTCCAGGCTTTGCATTGGCTTGCGCGGTCTGCTGATCGACCGAATTCTGTTCACTCTCGGCCGCCGCCTTCGCCGGTCGGTCGCCGGAGTCATGGCCCATGCTCTTCATATCGCCGGGCACGGGGTCCGGCGACTGTTTCGTCTCATTCGGTTTGGCCGCTGGCGTACGCTCTGTGGGCTTAGGCTCCTGAGGCGCCATGGTCCTACCGGGGGTATCCGGCATGGATGTTTGCTGTGCATGCAGGTTGCAGGGCACCGTTCCGAGTGCCACACTCAAGGTCCAGCCGAGCGCCAGAAGTCGGGTCTTCATTTGTTTCCTTTCTCACGAGAGCCTTGCAACTGCTGAGCCGCCGCGGCAGCTATGCGATCGGCGCTGCTGATCCAATCAGGCGCGTGCGCTGTCCTGAGGTGCGTTGTAGAAAGAGGCATAGGGATCGGCCGGCCGGTTGGCGCTGCGCATTGCGGAGACAACCCGGTCATACTGCTCGGGTGGAAGCACACGAACGAAAGTCATCATGCCCTGCATGAAACGGCTCCAGTTCGGTCGCAAACCCAGGTTCTCCGGCTTGTCCACGAGCTTCTCCATGTCCATCATGGGACCCTCCATATACGCGTCCTGCGGAAAGTTGGGCACGTTATTCGCATCCGGTGCGGTTTCGCTCCGCTGCGCTTTCATGCTGTTGCCGCCTGAATCGAAGGCATCCAGGTTGCGCTTCTGCAAACTACTGAGCGCGGCGTGGCTGTCTGCCTGCTCCTGCATCATGCCCGCCATTCCAGCGTCGAGCCGCGTGTTCGCCAGCGGCCCGTCCGCTGCGGTAGCCTGGACTCCGCCACCGAGGGCAGCCGAAGGGATGGCCGGGTCCGTAGCGGCATTCGGAATTCTCGGCGCGCTCATGGCCATTTGCCCCATGGCGTCCTCATTCTGCCCCGGCTCGGTCATGCGGCCCTGACTGTCATTGCCGCGCAGACCCACTCCACCTGGAAAGCCGGCCATGCGGGTCATGGGACCGGCCTGGGACGCCATCTGGTTCATCATGTGGTGAGGAAGGTGGCAGTGCAGCATCCAGTCGCCCGGATTGTCGGCGACAAACTCTATGGCCCTCGCTTGAGCGACACCTACCAGCACCGTGTTACCGGGCCACCAGGCCGTCTCCGGTATGCGGCCGCCCTCGGTTCCAGTGACGTAGAACGTATGCCCGTGCATATGCATCGGGTGGTGGTCCATCCCAAGGTTCACAAAGCGAATGCGTACCCGGTCGCCTTGACGCACGATCAGCGGCGTGTTCGATGGGCCGGCCTTGCCGTTCAGCAGCAGCCAGTTGAACTCCATCCTCATGGTGTCCGGCGTGGTAGAGTTGGCGAGAACGGCGTACTCCTGCAAGTGAATCAAGAAGTCCTTGTCGCAATGCGGGCGGTACGGAACCTTTGGGTGCATGATGACACCGCCCAGCATCCCGGCCATCTCCTGCATGGCCATATGCGAGTGGTAGAAGTAGGTTCCCTCCTGACGGATGTTGAACTCGTAGACAAACTGCTCGCCGGGTTTGACCGGCTTCTGGCTGATCCCAGGCATGCCATCGAAGCCGATATGATCTTCAAAGCCATGCCAATGCATGGAGCTGGGTTCCGGCAGCTCGTTCTTGAAGATCACGCGCACCTTGTCACCCTGCGTAACCTGAATGGTTGGGCCGGGCGCCGAACCGTTGAACCCCCAAACATCGATCGTCTTGTCCGGCGCAATCTGCCGTTTGAAGACGTGGGCCGTCAGGCGGAACACCTTCACGTCGCCATCCATTTCAAAGGGCAGATCCCCGATGTCGGTAGTGACTACGGGAACTGTGCTCACAGCACCGGGATGCAGATCCACTTTGGAGAGAGAGCCGCTGCTATCGCCGCAATACCCGCCGCGGGCGGCGTCCTGGACCGTGGGATTGTTCAAGTGGCCGGTAGAAGGAACAGCAACGGCCCGCTGAGACGCAAACAGACCCGCACTCAGCGCAGCGGCGCTTTGTAGAAACGATCGGCGATTCGCCATGGGAAAGACTCCGGGAGACAACAACGCATTGTTCTGGCATCACGCAGACCGAATGCCGGCTGACTTTCCTCACGAGAAACAGAGGCAAGCCAGCGAATTCCGTACAGCGCGACGAGGAAGTCGGCTCGGAAAGGTGGCTGAACTAAACGCGGATGATGGCTTGGAGAGAGACGAGAAACGGCGTTCGATGGAGCGGCGCGTCGCCGGCCTGCCCCTTTGCAGAGTGATCGGGCGCATGAAACGCCAGAACGGTGACAAGCATGGCCTGCTGCACGGCCGTGAGTCGAGTTACGACTGCATCCGCATCCCTGGCGAGTGCCTGGGGCTGCTGTTCGCAGATTCGGTGCATGCAAGAGCCGGCATGCTCCATGCCCAGACGAGGTGACTTCCTCGCCGAGGACTTGACAGACCCCATATCGCAGTCGCGCATACCGGCCATCTGCCGGACGGCTCCGTGATCTAAACCGGTCTTGACCGAGGGAGTGTGACCGCAGCCGGTACCCGGGATCTTGAGACCACAAGAAATCTCACAGGCTGAAGCCACGCAGGTCATTGAAAGCAGAAGAACTGCCATCAGCGTTGCGAGGGCTGCGCGAAATTTCATGAAATGAGTTTACACCGCCAGATCCGCAACCTGCGTCTACCCTAACTGAGAAGACGAGACGGAGGCAGAATGAAGATTGCGATCCTAAGCCCGCAGGATGAGTTTGCGCAGCGCCTGCAGCAGGAGCTGGAGGCGAAATCCACCGACCAGTTCATCGCCTGGAAGCGCGGCGAGCCCGCGCCCGCCCGGGACATCGAAGCGCTGATCGTGATGGGTGCGCTGACCGGGGACGAGATGAAGCAGCAGACGAAGCTGAAGTTCATTCAGGCTTCCAGCGCGGGATACGACAGCATCGATGTGGACGCAGCAGCCCAGCAAGGCATATGGGTCTCCTACGCTCCCTCCGAGATCACCGGCAATGCCACCTCGGTGGCGGAGTTTGTGGTTCTCCTGCTGCTGGGAGCTTCACGGCGTCTGCGCCTGGCCCTGGACTTTGCGCAGAATCGTTCGGCCAAGAAGCCTGAACTGAATGTGGCCCTGAAGGGCAAGACCGTTTGCATCATCGGGTTGGGCGGAGTCGGCAATCAGGTTGCGGATCGGTTGCGGCCGTTCGGCATGACGCTTACGGCGGTGGACCAGGAGCCGGAGAAGGCTGCCGGCGACATCAAGGCCTATCCACCGGAGCAGCTCAAAGAGGCACTCGGCCACGCCGACCATGTGGTGATCTGCCTGCGCGCCAGCAAGGAGAACGAGAATCTGTTCAACGCCGAGACCCTGGCCGCGATGAAGAAGGGTTCGGTGCTCGTGAATATCGCGCGTGGCACACTGGTGGATGAAGACGCCTTGCGGCAGGCAGTGAGCCAGGGACATCTGTTTGCCGCCGGTCTCGATGTGGAGAAGCATGAACCCATCGAGCCCTCCGATCCCTTGCTTGCAGTCCCCGAGATCCTGGTGACGCCGCATGTAGCCTGGTCTACCGAGCTGATGCTCGAAGGTACGGTAACGTACATTGCGAAAGTGCTTGCCGACTATGCCGGCGGCAAGCTGCCGGACTCACTCGCGAACGAGCCAAAGCAGCCGCGCGATGGTCTTACCGCGCCGAAGAAGGGCTAGAGCATTCCTGCTGCAGCTGTTGGTGAGACTTCGTTGCGAGTTGAAAGGCGCCGGCGGTGCGCCGGTTGGCGCCGCGTCTATGCGCGGGTCTCTTGTACCATAATTTTTGTAGTGACCTGGTGCATCGCATAGGATCTACAGGGACGTGACGGAGAGGCTTCTTTGCTGGTTTGGAGTGCATTCCTGATTGCATTCAGTGCGCTGCTGCCGCTGATCAACCCTGTCGGCTCCGCTCTGGTCTTCCTGGGGCTGGTCGGTGAAGCGCCGTCAGAGACCTACCGCTCACTCGCTCGCCGGATTTCCATCAACAACATTATCTTCCTGGGCGTCTTCGAGCTGCTGGGCTCTGCAATTCTGAGCTTCTTCGGCATCTCGCTTCCCATCGTTCAGGTCTCCGGGGGCATCGTCATCGCAGCAATCGGCTGGTCGGTTCTGAATGAGGAAGATTCCGAAGCCAACGCCCGCAACACTCGCGAAGAGCTGCAGCTGGATCGGAATGCAAGCCTGCGCAATCTCGAACAGAAGATCTTCTATCCGTTCACATTCCCCGTAACATCGGGGCCCGGCACACTGGTCGTGCTGCTGACCCTGAGCGCCCGGTTTTCGAGTGGAACCCTGTCTGAAAAGGTTCTTGGTCACCTGGGTTTGTTTATCGCGGTGCTCGTGCTCACCGGCCTGGTGTATGTCTGCTATGCCTACGCTCCCAGACTCACCACTGCAATCTCTCCGTCGACCGCGCACGGCATTCTGCGGGTGATTGCCTTCATCCTTCTCTGCATCGGGGTTCAGATCGCCTGGAACGGACTCGCCGTGCTGCTCAACTCCGTGCTGAAGCACGGCTAGGAGCTTGTTGAAAAAGCACCTCGGATGTCCGCGAGGCAAGTACGAAAACCCGCAATCAAAGCGGGTTTCGCGAAGCTAGCGAAGCCACAAAAGCCGATTTCAACAAGCTCCGAGACCTACATGCGTACGCTCCAGGCTGAAGTAGATGCCCCTGAGGGGCGACCTATCCTTTGATCGCCACCTAGTGCAGCCCTCTCGCGAGCGCGAAGATCTGGACCAGGACCACCGCGACACCGCCGATGACTTGCAGCGTTGTCGCCAACAGTACCTTGCGATAGATGGGCCGGGCGCTTCGCTGCCGATAGAGCAGCGGCAAATTCATCAGAGTGCTTACGATGGAAGCCGCGACTGTAGCGATTGCAGCCTGGATGGCGGTTGCATGGCCATGCGCGGTGAGATTGGCCGCCGCGGCCGTAGTGCTGGCACTCGAGACCGCGCCTCCCAACAGGCTCACGATCAACAGACCCGCATTCCCCAGCCAGCGGGTTGCGGCCGTGCCCAACACCTGGATGGCGATAAAAAGGCTACCAAACCGCAGCACCTTGCCCAGCGATACGGGCGAGTCCAAGGCCAGGTTTACGTTCGTCGCATCTGTCGCCGAGCGTCCCCGCCAAGCGAACCAGCCGGCAATGAGCGACATGCTGAGCAGGGGTGCGACAGCAAACTTGACGGCGCTCACGGCAAAGATCGCCAGCAAAAGAAGGTTCCGGATAAACATGGCCACGGAGGTCAGGAGAACCGCTACACCCGTGGCTTCCAGGAGCCCGGCTGCCGGAAGCGTGGAGCTCAGCTCAGCCGCCGTAGCCGTGGAGTTGACCAGCCCACCCAGAATCGCGGCAAACCCAACCCCTCTTCGGCCATAGATTCGGAGCAGTATGTAATTCAGGAAGCCGATGCAGGCGACCACCAGAACCGTGACCCAGGCCTCGCGAGGATAGAACAAGCCCCAGGGGTCCAGATGCCCTGCGGGAAGCAGCGGCCAAATGACAAAGCCAAACAACCCGAGCAGAAGCGCACCACGGATCTCCTCCGTCTTCACTCCACCCGCGAAAGCTCGAAATTGTGGTTTCAGGGAGAGCAGCCACGTCACAATGATGCCGCAGGAGGTTGCGGTGAAGATGTGGCCGCCGCCGCTCAGAGCGCCGAGAATGAAGGTCACGATAAGCGCCAGTGAGGTTGTGCCTTCCACCGAGCGCGACGCGAGTATGTCCCGGACATTCAGAACGACAGCAAGGACAATTATGCCCGCCAAGGAGGTTATGAGAACCGGGATCGGCAGGAGCGCGGTAAGGCCGCCGAGCAGAGCCGCCAAGCTGAATGTGCGTACGCCGAAGTCCTTGTTTGACCACTGCCTTTCAAAGCCAATCAGCAAGCCGATGGCGAGTGCAACGGCTAATTTCACGGCCGTAATAATTGGGGGCAACTGAGTAGACTCAGCGTGGAGTTCATCGATCAAGGGGTGCATCGTGTCCTCTCTTCGTCATTGCGTCGCGTCAAGCCTTTGAGCATACCTTCTGCAAGTGTAGGACGTGGCCTCGTTGTTGCTCGTGCTTTCTCGTCGGAATCGGCGCTCCCTGACTGCATCCCGATGTCATGGCAGAGGAGAGTGGCTCTGCGAAGGGCGCAGCTTCACCGATCAGGAGACTCGATCAAGAGTTCGCGATTACGAGGTCTGGGGCACCGGGATCATTTGGGTTTGTAGGCCAGTCCGGTCTTGAGCACAAATCCAAAGGTGTACTGATTGTCCACCTTCGTGAATACCGGCGGCAGGGCACCGTAGTTGTATTGCAGGGTCACACCAAAATAATTCGCGAAGTCATACTCCAGTTTGGTGCTGACGTTATCGCGCGGGTTGGTTCCGACCGATGTCAGCTGCAGAGCACCACTGGAAAGCTCCGAGAACATGGGTTCACCAATCAACGGCCAACGGCGTATGTATTCGCTCTCCACGAAAGCCTGCCGGCCAGGCGAGGCCTGCTTGAACAGGTTGAGATAGACATGCAGACCCGCCGTCGGTCTCACGATTCCACCCGCATAGGCGCGCACGGCGGCGCTCCTCACGTTATCACCAGCCTCCATGCCCACGAATGGCTGCGGCAGGAACTGCAGACGTCCGCCGCCGAAGACACGCATCAAGAAGTAGGCGCGCAATCGGGCGATCGCATTGATGTCGTTGAACTCCGTGTCACTCTCCCCTTCTGCAGCGGGCTCGAACTCGACCCAGGTAAACGTTCTGTTGTTGAGCGGGTGACCGAAGGGGAAGGCGACGCCCATCAGGACGGAATCACCGTCGGAGTCGGGGTCAGTGCTGGCCGTGAGGTTGAAGTTCGGCACGACCCAGATGCCCGAGCGGAAGCTGTTGGAGGCTTCGCTGCTAAACGAGGTCTTGCTCAGCAGAAATCGGAACTGGGCCTTTAGATCGGCCGTATACGAGGCCTTCTCCCCGTCCGAACCGTTCACCAGACCGGCGAGGTAGAGGTCCGCGTCGCTGCGTCCCTGAGCAGGAGAAACTACAAATCGTTTCTGCGCAGCCACCACGGTGGGCGGCACAGGGCTCACCTTCGGGATGTTCACTCTGGCGAAGACGCTGCTCGCCGAAGCAGTCTGACATCCAGGCCAACGCAGGTTGACGGCACTCACCAGGTACTGATGGGTCGGATCCAGATTGGCGCGAAAGATGACACTCGTGGATAAGGTTGCCGGAGTACTCGAGGTCCGTTCATATTGAACCGTGCCGGAATCAATGGAAACGGCAGTTCCTTCATTTTGATCGAAGACGGCCCAGACCACGCGGTCACTAACTTGAGGAGTCTGTATTGGAGTCTTGAAACTGAGACTGACGAATCCACTTCTCGCGTCCCACAGCGAGTGGTCGATCCCGGTTTGGCCGCAGAGGTCTTCGGCGACCGCATACGAACCCGCCAGCAGCCAACCGGTCAGCACAAGGATCAACCATCGCATCACATAGTTCTCCTTCGAGGTCAGCACCAGGAAACCGCTTAATTAGGAACGGCCGAACCTTGAATTGTTTCAGCGAGATTCCCCATAGTCCAGCCTGCACTCAGGCCCTGGATCTGCGACGGGTCGTCGATCTTGAACTGATAGCGTCCCACGCCGATTGTGCTGTCACTCACAATGAAGCCAACAATTGCGACGCATTGCCCGGTTGAATTCACACCGTATTCCTGCAGCGGCGTGTCGCGGCTGTACGATCGCTTGCTTCCTGTGATCCGCTTCACACTGTCTTCGCTGATCTGGTCACATTGGTAGTCGAGCAGAACGCCTTGCGAGGGAGCGACCAGATCTTCTGCGGCCCGCTTCTCCGCGGGTACGCCGCTTCTAGTGAGCGCGGAGGCCTCCCTGGCGTGAAGATCGGTGGGTCGCGATTTCTTTTTTCCGGTAGCCACTGTATGCCTCAGGCATGTACCGCGAGCCATCGCAGAATCAGTAAAGCAGTTCCCGCGGAGAAGCTCAGATGGTCAGAATGCCCGGCAAATCCAATCCATGATCCCGGGCGCACTGCACCGCTTCCGGGTATCCCGCATCGGCATGACGCATTACACCGGTGGCGGGATCATTCCAGAGAACGCGCGCAATCCGCCGTGCGGCTGCTTCAGTGCCGTCGCATACAATCACCATCCCCGCATGCTGTGAATACCCCATCCCCACGCCACCTCCGTGGTGGAGCGAAACCCACGTGGCTCCGGATGCTGTATTCAGCAACGCATTCAGCAATGGCCAGTCGGATACAGCATCGGAGCCATCGCGCATCGCCTCTGTCTCGCGGTTGGGACTGGCTACGGAACCGGAGTCGAGATGATCGCGGCCAATTACCACGGGGGCCTTGAGTTCTCCTCGAGCGACCATTTCGTTGAAGGCCAGTCCCAGCCGATCGCGATCCCCCAGACCGACCCAGCAGATTCTCGCGGGCAGGCCCTGAAAGCGGATGCGCTTGGCAGCCATATCCAGCCACCGGTGCAGATGCTTATCGCCGGGAAGAAGTTCCTTGACCTTGGCGTCCGTGCGGAGTATGTCTTCCGGATCGCCGGACAGGGCCACCCAGCGGAACGGACCGATGCCGCGACAGAAGAGTGGCCTGATGTAGGAAGGAACGAAGCCTGGAAAGTCGAAGGCATTGGCGACGCCCTCATCCTTTGCGACCTGCCGGATGTTGTTGCCGTAGTCCACCGTAGGCACGCCGGCGGCGTGGAAGGCAAGCATGGAACGGACGTGAGACGCGATAGAAGTTCGCGCCGCGCAGGCGACCGCCTCAGGCTCATTACGGCGGCAGATCTCCCACCGTTCTACCGACCACCCAACGGGAAGATACCCATTCACAGGATCGTGTGCCGAGGTCTGATCGGTGAGGATATCGGGCCGCACACCTCTGCGGAAGATCTCCGGCAAAAGCTCAGCCGCATTGCCCAATAGACCGATCGAGCGTGGGACACCTTCGCGGCAGGAAGCCTCCACGAGACTCAACGCTTCGTCCAGATCCTTCGTCGCGGAATCCAGATAACCGGTTCGCAACCGCATGTCGATCCGGGACTGCTGACACTCAACGGCCAGGCAGGAGGCGCCTGCCATCACCGCGGCGAGCGGCTGCGCCCCTCCCATGCCGCCCAGGCCCGCAGTCAAAATCCATCGCCCGGTGAGATCTCCCTTGTAGTGCTGCCGGCCCATCTCCACGAATGTCTCGTAGGTGCCCTGAACGATGCCCTGAGTCCCGATGTAGATCCAGGAGCCCGCAGTCATCTGGCCGAACATCATCAGACCTTTGCGATCCAACTCATGGAAGTGTTCCCATGTAGCCCATCGCGGCACCAGGTTGGAGTTGGCCAGCAGCACACGCGGCGCATCGGCGTGAGTCCGGAAGACTCCCACGGGCTTGCCGGATTGAATAAGCAAGGTCTCATCGTCCTCCAGACGCTTCAGCGTCTCCACGATCTGGTCGAAGCTGGCCCAGTCCCGAGCCGCTCTGCCGATGCCGCCATACACCACCAACTCCTCCGGACGCTCGGCCACATCAGGATGCAGATTGTTCTGCAGCATGCGCAGCGGAGCCTCCGTCTGCCAGCTCTTTGCCGAGAGCTGCGTTCCCGTGGGAGAACCGATTCTTCTTGCCGTATCCACTCGTGTCATGCGCTAGCCTCCCAGGGTGGTTGCTTCTTCAACGGAACGGGTAAAACTCAAGCAGCCCTTCAACAGCAAGCGCAAAATTTCCTGCAGCGGCGCCGCCTGCATCGGAGCGAAGACTGTGGGCCAGTTCTCCGGGCCGGGCACATCCGGTTCGGTCATGTAAGCTCGGCAGGCAATCTCCATCTGCACGGCATGGATGCCGGCCGCGGGGTTCCCGTAGCGACGCGTGATCCAGCCACCGCGAAACCTTCCGTTGACCACATGAGAAAAGCCAGACCGCGCCGCGAGGTTCTCCAGCGCCGTCTGCAAGGCGGCGGCGCAACTCCCGCCACCATTAGTGCCCAGGTTGAGATGGGGCAGCTCGCCTGCGAAGAGCCGCGGCACCTTGCTGCGAATCGAGTGCGCGTCATAGAGCACTACAGCCGAGTGGAGACCGCGAAGGCGTTTCAGCTCCGCCGCGATAGCAGCGTGATAGGGTGCGAAGAAATGCTGCCTGCGCCGGGCAATCTCGGTACTGTCGGGGACCTTGCCTTCGCGGTAGAGCGGCTCGCCATCGAATGTCGTAGTAGGGCAAAGCTCTGTGCTCGCCTGCCCCGGATAGAGCGAGGCGCCGGACGGATCACGGTTCACATCGATCACCGTGCGGGAGATTCGCGTTCGAACCGTGGTCGCTCCCAACTCCTGCGACGCAAACTGATAGAGCTGATGGATCCACCAATCCGTATCCTTGCGCGTCATCCACTCGGAGCGCAGGTCCGCGTGGATGTCCGACGGTACGCCGGTGCCGGTGTGAGGAAAGCTCACGAGGAGCGGAGCGCCGCCGGGTTTGATTTCAAGCCAGGAAGTCGCGGCCATTGCACACTCCGGGCATAGGTATGCCAACTGCCTGCATCAGATCTCCACCGCGAATGAGCGCAGTGGCGGCCTCTATATCCGGATGCAGATAGCGGTCTTCGAAGAGCCGCGGCACCACGTTTCGTACACAGCTCCGCACACGTTCTAAAGCAGCGCTGGAGGTCAGCGGAACATGAAAATCGCACCCTTGCGCTGCGGCCAATAATTCGATGCCTGCGACGGCCGTGGCATTCTGCGTCATCTCCAGGAGCCGGCGGCTTCCATGCGCGGCCATCGAAACATGGTCCTCCTGATTGGCCGAGGTGGGAATGGAATCCACACTCGCGGGGTAGGCGCGCTGTTTGTTCTCTGCAACCAGGGCAGCGGCCGTGACCTGCGGGATCATGAAGCCGGAATTGAGCCCCGGCTCCGGCGTAAGGAACGCGGGCAGGCCTGATAGCGCCGGGTCGACCAGCATAGCAACCCGGCGCTCGGACAACGAACCGATCTCGCAGATCGCCATCGCCATCATGTCCGCAGCGAAGGCTACAGGCTCCGCATGAAAGTTCCCGCCCGATAGAGCTTCATCCGTTTCGGGGAAGATGAGCGGGTTATCGGAGACCCCATTCGCCTCCGTCTGCAGTGTGGCAGCCGCTTGACGAAGCACATCCAGAACAGCCCCCATCACCTGCGGCTGACAGCGCAGACAGTACGGATCCTGTACACGAATGTCATTGTGCAGGTGAGACGCGCGTATCTCCGAACCGGCCATAAGCTCCCGCAAAGCCCTGCCGGATTCGATCTGGCCTGCATGGCCGCGCAGCTGGTGGATTCGAGGATCAAAGGGCGTGTCGGACCCCTTGGCCGCCTCGGTGGAAAGCGCTCCGGTAATGAGCGCACTCTGAAAGAGCCGCTCCGCCTCGAACAGGGCAGCCAGCGCATTCGCCGCTGAGAACTGCGTGCCATTCAAAAGCGCGAGGCCTTCCTTGGGCCCCAGGGTCAACGGAGTGAGACCGGCTCGGGATAAAGCCTCCGTCGCAGGAAGACGTTCTCCTGCAACGTCGATCTCTCCCACGCCGATCATCGTCGCCGCCAGGTGGGCCAGAGGCGCCAGGTCACCGGAGGCCCCAACGGAACCCTGCGCTGGCACCACGGGAGTCAGGTCGCGATTGAGCATGTCCAGCAGCAACTGCACCGTGGCCAGCTGTACACCCGAGGCGCCCTGGGCCAGACTGGCCAGCTTCAGCGCCATCATCAGTCGGGTTACCGCAACCGGAGACGCCGCTCCCGTGCCCGCCGCATGCGACAACACGATGTTTGTCTGCAACTTCTCCAGGGCTCCCTCGGGGATGCGGATGCTTGCCAGTTTGCCGAAGCCAGTGTTGATTCCGTATACCGGCTCGCTGCGAGCCACGATACGTCGCACCGAGGCCGCGCTCTCCAGAATGGGCGCGACAGCGTCGGGTCCAAGCGAAACGACGGCTCCGGCGTACACCCGTTTCCAGTCAGCCAGCGTCACCCTGCGCGGAATCAGTAGCACCGCTGTCATTGACCACTCCAGACTCTTGCATGCAGCGGGTTGAAGCCCATTCGATACACCAGCTCAGCCGGTTGCTCGATGTTCCAGATCGCGAGGTCGCACACCTTCCCGGCTTCCAGAGTCCCATGGGAAGCGGATAATCCCAGGGCTCGCGCCGCCTCGCGGGTCACACCGGCGAGGCACTCGTCCGTCGTCATATCGAACAGGGTGGCCGCCATGTTCATCGTCAACAGCAAGGACGTCAGGGGAGATGTGCCGGGATTGCAGTCCGTCGCCAACGCCATGGGCACTCCGGCACGACGCAGTCCTTCTACCGGCGGACGCCGCGTCTCGCGCATGAAGTAGAACGCGCCCGGCAGCAGCGTCGCCACGGTACCGGAGTGTGCCATGGCCGCGATTCCCTCTTCATCCAGGTACTCGAGATGATCGGCGGACAGAGCCTGATGGCGTGCAGCCAGCTCCGCTCCGTGGCTATTGGAGAGTTGCTCGGCGTGAAGCTTGACCGGCAGACCGCAGGCTTGAGCCGCCTTGAAGACCTGCTCCGTCTGGCTGAGACTGAAGGCTATCGGTTCGCAAAAAGCATCGACGGCCTCGGCCAGATGTTGAGCCGCCGCCACCGGAATCAGATCCGCGCAGATCTGGCGCACATATTCGTCCGCATCGCCGCGATACTCCGGCGGAACGGCATGGGCCGCGAGCAGTGTTGCCACAACCTTGATTCTGCGTTCGCTGGCGAGTGTGCGAATTACGCGAAGCAGCCTCAATTCTTCTTCCACACTCAAGCCGTAGCCTGTCTTGATTTCAACTGTAGTAACCCCTTCGGCCGCCAGCGCATCCAGGCGCCTAAGAGCCGTCACCAGAAGTTCGGAGTCAGTCGCACTCCGTGTGGCCCGCACGGTCGATGCAATGCCGCCGCCCTTCGCCGCGATCTCTGTGTAGCTGACTCCACGAAGCCGTTGCTCAAACTCCTGCACGCGATCCCCGCCATAAACCAGATGCGTATGCGGATCGATCAGACCGGGCGTGACCCAGCGGCCGTCGCAGGAGACGATGGCCCGCGCCTGAAATTTCGGGGCGCTCTCCGCGGGGCCGGCATAGAGCAGGCGCCCCTCCGCCGCGGCAATCACGCCGTTTTCGATCACGCCCAGAGCCGGTCCGGCCATCGTCACCAGGCGGGCGTCGTTCCATACCGTGTCGCAAGTCTGCATCGGCTCCCGTCGTTCCCCTTACGCTTGTCGTATAAAGTATTGACATTATGGTGCAAGCGCAAGTTTCTCCGTGGAAAAGAGAGGATACCCTCCATCTATGGTTTGACAGCGCTCTTCTTCCCAGCGGCTGGGCGAAGCATGTGCGGTTGGAAGTTCTGGATGGCCGCATCGTTCACGTTGCTGCGGAAACGCCTCTGCAAGTGGGAGACGAGTCTCATCGCGTCGGGATGCCGGGTCTGTGTAATGTTCACAGTCACGCGTTCCAGCGTGGAATGGCCGGGCTGGCCGAGACTCGCGGACCCTCTCACGACAATTTCTGGACCTGGCGCGACGTGATGTACCGGTTCGTCGCTCTGCTTGGGCCCGACGAGTTGCAGGCGATCGCGGCTCTGGCCTATATGGAGATGCTGGAGAGCGGCTTCACGCGGGTGGGAGAGTTCCACTACCTGCATCACCCGGCCCGCGGACGGCGCGGGACGGCGGAAGACATGCTGCTCTCCCTCTGCGCCGCGGCGGCGCGGACCGGCATCGGCTTAACCCTTTTACCGAGCTTCTACGCACACGCCGGCTTCGGTGGACTTGAACCCACAGAGGGCCAGCGCCCGTTCCTGCTCTCTGTCGACCGCTTCGCGTCCCTGCTCGAACGCGGCCGGGCCGCGATCAAGCCGCTGCCTGGCGCCGTTCTCGGGATCGCGCCCCATTCGCTGCGAGCTGTATCCCCGGTTGAACTCAACGCGATCCTGCCCCTTGCAGCAGGAGGTCCGGTGCATATCCACGCCGCCGAACAGACCGGAGAGGTAGACGCTTGCCTCAGCTGGTCCGGTCTGCGTCCTGTGCAGTGGTTGCTTGAACACGCGCCGATTGATGAGACATGGTGCGTCATACATGCCACCCACATGACAACCGCGGAAACAGAGCGCCTGGCGGCCACCGGAGCCGTGGCAGGTCTTTGCCCCGTCACCGAAGCCAATCTCGGCGATGGCATCTTCCCGGCGCCCGCTTTCCTGCAGACCGGAAGGATCGGAGTAGGAACTGACTCCAACGTGCT
>CAXUIM010000035.1:0-20962 GCA_964250885.1 uncultured Acidobacteriaceae bacterium | reverse complement strand
ACCCAGACCACTCCTTTATCTTTGAGAAAGAAATCTATCCCCGACACACTCCTAGTGCGAGGGAAATACAACGTGCGACAGCATGATTCCGCCGAGCGCACACACCATCGCCGCGGGCATCGCGATGACGCCGATCTTCAGAAAATCCCAGAAGCTTACATCGAGCTTTTCCTTGCGGATCGCCAGCAGCCAGAGGATGGTCGCGAGCGATCCTGTGGTTGAGAGATTCGGACCGAGGTCCACTCCGACTAGAACGGAATTGATCATCATTCCGGTGGTGTGGACTGTAGAAATGGTGCCTCCAGCAATCATTCCCAGGGGAAGATTGTTGATCAGGTTGTTCGTCACGGCCACGGCCAATCCAGTGATAGTGACGCCGAGCAACGGCGGCAACTTCTGCGCCCAGGAAAGCCATGCCCCGGTCACCCTGAGCGCCCCGATGCTTTGAACCGCGGCGACCATTACAAACAAACCGCCTACCAGCACAATCGTTCGCCAGCTTAGCTCTCGCATCAGTTGCAAGGGGTTGCTCCGCGCCTTGATGGAGACGACTGCTGTGATTGCAAGCGCCGCCAGGCAGCAGGGAAGGCCCAGGTCTTTCCGAAGCTGTGACGCGGTGAGCAGGACAAGGACCATGACGCCCAGCCCCACCAGCACCAGTTTTCCCTGTGCATTCAGAGCGGCAGCTGCGGCCGGTTGTGTGATGCCGGCTTTGAGATCCTTGCGGAAAAGATGCCGCAGCACCAGATACGTGACTGCGATCGCCAGCAGGGAAGGCAAAGCGAACGAGAGCAACCAGTGTCCCAGGGGCGGCATTCCCTGATGGAACACAACCAGGTTGGCCGGGTTGGATATCGGCAACACGAAGGAGGCGGCGTTCGCCACCAGCACACAGACGAACAGATGAGGCAGTGGGTTCACTTTGGCCTTTTGGACAGCCGCCAGAATGGCAGGTGTCAGCACGACCGCGGTCGCGTCGTTGGACATGAAGATGGTGACCACCGTGCCGATGACATAGACGAGCGCAAACAGGCGAGCACAAGAGCCCCTTGCCCGGCGCACGGCCAGCGATGAAATCCAGTCGAAGACCCCGTGTTCCCGCGCGAGCTCTGAAAGCAGCATCATTCCGATCAGAAACAGGTAAACGTCTGCGCCTTGTGCAACGGCTTTGGCCGCGAGACCGGGGGGGATAGAGCGCACGCCAACCAGGAGAATGGCTCCGCCTGCCACCCAGTAGACCTCAGGGATTCCCTTGGGGCGCAACAGCATCAAGAGAATGCTTGTGACGACGATGGGGAGCAATAGAAGATGTGGGAGGGCAAGTGTCGTCACGGGAATTCGATTCCGTCGTGGACATGGATGAAAATATCGCTATTCTCAGCCGAGGTGATCATGCAGACCACGTTCCAGAAGCTGAACCTCAAGGAGCACGCGCACATTCTGGTGCTCAATGTGCCGAAAAGCTTCGAACCGGAGCTTGCCACGCTAAGAGGCATTACCATCCGGCGCAGCCTGCGAGCCGGTTTCGAGTTTGCCTTCGTGCTGGCGTTCGTTACCCGGCAGGACGAGGTGGATGGGCTCGCCGTGGAGATCGCCAAAGCCACCACTCGCGATGTCGTGCTCTGGTTTGCCTACCCGAAGGGATCTTCGAAGAGGTTGAAGAGCGAGATCAATCGAGACCGCGGCTGGCAGATACTGGGCGATCTCGGCTTCGAACCGGTCCGGAATATTGCAATTGACGACGACTGGACCGCATTGAGATTCCGGCGTGTCGAATTCATCCGGACCTTGAAGCGCACTCCGCACCACCGCCTCAGCGCGCAAGGAAAAGCCCACCCGCCAAGTGACTGAACGCAAAGAGACGTGACGTCATGACTCCAGCCGCCGGTAGCTGCTGCGCAGACTTGCTCGGAGACTTGGCGCCTGCAATGCACAGAGGCGCTTTTGGAAGTGATCGATGCCGTCGTCAAGAAAGAAGCCGCCGAAGATGGGTCGTCCGATTCCGTGGATCATTCGCATGAAGCTCCTTATCGTTGGGATTGCAACAAGAGCAATTCTCCTGTTGCTGTGATGCGGATAGGTCGTGCGGGTGCCGTTTCCTCCGGGAGAAAACGCCCATGGAGCCAGGCTGCCCTCTACACCTGCAGGAGAAATGTGCCTGAGAGTCCCATTTCTGCGCCGCAGTACGTCCCGCTTGCAGTACAAACGTTCAGCTGTCGTCTTCGACACCGAGCGGCGCTATTACCGGCTGCTCGACGCCATCGGCCAAAGGGACGCCGCGAGGTGAACCTGACCAACGCGCAGACAGTGCAGAAGGCCGTCGATGCCTTTTCTTCCAACCTCGCGCACCTGCTGGACGATCTGCGCACGGAGTGCGGCCGCGCCGGGATACAGTCAACTCCGCGTAAGCCAGACTTTGCACCGCGCGCGGACGGGACCTACGCAGTTAGCTCATGTACCGCGAGGCCAGCCCCACGCTCTCGGAATGATTCCGTCGAGGAAACTTGATTTCATCGCAGGATCCACCGCCGGTATGCCTCTTGCAACCCCAGTGCTTGTGCCTCATAGTGGATGTGAGGACGAAGTGCTTTGATGGTGAGAGCAACCAACTCGAGCCTGGCGTGTGTTCCAAGTAGCCGGCCTGCCGGTGTCTTCGTCCGCGACGCTGATTCTATGCCCCACGTGCCAGCCCTCCTGGCGCTGAGCCTCACTGGTTGTTGTTGTCGCCCTCCGCGATAGCTCCTCCGTTGCGTGCCTTGGGCGCGCATAGTGTCCTGTAAAAACCTGTCTTGTTCCCCGCAGCGTGAACAGACCCTTGAGGTCCGATGCACTTATCCATGGTCCGCGCCCGGCGCTTTCTGGTCGCGCTTTCGCTTTCGTTGTTGTCCGTCAGCCTTCTCGCTCAAGCCGGTAGCTCCTCAATCGAGGGAACTGTCTCCGATCCAACCGGAGCCGTCGTTCCAGGCGCCAACGTCGTCCTCACCAATACAGCGATGGGCGTTGTGCTCAAGGCGATCAGCGATGGTGCCGGTGCGTACTCCTTCCCATCGATTCCGCCCGGCGTCTACTCCATCGAGGTCGATGGGGCCAACTTCGCGTCGTATCGCCTGTCCGATGTCAAAGTCGTGATCGGGCAGCATGCAACCGAAAATGCCAGGTTGAGCCCAGCTTCCAGCACATCGGTCACGGTGGATGCGAGCGGATTAACCAACCTCATCGATCCCCAGTCCAATGATCTCGGCACCGTGATCGGTCCCCAGAGCGTCGAGCAGCTGCCGCTGAACGGCCGCAACTTTCTCCAGCTGGGCCTGCTTTCGGGAGCCGCGCAGGTGAACGCGGGCGCTGCGAACGGCTCCATCGCGCAGACCGGACATCCGTCACTGTCGCTGAACATCGCCGGCAACGAGCCCGACTACACGATGTACGTTGTGAACGGCCTGGAGACCCTGGGCAGCCGTGCAGGGAACAGCTCGCTGAACCTCTCCACGGGCGCGATCGACCAGTTCGAGGTGCACTACGGCTTCTTTCTGCCGGACCTGGGGCCCAACCCCGGCATTGTGGATGTGGTCACCAAGGGCGGCGCCAATCACTTTCATGGCGAAGCCTATGAGTTTGTCCGCACGAATCAGATCGAGGCGCGAAACTACTTTTCGCTCACCGGGACCGGCGTTCCCATACCTCCAGGGCCGTATCACCAAAACCAGTTCGGGGGTGAAGTGGGCGGACCGATCTTCAAAGACAAGCTCTTCTTCTTCGCCAACTATGAGGGGTACCGTCAAACACAGTCCGCCGTGGTGACCGGATACACTCCGACCGCGGCGATGTTCAACGGCGACTTCTCCGCCGTGACAGCGCCGATATACGATCCCGCAAGCTTCAACCCCGCCACGGGAACACGTACGCAATTCCCCAACAACGTCATTCCCGCGGACCGTATCGACGCCGCATCGAAAGCACTGCTGGCGTACTACCTGCCGGGCTCCAGCCTGGCCGAAACGCCCAACAACATCAGCGGCATACCGCGCACCACGCTCAACTCCGACCAAATCACCGGCCGTCTTGATGCCAATCTGAATCCGCGCAACCAAATCTTTCTCCAAGGCAACTGGCTCAACTCACCGGCCGACGATCTTGGGCTCTTCCCCGGACAGGGCACGGCGTATCCGCTCGATACCGAGCTGGTTGATATCGGTTGGAACTGGACGCTCAGCTCCAGCAAGGTCAACGAGCTCAGGCTGGGCGGCATCCGGGACTCTGTGTATGACGAAGGCCTCGCCGTCAACGGCGTCCAGAACAGGTTGAACATCACCGGCACGGGCGATCCGAACGGCGTTCCGGGAATTGCGATCTCCGGATTCACCGGGTTCGGCACGTCCACGGGACTGATCGGCGACATCGACAACATCTACCAGATTCATGACAGCTTCAACTGGCTGCATGGCAACCACCAGATCAAGTTTGGCGCGGAGATTGCGTATGTGCGCAGTATCCAGTCCAGCGCCAACGCCAACGCCCGAGGCGTACTTACGTTCAACGACACGTATACCGCGCAGCTCGCCTCCAGCGGCAGCGGTGGATACTCCGCGGTGGCCAACACGGGCAATGCCTTCGCGGACTTCCTCCTGGGTGATCTCACCACGGGGCAGTCGATCGCGATGCCCCGTACCCATGTGCGCTGGACCACGGCCTACCCCTACGTACAGGACACCTGGAAGGTGCGTCCCAATCTAACCCTCAACGCGGGTCTGGCGTGGTTTGGCAACACCACACCCAACCCCAGCGGCCCGGACAAGAATCTCTTCCACAGCTTTGATTTCATGACAGGCAAGCCGGTCTTCGTTGCGCTCGGACAAACGGACCCGGAGGTCTATCCCATGACGATGACCAACTGGGCTCCCCGCATCGGTGTCAGCTATCAACCCAGCTGGGACCGCAACACCCTGATTCGTGGCGGCTGGGGTATCTACTACACAACCCAGCAGGCCGTGAACATCCAATACGCCGTTGTCTCGCAGTACACCACCATCAACAATGCCGTTTCCAACACGCAACCGTCTCCGACCTACGTGCTCGGTCAAAATGTTCTGCCGTCCGTTACCGTCGGGCAGATCACGCAGGCTCAGGCAAACTCCATCACCGGACCCATCCAGTATCTCTCCAAGAACTACCGCTCCCCGTATGTGTCGCAGTGGGACTTCGACGTGCAGCACACCTTTGGGGCGAGCTACCTTCTGGATGTGGCCTACATCGGCAACGCGGGCTACCGTTTGCCGCTGAATTACAACCCGTTCGATTGCTCGGCGCCGGGATCAAACCTTTGCATCGACGCGAACAATCCCTACAACGGCAAGTACACCTACATGCAGGAGGTCGCCACCATCGGCTTCGGCAACTACAACTCCTTGCTGGTGAAGTTTCAGCGCCAGTTTTCCCACGGCATCGGTCTCCTGGCCAACTACAACTACTCCAAGGCGCTTTCCGCTTCGCAGGAAGGCAGCAACGGCACGCTCGACCAAAGGCGCAGCTGCCTTCCCGATTGCGACTACGGCCCGGCGACCTACAACGTGCCGCAATCGCTTGTGATCAGCGGCGTCTTCGAGCTTCCGGTCGGTCGTGGCCGTGGCTTCGGCACTCGCATGCGCCCAGCGCTGGACGCCGTCGCCGGCGGTTGGGATGTGGACGCCATCACCACCATGCAGAAGGGCAACCCCATCAACCTCACGGCTCCGAACAACACGGCCTGGTCGCCCGGAGTGATCCGCGTAAATACCTACTGCAACGGCCGGACGCTGCTCGCCAATAAATCGATTCGGAGCAACGGGCATTACTGGCTCAAACCGCAAACAGCCGGTGAGACTGAGGCGCAGGGCAACTGCTATGTCGACCCCAGCCTCGATCCGGTCAACCGTACCGGCCCGAACAATACCCTGCCGGATGGGGCGCGCGCCGCCTTCGGCGCCACCGGCTTCGACAGCATCACCGGGCCCGGTCTGAACAACTGGGACATCGGGGTGCACAAGGTCTTCTCGCTCTACCGGGAGACAAGCTTCACCCTGCGCGGCGAGTTCTTTAACGCCTGGAACCACGCACAGTTTGCCAATCCCGTCTCCACGGTCGCGTCCAACAACTTCGGGCAGGTTACCAGCACGCAGCATGACGCGCGCGAGATCCAGATCGGCGGCACTCTGTCTTTTTGATCCTGACCGAGGCACACACCACCGGCACCGGAAAACCCGCTCAACCAGTAGCAAAGAAAGTGAGCTTCGCGCATATGAACCGACGCGATTTTGTCGTGAGAGCGGCCTCCGCCGCGGGCAGCCTCACTCTGGGGGCAAACGCCTTCGCAGAGCCGCCGCGGGCCAGGCGGCCCAACCTGGTGTACGTCTTCGCGGATCAACTCCGTTACTCCAGCTGCGGGTTTGCGGGTGACAGCTTCGCGCGCACGCCCAACATGGACCGGCTCGCCGGACAGGGTGTGAACTACCAGCAGGCCATCTCATCGACGCCGGTTTGCGCGCCCTATCGCGCTTCTCTGATGACGGGCAAATACCAGTCCAGCACCGGCATGGTCATCAACGAGCTGCGCCTGAGCCCGGAACACGAGTGCTTCGGAGAGGTCCTCACCCGCGGCGGATATCAGACCGCGTATATCGGCAAGTGGCACCTGTGGGCGGCACAGCAGGGCCACCACGACCTCATCAAGAACGGCTTTACGCCGCCCGGTCCGTATCGCCTCGGCTTCAATCAGCAGTGGGCGGCGTACAACTTCAATCACATCTACAATCACGCGCCCTACTTCCTCAATGACGCGACGCCACATATCCGGAAGCAATACGAGCCGGACTCGCAGACCGATGCCGCCATCGAATACCTGAAATCGCGCGCGCACAGTACAGAGCCCTTCGCCCTGTTTCTTTCCTGGGGGCCGCCGCACTACCCCTGGGGGCTGGACAACGTGCCCCCTGACTATGCGGAGCTCTTCCGCAACACCAACCTGCCGCTTGCGCCCAACTACTCTACCGTGCAGGATCCCTACTCGGACGACTGGCAGAAGCTGCCCCCGAACTACAATCAGCTGGTCCACGATTGGCTCAAGGTGTACTACGCGCAGGTCGCCAATCTGGACTGGAACCTGGGGCGGGTGTTGACCGCGGTGGATCAGGCGGGCCTCGCGGACGATACCATCTTCGTCTTCACCTCAGACCACGGCGAAATGTTCGGCTCTCACGGCCGTCAGGCCAAGCTCATCTTCTACGAAGAGGCTGCCCGCGTGCCTTTCCTCATGCGCTGGCCCGGCAAGATCAGGGCCAACCAGAAGACAGACGCCTTGCTCGGCACACCGGACATCATGCCGACGCTGCTCTCGATGCTGGGCCTGCGCGTTCCTCCCGCCGTGGAGGGCAAGGATCTCAGCGGAGTGGCGCTCGGCACCGGCCACGCCGATAACGAGGCCGCGCACATGCAGGGAATGGGAGCAACCGCCGCCTGGGTCGACGGCACCGAGTGGCGTGCGCTGCGCGATCACGAGTACACCTATGCCATCTATCACCGCGATCGCAAGGAGCTGCTCTTCAACAATCGGCAGGATCCGTTCCAGATGAAGAACCTCGCCGGCGATCGCACCCACGCAGCGCAGCTCACGCACTACCGTCAGATCTCCGAACGCTGGCGCAAACAGCAGAACGACACCTTCGAGGCATGCAGCTGGTATGAGCCTCGCTGGACCAAGGACCGGAACATTACCAACACGGCGCGCGGCGTCGGCCAGAATCTTGATCCGCTGCACGAGTTGCTGGCTCGATGGTTCCCGGATGGTATCGGGGAGCGTTCCGTGGGGGTCACGGTTGGAGTCTAGATCCAACCGCCGTCCACGACATAGCTTTGGTTGGTGATTGCGGAACTATCATCCGCGGCAAGAAACAGGACGAGCCGCGCGACCTCTTCCGGAAGCAGGAGACGCTTCAGCGCCTGATTCGAGAGCACCTCTGCCTTGTACTCCTCCGTGAGCCAGAGCCGGCGTTGACGGTCGGTGAGAATGGCTCCCGGCATTACCGCATTGACGCGGATGTTGTCGGCTCCGAGTTCATGAGCCAGGGTGCGTGTCATGCCGATGATCGCCGCCTTGGCCGTGACATACACCGGGACCCGGGTGGACGGAATCATCCACCCGATAGAGCTCATGTTAATAATCGAGCCCCGCTGCCTGGCTCGCATCGACGGGATCACAGCCTGTGACATGAAGAACTGGTGCTTCAGATTGACAGCGATGGTTCGGTCCCAGAACTCTGGAGTGACCTCTTCAATGGTGTGCCGTGTGTCGTTGCCTGCATTGTTGATCAGCACGTCCACTCCACCGAACCGCTCCGTGATCGCCTGGACCGTCTTTTGAAGTGCGGCCATATCGGTGAGGTCGCAGGCATGGAAGACAGGAGCAGGCATACCGGCGCCGGCCAAGCGACTGAGCAGCGCTTCCGCGGCATCGCGCTGAATGTCAAGAAAGATGACTTGCGACTCTTGAGCGGCGAAGGCTTCGACCAGGGCTTCACCAATACCACTGGCTCCTCCGGTGATCAGGACAACGCGATCCCGCAGGCTGGGATAGCTGGCGAATTGCTTGGATATCTCCGCCAAAGCTAGCGTCTCCCGCCGGTCCGTTCAAGGTTCGACTTCCACTCGCTTTGTCCCGGAAGGCCAGCCAATCTCATTTATCATTTTCTCCGAAGTTGGGGCGAGCTTCCGTGTTCAAGCGATGGCCTTGGCGACCAGGGCCTTGGCTTCGTCCTGGATCTGCGCCAGGTGATCCAGACCTTTGAAGCTTTCGGCGTAGATCTTGTAGACGTCCTCCGTGCCGGAGGGACGGGCCGCGAACCAGCCGTCGGCGGTGCTGACCTTCAGGCCGCCAATGGGAGCATGGTTGCCCGGAGCTTCCGTCAGGATCGCGGTGATCGGCTCGCCGGCCAGCGAGGTGGCGGACACCTGGCTGGCATTCAGCTTGCCCAGCTTCGCCTTCTCTTCCTTGGTGGCGGCGGCGTCGATGCGGCGGTAGACCGGATCCCCGTAGCGAGAGATCAGCTCGGCGTAGAGCTGCCCGGGATCCTTGCCGCTGCGGGCTGTCATCTCCGCGGCCAGCAAACCGCAGATCAGGCCGTCCTTGTCGGTGGTCCAGACCTGGCCATTGCGGCGCAGGAACGTAGCGCCGGCGCTCTCCTCACCCACGAAGCCCAGCGATCCATCGACCAGGCCGTCGACGAACCACTTGAAGCCGACGGGAACCTCCAGCATCGGGCGCTTCAGGCCGGCGCAGACGCGATCAATCATGCTGGACGAGACCAGCGTCTTCCCGATGCCCACACGCCCGGACCACTCCGCCCGGTTGGTGAAGAGGTATTGAATACACACGGCCAGGTAGTGATTGGGGTTGAGCAGGCCGGAGCTGCGGGTGACGATTCCGTGCCGGTCGTGGTCGGTGTCACAGGCCCAGGCCACGTCGTACTTGTCCTTGTTGGCGATCATGGAGGCCATGGCGAAGGGCGAGGAGCAGTCCATCCGGATGCGCGAATCCCAGTCCAGCGTCATGAAGCGGAAGGTGGGATCGACATAGCGGTTCAGGACACTCAGGCCTTGCGCGCCCTGGCTCGGGGCTGGCGGACTTTCAATGGAAGCTTGCAATTTATAGACCTCGGCGATGCGCGGCCAGTAGGCCACGCCCGCGCCTCCCAGCGGATCGACGGCCAGCTTGAGAGTGGTGTGGGCGAGGGGAGCGAAGTCGATGACGTTGGCCAGGTCCGCGACATAGGCGGTGATGAAGTCATGGCGCTGGGTAGTCGGCGCTCCCAGGGCGCGGGCAAAGCTGAGCCGTTGCACGCCCTGCAGCTTGGCCGCAATCAGCTCGTTGGCCCGGTTCTCAATCCACTTCGTGGCGGTGGTATCGGCGGGGCCGCCGCTGGGCGGGTTGTATTTGAAGCCGCCGTCCTCCGGCGGATTGTGGGACGGAGTGATCACGATGCCGTCGGCCTGGGGCTGGCCCTTATGGGCGGCGTTGTAGGTCAGGATCGCATGCGAAAGCGCCGGCGTGGGCGTATAGCCCAGGTCCTGGTCGATGAAAACGCTTACGTTGTTGGCGGTCAATACCTCCAGCGCGGTGGTGAACGCCGGCTCGGAGAGGGCATGAGTATCCTGCGCGAGAAACAGCGGCCCGGTGATCTTCTGCTGGACGCGATACTCCACAATGGCCTGGGTGATGGCCAGAATGTGGGCATAGTTAAAGCTGCGGTTGAGCGAAGAGCCGCGATGTCCACTGGTTCCAAAGCTTACCCGCTGCTCGGGCATAGCGGGATCGGGATGATTGGCGTAGAAGGCAGTCACCAGCCGGGGCAGATTGACCAGACGATCGGGGGTGCAATGATGGCCCGGGGTGTTGAGCAGGGCAGCGGGATCGGGGTTCGCAGACATGCAGAGAAGCATAGCTGAGGGCGATGCGGAGTCCAAGTCCAGCGCACAGGCCCGCGGTTGGGTTCCGGGGCGCACGCCTGTCCCGTGGCTGCCTGCCAGCGGTCCAAAGCTGCACAGCAGCCTGGCCGTTCAGGAGCGCACGTAGTGGAACAGGATCTCCTGCTCGCTGGGAATGGGCTGGCCATTGCGCGTGGCCGGCGCGAAACTCCACTGCTGCACGGTGGCGATGACGGTCTTGTCGATCGCGGGATCCAGACCGTGGTCCAGCTTGATGCCGGAGATATGGCCGTCGGCGTCAATCACGATATCCAGGATCACGTCGCCGGCCGCACCGTGGGGCAGCACGGAGAGATCCGGCGCGGGACTGGGATGATTACGCACCAGCGCGATGTTGATGTCATCCTGGCCGAGTGAAGATTGGCCGGCGTCGCCGGAGCCGGTGCTGGCCGCCGGGGTCGGAACCGGAGGCGGTGGCGCCGTGCTGGGCAGGGACTTGCGGCGGGTTGAGGGAGGCGGAGGCGGTCGCCGGGCCGGCTTGGTGCGCGCGTCCGCGCCGGCAGCGCCGCCGGGCGAGTAGACCGGCAACAGGTTGGTCCCGGTGAGCGTGCCGGGAAGCCGCATGGGCGCGATGCGCGGCTGCCGATGGACACCGGCGATCAGGATGGCGAGCAGCAGCAGGTGAACGGCCAGCGATGCCGCTGTGCTGGACGCTGAGCGGAAGGGCGTTCTGGGGGAATCTCCCACGGCTTGATTCTAGAGCAAATTCTCCATTGCCGTGGACCGGAGGTGTTCGTGCAGAGCTCTCTTCGCTGACGAAAAAGCCGCCGAGACCTATGCTTCCCAAACCCCCATGGGAAATTTGCTACAGCAGCGCTGCCGCTCCTAAGCCGCCGCCGGCCGCCGTATGCGGTAGAAGAGATACCCCACAACATTGATCAGGACCACGGTGAGGACAATCTTCAAGGCGAACGCCAGCGGATTGGGAACGTCAAGGAAGGGATACGCTCCAACGACGAGAGAAAACAGCGTGGCGACAAAGCCCAGGCCGGAGAGCCACGCCACCCAGCGAGGAAGCCGGCGGCGAAGCAGCTTCGCGCCGGCAATCGGAATCGCAAACATGGCCAGGTAGGCGAGCTCGTAAAGGGCGCTCGAAGAGTTGTTGAGAACCGCGAACGCCTCCGAAGCATGGGTCCCGGCGAAAGCCAGCAGCAGCAGCGCCGCAATGGCGCCGGCGCCCAGCAGGATGGAGTTTGTCGGAGTGCGAAAGCGAGGATGCAGCCGCGAAAAGCTCTCCGGGATCAGGTGGTCCCAGCCGGCGGCCATAGGCAGGCGCGTGACCCCGGTGAAGATAAAGCTGGCGGTTCCAAGGATACGAATCTGCAGGAGAAGAATGGCGAGCCGGGCGAGGACCGTACCGATTCCGCGATCGCCGAACGCGAGAATCAGGGTCTGGGGGATGGGCGCGACATAATTGATGGCAAGACCCGGATGCAGTTCGTGGAAGGCCAGAACCGATCCTGTGCCCAGAACGTACATGATGACGATCAGAGGCGAGGCGAGCAGAATCGAGCGGCCTATATTGCGCGAAGGAACCAGGCTCTCGCCCGCCATGATGGCCACGTATTCAAGGCCGGAGGACGCGAACAGAATCTGACCGATGAGAGCCAGCGAGGTGAGGTTGGGTTTGGGAAGCTGCAGCTTGAACGGCTGGTAGTGGATGGGTGCGTGGTGCAGCATCGCCCAGAAGGGCGAAACGATGAGCAGAGCGAAGGCCAGGATCATGGCGGCGCCCGAGACATTGTGGATCCAGCGGCCCAGAGCCAGCCCTCGAAACGCGGAGAGCGCCAGCGCCGTCAGGAGAATCGCCAGAGCCCCCAGGACCAGAAGGTGGTCTTCGGGGATCCAGGCAGCCGAAGGGCCAGCCATGTAGGCGAACTCCGTGGGAAGCTGCGAAAAGATGGTGGCGATCACCGCCAGACCGTAAGCCCAGATGTTCCAGGCCACCAGGAAGCCGGTCGTGTCGCCGAAGGCGCGCCGGGCCCACACGTACAAGCCCCCTTCCAGGGGCATCTCGCGGTTCAGAAAATAGACGCAGCAGGCCATGGGCAGATAGAAAGCTGTCATGGCGAAGACCCAGACCAGCGTCTGGGCGTGTCCCAGACCGGCGGCAATGCCGACCCAGGCGCTGCCTACGACGGCGAGGACCTGACTGAAGACAAGGTCGCGGAGATTGAGCTCGCGCCGCAGCGCATGGCCATCGGCGCGGTCGAACGCCGGCGCGGATGCCGGAACCAGCGGCGAGTCTTCGTCGTTACGCAGCTCCATTTTGATGAATGGTCTCACAGAAGCTCGAGATCACGGAAAGCTGGCCCGGATCACGCGAGGCAAGCGCGGGCCGGCGAACAGCAATCCTCCGGCAGCACATTACGCGTACGCTCGCCCTCTTCTCGCCCTCTTACTGCCCGCTTCCGGTTTGCGATGGCGCCAGGGGCGCTTCGGTGGCGGAAATCCCCGTGCTGAGCTTCACGACCGCGGCCTGCGCCTCCGCCGCGGCGATCTTGCGATTGGCATAAGCCTCAGGTGAGAAGCGGATTGGTTGTTCCGCGAAGTGGACCGTGGCGTGAACCCCATGCAGACCGGCGAAGTTCCAGAGGTGCTGCAAGAGCGTCTGCGGGCCCCAGGCTATGTCGTTGCGCACCGACTTGCCGCGCGCCAGGTCGCGGGCGTCGAGATCGTAGTGAATGAAGCAGGGAACAATGGGCGCGCCCGCGTCGAGAGACTGCGCGAGCAGTCCGCTGCGGAAAGGCATAGCCGGTACATCGGTCACCCCGGTTGTGCCCTCGGGGAAGAAGACCACCGGAAGACCATCGCGGAAGCCTTTGGCCATACCCTGGGCTGCCTGTGCCGCGCTGCCGCCGCCGCCGCGGACAACGTAGACTGTGCCCGCCATCATGCTGATCCAGCCCAGAACCGGCGTTTTACGCAGCTCGGCCTTGGAGACGAAGACGCAGGGCCGCATGCTGGCGTGGACCAGGATATCGACGTACGAGATGTGGTTGGAGATCACGGCTCCGTGCGTTGGTACCGGACCTATGGTGGTGAAGGTGATGTCCTGGCTGCGGAGCAGGCGATTGCCGATCTGGCACAGCCAGGCAGCACGCTCCGGGCGGCTATGGGGACGCTTCAGCAGGACTTCAACGATCGAGTAGGCGAAAACGGCAGCCGTGCTGAGAAGACGATAGATTCGGCGGAAGAAAGACAAGCGGTATATCCCTCGTTCGAGAAGTTAGGTGGCGACCATGGTGCAAGTGGAAAATATTTGTCCCAAAGTGACACAAACCCGCCCGAATAAATGCGCCACGAAGCTCTTGCCTGCTGAAGTGTACCGGTATGCTGAAGCGGTGGAAAAGATCTGGCGCAGATGGATCCTCGGTCCGGTGAAAGACTTGCTTGGCGCGGGCCTGACACCGGAGAAGCTGGCCTGGTCGTTAGCCGCGGGCGTTGTGGTCGGCATTAATCCGCTGCTGGGTTTAACCACCATATTGGCCATTTCCATCGCGGCGATGTTCCGTCTGAACCAGGTGGCGTCACAGCTCAGCATTCATGTGATGTATCCGCTGCAACTGGTGCTGTTTCCGGTGTTCATCAAGCTGGGATCGCTGCTCTTTGCAACCGACCGGCTGCCCATTGAAGGACGAGATCTGTGGTGGGCGGCGCAGCACCATCCCCTGGCCACGACCCGTTTGCTTTGGGTTTGGGAGCTGCATGCCCTGGTGGTCTGGGCGAGCTTCGCAATCGTAGCGGTGCCCCTGCTGGCGTTTTCGTTCACGCCCGGTCTGGAGAAGCTATGCGACCGAGTGAATCGCCGGCTTCCGGCGCAGGCCGGATTTTCGGCATAGAGTTTCTCACTTCAGCCCGCGATGCATCCCTTGCCGGCAGCGCGGTACAGAAGAAACCTTCTATTGCGGTCCCTTGTACTCCTGGACTGGATCGGCGCTGTGCACCCAGGCGGAGTAGATCATATTGCGGAGTTGAATGGCGCCGGCCGCGAGCCGCTCTTCCGTAAAGTTCCGGGCCGCCGGTGTGCCGGCACCCTCGAAGCCGCCCTGCTTCTCCAGCCGATAGGTCTCCTCGACCAGGGAGTGGGTGTGGTCCAGGTACTCGAGGTAGTTGGTCCATTCGTCGTTGATCAGCTGCGGACGGCTCCGGGCCACCAGCGGGGCGACCTCGGCGGGTGTGATGTTCGCCGAAACATACACGGTCTCGAACTGGGAGTGGATGTGGTGCTCGGTGGTGTAGTTGTTGGGATTGGGCCCGGTCCAGCCGTTGTACTGGATGGTGGTGTGCAGCGGCTGCGATCCGTCAGCGACATAATGGCCGAGCCACGCGGCGTAAAAGAGGATGGCCGTCTGCACCGGCCGGGTATCCTGATGCGCCGCCTTGAGCTGCCGATACTCGCGAAAACCCACTTTGAGCCGCTCCCAGACCTCTTCAACCTGCCAGGGCTGCATGCCAACCTTGTCAGGCGTCAGGGCTAGATCTGGATGCTTCGCCTGAGCGGCGGCCAGGGCTCGAATGAATTCGTAGCGCTCGCGGGGCAGGTCGAAGCCGCCCACACAGTCCTTGCCGCTGGTGCAGGGAGTGGCCGCGAGATTGGCCCACTCCATATCGATGAAGTGATCGGGCGCCTGTACCGCAACCAGCTCCGGCTCGGCGTCGCGCTGCCGCCAGCGATCGGGCTCCGGCCCCAGGTAGTCCATGGTATCGAGCGCGGCGCGATCACGCAGGAACCCCGGAACATCCTTGGGCAAATACTTGGCCGCCAGACGATTGATCATGCGGTGCCCCACGGCGCCCCAGCCCCACGCCGGCTGTGTGGCGAGAACGCTGATGAGTGTGGAGGCGACGGCGGCGCGAGCAACAGCGGGAAAGCGCATGAGATCAGTATAGCCAGCCACGCCGGCGCATTTCCTGCGCCAATAATGCTTTTAGAGCGCGCCTGACCGCAACCGCGGCCAGGCTTCAGGAGCTTACGCAGCAGGATAAGGTGCTACACCAGCACAGGCTGTTCGGCGAGCACCGGGCTGTCGAAGACCTGCCGGTAGCGGGCGATTGCGTCGGCGGGCCCGGTGGCTTTGCGGGGATTGTCGCTGAGCTTCACCGTAGGGATGCCGTCGGCGCTGGTGAGCTTACAAACCAGCGAGATGGGTTCGAAGCTGCCTTCGCCGCGTGGGTGACAATCGCGGAAGTCATTGGTGAGCAGCGTGCCCCAGCCGGCGGAGAACCGAATGCGTCCGTTGAAGTACTCATGCAGGCGCACGATACGGTCGGCATCCAGCCCGTCGGACGCGATGAGGCGCTTGCCGCGCGGGTTCTGGCCGCGCTGCTCGAGCCACGCGATGTACTCGTCCCCGGCGAGGAACGGGTCCTTGGAGTCGATGCGTTCGCCGGTCCATTCAGCGACCCAATCGGGCGCTCCCTGCAGGAATTGCGTGGTGCCGAAGGTGTCGGGCAGGGTGATGAGAAGAGCGCCCCCATAGCTTTGCGCCCAGAGCTCCAGCACCTTGTACTGAGAGGTCCGCAGATCGGCGTCGGAGCCCCTTGAGGCCATGGCGGCGAGCGCCATGGGAAGCTCATGCGCGTTGGTGCCGATCGCCTCCAGATCGTGCTTATAGGCCAGCGCCGTGTTGGAGGTGCCGCTGAAGCAGCCTGCATCCCCTGGGGAATAGCGGCTGGTTTCGGTGGTGGAACCCTGCTGGTTGAGAGCGGTCTGCAGCGCCTCAACGCAGTACTCCTGCCACAGAAAGCTGTGCCGGCGGCGGGTGCCAAAGTCTGAGAGCTGCAGGCCCTTGATGCCGCGAAGCAACTCGATCTTGTTCCACAGCCGGGTCTTGGCGCGGGCGTAGAGCACGTCGAGCTCCAGCTCGTTCAGTTCGGCGAGAGCGGCGCGGGTTTTCATCTCGCTGACAATGGCCAGGGAGTACACCTCCCACATGGTGACCTCGGTCCAGAGGCCGGAGAAGCGCACCGAAAGCTGACCGTCGCGTTCCGCGATTTCGTACCCTGACAGGCGATGTTCGTGCTCCAGCCAGTCGAGGAACTCGGGCGAGAAGATGTGGCGGACACCATAGAAGGTGTTGCCCGCAAGCCAGACGAGCTCGGATTTGCGGTATCGCAGACCGCGCACGTGTTCCATCTGATCGCGCAGGGCAGCGACGGAGATACGGTCGGCCAGGCGAAACCGCCGCGTGCGGTTGTGAATCTCACTGGTGACACCCGTGGCGGGAAAGTTTTTCCAGATGAACTGCAACATCAGCAGCTTGTAAAAATCCGTGTCGAGCAGCGACCGCACGATGGGGTCGAGCTTCCAGTTATGGTTATGCGCGCGCTCGGCAAAGTTCACATTCATAGGTGTTGGAGATGAACCCAGTTTGGATGCGGGATCCTGGAGAAAGGTCGCTGCAAACGGCACAACGGAAGTGATTCAGGCGCCGCGGACGACTGCAAATTCACACAACCGGCCCGCCGTCCCCGAACCAAAACGCGATATTCTTAATAGTGACATGGCTACGAAAAAAGAGCTTCTCAGCAACCCGATTCAGCAGATCGATATTACTCAATACAACGTGGCGCCGCTGGTGGATGCCATGGCGTCCATGGCTTACAGTTCGCGCGATCTGGCGCGTGCGGCAAACCTGTATGAGATGATGCTGCGCGATACGGAGTGCGGTGTGATCCTCTGCCTGGCCGGCTCGCTCATCTCGGCCGGTCTGCAGAAGGTCATCATCGATCTGGTGCGTAACAACATGGTGGATGCGATCGTCTCTACCGGCGCCAATATCGTCGACCAGGACTTCTTTGAGGCTCTGGGTTTCAGACACTACATCGGGGGCGATGAGTACAAGTACGGCGCTCATGATGCGACCCTGCGCGAGTTGATGGTCGATCGTATTTACGACACCTTCATCGACGAAGAAGAGCTCAGAATCTGCGATGAGACGACGGAGAAGATTGCCAACGCCCTGCCGCCCCGGCCGCACAGCTCCCGCGAGTTCATCCGCGAGATGGGCGCGTACCTGGTCCGGGAGCAGCGCACCCCGGCCCATGGTCAGGCCGACTCCATTGTGCTGGCCTGCTATGAGAAGGATGTGCCCATCTTCGTGCCGGCATTCTCCGACTGCTCGGCGGGGTTTGGCCTGGTGGCCCATCAGCATGCACGCCAGGGACGGCCCATGCTTTCAATCGATTCGGCAAAGGACTTCTACGAGCTGACCCAGCTGAAGATCGCCAACCCGACCACGGGTCTTCTGATGATCGGCGGCGGTGTGCCCAAAAACTTCGCCCAGGACATCGTGGTGGCGGCAGACATTCTGGGCGTGGAAGCCTCCATGCACAAGTACGCGATTCAGATCACGGTGGCCGACTCCCGCGATGGCGCGCTCTCCGGATCCACCCTCAAGGAAGCCTCGAGCTGGGGCAAGGTCGCCCTCAATTACGAGCAGATGGTTTACTCCGAGGCGACCATCGCCTTTCCCCTGATCGCGGGCTACTCCCTGCAGAAGAAGGCGGGGGCGGAGCGCAAGGGGAAGAAGCTCGCGCAGGTGCTGGAGCCGGTCAGCGCTTAGCGGCTCCGGCCTGCTAAAACAGAATCATCGTGGCGAAGCCTCCGGGCTTCGCCTGCTTTGTTCCCGCTGCTGTGTTCCGGCGATGCGTTGGGGCCGTGGGCTTGGGGTAGCGGAACACAGCCGGGGCCCCCGCCACACACCAGGAATGGATTAGCTTAGAACAGTATCGCTGTCATTGCGTCCGATCCAAAGTGTACGAGTGCCGTTCTTCTCAAGAACAACGCGTTGCGACCCGAGGCCCTGGGTACATTTACAGCGATACTGCTTTAGGAAAAGCCATGAGCGAGAGGCACCCCATTCCGACGAGTGTGTCCGCGATGCTGGGGATGAGCGTCGTCGATCGCGACGGCAAGAAATTGGGCCGCATCCGGGAGTTCGCCGCGGACGTGGCTCAGGACGGCACGCGCGTGGCGGCCCTGGTGTTGCGCCCGCCTGGGGGAGACCACCGCCGCAGTCTGCTGCTGCCTGTGGTGCATGTGGTCTGGCCCATGGGGAACGATTCGGTTCTGCATGCCACCCGGACCCCGGAGTGTCTAGACCACCACAAACATTACCTGTTGCTGGATCATGACCTGCTGGACCAGCAGATCATTGATGTTGACGGACGTAAGGTGGTTCGAGTCAATGACGTGAACCTGGCCTGGCAGCCCGGCGCCCGGGAGGGAGAGACGGCCGGGCTGACCATCCAGGAAGTCGAAGTGGGCAACCGCGGAGCGCTGCGTCGACTGTTGAAGGGACTGCCCGTCGGCATGGTGGCGGACATCACGGCACACCTGAAGCCGCGCGTGATCCCCTGGGAGTGGGTGGACCTGATCGAGCGGGATCCGGCCCGCAGGGTCCGGCTGAAGATCGGTCAACAGCGCCTGGCCAAGCTGCACCCGGCCGATATCGCGGAGATCCTGGAAGATCTGGCGCCGGCCGAACGGGATGCCGTGTTCTCCAGCCTGCCGGAGGAGACGGCGGCCGAGGCCCTGGAGGAGGTCGAACCGAAGCTGCAGAAGGCCCTGCTGCAGGGGCTCGACTCCGAACGCGCCGCCGACATTCTGGAGGAGATGGATCCGGGCGCGGCAGCCGACGTGCTGGGCGAGCTCTCCGACGAGGAGTCGGAGGCCATCCTGGAGGAGATGGAGCCGGAAGAGCGGCAGGATGTGGAGGAGCTGCTGGAATTCTCGGCGAACTCCGCCGCCGGCCGCATGACCACGGCGTTCGTCAGTGTCCCGCAAAGCGCGACCGTAGCGGATGCGGTGGAAGCCTTGCGGCGCCTCGAGGGCAACCCGGATACGATAGCCGAGATTTATCTGACTCGCGAGGGGGAGAGGCTTTCTGGAGTCGTCGTGCTGCCCCGGTTGCTGCTCTCGTCTCCCGACACGAAGCTGGAGACCCTCTCGGAGGGCCATAACGTCAGCTGCGGGCTGAACGCCAGTGATCGAGAGGTGGCCGAGCTGTTCGACAAGTACAACCTTAGGTCGCTGCCCGTGACCGATCATCATGGCCGCATCGCCGGCGCCATACACGCGGAGCAGGTGATCGGCCAGCTCCGCGGGGACTAGGAGCTTAGGGACGGTGAAGGTTCTTTACGCGGCGCAACTGTCGCCCCACGACTCTGCGCTGTACCGGCTGTGGGCCCTGGAGCGGCTAGGCCATACCGTTCTGCCGATCGATAGCTTTCACTATCAGCCGGCAAGCGATCTGCTGCGCAAGGTGGTGCATCGGGCCCAGACCGGACCCGCGGTCTGGCGGCTGAACCGCGACATCCTCGCCATGGCTCGAAGCGAACGTCCCGACGTGTTCTGGGCCGATAAACTGCTGGGCTTGCAGCCCGCCACGCTCGAACGGCTGCGGGCCATGGGGATCGCCACGGTCAGCTACATGATCGATAACGCGTTCGGTCCTCGCCGCGACCCGGGCTGGCGGCTCTACATGAAAGACATTCCGCACTTCGATCTGCATGTGGTGCAGCGCGATAAGAACATCGTGGACTATACGCAGCGGGGCGCCCACGATGTGCTCAAGATTCAAACCGCGTACGAGCCCACCATTCACTTTTCTCCGCCGGCGTCCCTCAGTGATGCGCAGCGCGACCGGGGCGTGTCGTTCATAGGAACGTCGTATGATGACCGGCCCGAGTTTCTTACCCGGCTGTGGAAAGACCGTGGGTTTCCTGTGGTGATCTCTGGGGATCGGATGTGGAACGTCCGGCTGAGCGCGGACGCGGCGCAAGCGCTGTACACCGGCACAGAGCTTTATGGAGCGGCCTACCGCGAGGCCATCTGGCGGTCGAAGGTCAACCTGAGCTTCATCACGCACTCCAATCAGGATGAGTTTGTTCACAAGAGCTTTGAGATCGCGGCCTGCGGAGGGTTTCTGCTGGCGGAGCGCTCCGTGGGCCACAGCCTGAAGTTCCGCGAAGATGAAGAGGCGGTGTTCTTCACCGGGTTCGAAGAGTGTGCGGCCAAGATCGCACGGTATCTGCCAGATGAAGCAGCCCGCGACCGAGTCGCCGCCGCCGGCAGGGAACGCGCGGTTCGCGATGGGTATGGCAACGATACACAGGTGGCCAAGATCATCGAGCGGCTGCGCCCCCTGGTGGACCAGAACAGGCACTAGGAGCTTGTTGAAAATCGGCTTTTGTGGCTTCGTTAGCTTCGCGAAACCCGCTTTGATTGCGGGTTTCGTACTTGCCTCGCGGACATCCGAGGTGCTTTTCAACAAGCTCTTAAAGCCTTTCTCCTGCTACTGTGACGCGGATACCTTGTGCAAGTGCCGTTTCTTCGAGGGAAACGGCGATGGAACCCAAAGCCGCGCTCACCACCCGCAGGAGAAACGATCGGGGGGGCTGCCGGTCGACCGCGCCCGGTGCGGTCCGGGTTACTCTAGAGTGAATC
>CAXUIM010000034.1:16518-21041 GCA_964250885.1 uncultured Acidobacteriaceae bacterium | reverse complement strand
GGCCGATGGTACTGCACGCGTAAGTGTGTGGGAGATTAGGTGATCGCCGGCATAATCCACGAAAAGCCCACTCTTCGGAGTGGGCTTTTCTGCGTCATCGATGCGCCGGTGTGGCATTCTCGAGAGGGTCGAGGTCACACAGCGGCAGGTATGATCAACAGCAAGATGCCGAACGAAATTGCTTCACCGGGGCTGTCGAGAAGGGAATTTCTTGTTGCCGGCGCAACCGCGATCGGAACCCTGGCTACTACGCAGTTGCTTGGGGAGCATACCGCTCAAGGGGCCGGATCACGCCGAGTCTTGCACATCATAGGCCACTCTCATATTGATGCTGCCTGGCTGTGGCCCTGGACTGATGCTGCTGATGTTGTACTCACGACATTCCGCAGTGCCTTGGACCGGATGCAGGAGTCGCCCGGCTTTCGATACAGCCACTCCTCAGCCATTCATTATGAGTGGGTTCAAGACGCGGATCCTGGGATGTTTCAGGAGATTCTCGACCGGATCAGGGAAGGCCGGTGGGAGGTCGTGGGCGGATGGCCTGTTGAACCAGACTGTAACATCCCCGCCACCGAGAGCTTTGCTCGCCATTGTCTATATGGCAAGAAATATTGCCAGCAGGCATTGGGCGCGAATGTGGAGATCGGCTTCAACCCGGATTCCTTTGGGCACGCCGCCGGCCTTCCAACTATCCTCAAGCACGCAGGTTACAAGTACTACGTCTTCATGCGCCCGCAGGAATTTGCGATGGACTTACCCCGTCTCTTCTGGTGGCAGGGTCCCGATGGCTCGCGAATCATGACCTATCGCATCCATGGGGATTACGATTGGTCTCCGGATCACATCCGCGATTCAGCAGCCCATGCGTTTCCCGAAGGCGCGAGTGACGGGGCATTCTTTCTGGGAGTGGGTGATCACGGCGGGGCTGTGACCAAGGCCTACATCAAGCAGGTTATGGCTATGCAGGGAGATCCGACCCTTCCTGAGCTGCGCTGGAGCACGCTGCATGAATTCTTTGCCTCGCTGGAAGCCTCTATCTCGATCGACAAGTTACCGGTGGTCACGGGTAGCCTTCAACATCACGCGCGGGGCTGCTACTCGGCTTGTGGTCAAGAAAAATATCAGAACCGCCGGGCCGAACACCGGCTTTTCAGGGCAGAGTCGATCGCGCTTGTTGCTTCTCTGAATCCTGGACCTAGCTATCCTGGAACGCTCTTTGCAGATGCATGGGCACGGTTACTCTTCACCCAGTTCCATGACACTCTTGCCGGAACAGCACTCTACTCGGACTATGAAGATGCACGCGACGCTATAGGCCTGGCCTGCCAAACCTCCCTCGAATGGAGCAACACCAGCCTGTTGAGACTGGCGAAGCAGGTTGACCTGCATGCTGTTCCGGAAGGCGCAGTATTCGCCTTCAATCCGCTCCCTTGGCGCCGGAAGGCGCTGCTGGAATTCCACTACAAGACCGATGAGACAACCAATCGCTACACCCATCTCAAGGCGAGCGATGGAAGTCAAATAGCCCTGCAGATGGCGCCTTCCGATAGCATGACCAACTTCTATCCGCGTTTGGCAGCCTGGGTAGAGTTGCCAGCCCTGTGGCTATAAAGTGTTCACCTTGGAGAGAGATACACCTCCGCCCGTCCACGCCTTTTCCGAGTTGGTTTCGGTTTCACAGAATGGTTTCGGAGTGAAATCCTTCCGTGCTGACAATGGAACGGAACTCCTGTCGGGAAGCCTGGAACTTGCTGTCATCGAAGATAAGAGTGACACCTGGGCCCATGATGTTGATGCGTTCCGAACCGAGATGGGCAGACCAACTTTTGTCTCGTCACAAATTGTGGAGAGCGGCTCTGTGGCTCGGGTGACCCGTCAGACACTGACATGGCGGAGTTCGGAGATAACAGTCGACATTACGGAGTATGCGGCAACCGATGCTGTCAAACTTTACTTCGTCATCGACTGGCGGGAGCATGAACAGATACTGAAGCTCGAGATTCCGGCCGCAATGGTCGCGCCAAAAGTCTTGGCCAAACTTCCGGGCGCGGCAGTTCAGCTCCCTGCGAGCGGAAATGAGGAGCCCTATCAGGATTGGGTCGCTCTTCAAGGACCGATCAATGGCCAGGAATACACTCTTGCTTTGATTAATGACCAGACCTACAGCTTTGACTGTCTGGATGCGAAGTTACGCACTATTCTGGTTCGATCGGCACCGTACGCGCGGCACAATCCGAACAAGGTGAAACAGGGTGGATGGTACGCCTGGCAAGACCAAGGGCGGCAGGAGAGGACCTTCTGGTTGATTCGGGGCCAAGGGCCGTACACCAGCCTCGCGCTCGATCGCCGGGCCGCGGAACTACAGGCGCCCGCCGAATACGTACTCGACTCGCGCCATAGTGGAACACGGCCCTGGGAAGATTCTTTTCTTGAGATAGGTCCCAGCAATATCGAGGTGCTCGCCTTGAAGCAGGCGGAGCAGGGGAACAGCGTGATCGTACGAATGCAGGAGCGCGCCGGACAAGAGACGAAGGCCCGTATCCGTCTTCCGAGCCTGAAGGTAGATGAAGATGTGGATCTCTCCCCCTGGGAGATAAAGACCCTTGCGATTTCACGTGGTGCAAGCAATACCGCGCAACTGGGGACTGTTTCGATCTTAGAGACCGCCGTCTGAAAGATACCGGACACTACCGCTCCGCATCCTACTTACAGGAGACATGAAGCGCTATGAGACGAGCCATCTTTTGGGGAACGGTAACAGCAGGAGTGATTGCCGCGTATCTGATGTACCGGCGCGGAGAGCCGGCCGGAGTCGCGGCGCGGAAGGCGATTTTCCATCCAGTGGGCTCCCTGGTCTCTGAACTGCAATAGGGTTGACTCCTGAGTCTTTCAAGCTGGTCGGCCCAGTGATAGAGAGGCATGCCCCCCTGTTGCGTAACTCCAGGACGATATGGCCTGGGGGAGCGCACTGTGTCAAGTTGCTGCCGAAAATTCCGCGGCGGCTCAATCAGACAAGCATTGCAGGGGCTTCCCTTGCTACGCGGCCAATCATTTCTCCGAAAAGGGTGTTGGCCCAGGCGAACCATGGACGTGTGTATTGTCGCGCATTGTTCTCGCGGTAGCTCTCGTGGATGAAGCCCGTCCCTGCAGAGCCCGCCTTCAGAATCTGAATCATGCGGTGGATCTCGTCCGGTGAATTGCTGGTCAGGGCAAAGATGATCTGCGACATCGGCCAGATGCTGCCCGGGCCTATATGCGGGCCCCCGATTCCTTCTCCGGCCGACCCCTGGAAGAACCATGGATTGGATTGGCTCCACACGAAAGCTCGCGTCCGCGCGTAGATCTCCGGCTCCGGCGAGGCATTGAGGTAGGGCAGCCCGAGCAGGCTGGGAACGTTGGCATCGTCCATCAAGACCTGTCCGCCGAAACCATCCACCTCGTACGCCCAGATTTTCCCGGATGGCGTAGCGGCTACAGCGTACTGCTGCAGAGCGGCGGCTACTTCCTGGGCCAGCGCCGTCGCGTCCGCAGCCAGCGCCTGATCCCGCAGAACAGCGGTGGAGAGCTCCGCCAGCTGCCGGAGCGAGGTTACGGCGAAGAGGTTGGCGGGTACCAGGAACGGCAGCAGGCAGGCGTCGTCCGAGGGCCGAAAGCAGGAGGCGATCAGGCCGACCGGCCTGGAGGGATAACCGATGCCGTTGACCAGAGAGTCGGTGGGCTGGAACCCCGCACGCTGAAACCGATACGGACCATCCCCGTGGCGGCGTTGCTGTGCGCGCATGGTCTGTACAACGGCCGTCATGGCAGCGTTCCACTTACTGTCGAAAGGCGCGGTATCTCCTGTGGCCTTCCAGTAGCCATGGGCCAGGCGAATCGGATAGCAGAGTGAATCGAGCTCGTACTTGCGCTCGCCCACACCAAGCTTCATCTCGGTGCGATCGTGGCGACTCCACTCCAGCGGAGGAGCAGAGAGATCTGCCATGAATGAATTGGCGTAGGTGTCGATCAACAGGCAGCGGGTCTGCCTGCGGATCACACCTTCAAGCAGCCGGCGCAGCGGCTCGTCTTTCGCGGCGAAGGGCAGGTACGGCCAGATCTGGGCGGAGGAGTCGCGCAGCCACATGGCCGGGATATCGCCGGTGATCACGGCGGTGTCCGGCTTGTCGTTGAACTCGCCGGGGACCACTGTGGTATCCAGCGTGTTCGGGAAGCAGTTGGTGAACAGCCTGCGCAGAACGGGATCGCCGATCCTTGGGGCTGTCGCAGCGAGGTAGGCCTCGACGGCGGTGCTGCGAAAGCGTCGCTCCGCCGGGGAAGGCCGCTGACCGGTGGCTGCGGTCCATCTGCTTCCGGCGAAGCCGGGCAGGTCTATACCAGCCCCAGCCGCGGCGGCGAACTGAAGGCCTTTGCTGATGAAGCCGCGGCGGTTCAGGCCGCCGCACGGGGCATCTTGACTGACTGCTGGAAACGGTTCGCTCGTCACTCCAACAACAATACCGAATTCGGGCTACGCGGTCCCATAG
>CAXUIM010000034.1:0-16418 GCA_964250885.1 uncultured Acidobacteriaceae bacterium | reverse complement strand
GGCTACGCGGTCCCATAGGTTTGCTATAGAGCCGGGAAGACGAGCGGGCCTGAGAGCGCCGGGCCGTCCTGCTGGTGCAATATAGCTTTATGGCATGGGAACTCCGCTACGCCCGCTGGCTCCTTCTCGGGGCCTTCGTGCTCACTTTTCCGGACCGCGGACAAGGTTCCGCACAATCCGCACCTGCCGGCAGTCAACCCAGCTCGGCCGAGAGAGTCCAGATTGCCGCGCAGAGTCTGGCCTCCGCTTACGACCCCGCTACGGGCCTCTTTCAAGGCACGGGGTGGTGGAACTCGGCGAACGGGATCACAGCCCTGGCGAACGCGGCTCGCGTGCTGCCGACCAGTTCTTTCGATGGCATCTTCAGAACCACGTTCCGTGTTGCCCAGGACCATGCGCCCGGCTTTCTCAACGAGTTTTATGACGATGAAGGCTGGTGGGCGTTGGCGTGGCTCGATGTCTATCGATTGCGGCCGGACCCCCGCTATCGCATCATGGCCGAATCCATCTTCGCCGACATGGCCGGGGGCTGGTCCGATACCTGCGGAGGCGGCATCTGGTGGAAGAAGAATGTTCGCTACAAGAACGCCATTGCAAACGAGCTGTTTCTCTCGGTTGCAGTGGGTCTGGCAGCCACGCACGAGGGTCGCAGCCGAGCCCGCTATCTGCAGTGGGCGACGAAGGAATGGCGTTGGTTCCGGGCTTCCGGCATGATCAACCAGGATTGGCTGATCAATGACGGCCTCGACGCATCCTGTCGTAACAATGGAAAGACGACATGGAGCTACAACCAGGGCGTCATCCTGGGAGGGCTCACCGGCCTGTACCAGCTGAGCCATGAGCCAGGCGATCTGGCGGAGGCGAAACGGATCGCCGTGGCCGCCAGCGAGCACCTCACCGACGCTAACGGTGTGCTTCACGATCCGTGTGAACCGCAATGTGGCGCGGACGGTGTGCAATTCAAGGGAATCTTCGTCCGCAACCTGGCGCCGCTGCTGAGAATCTCCCCTTCCCCGCAGCTTTCGCGGCTTGTCGTGCGCAATGCGGAGAGTATCTGGACAAACGCGCGAACCGGTTCAAATCGCTTTTCCGTAAACTGGGCCGGCCCCCCGCAGGAAGGAGACACGGGCAGCCTGATCTCAGCGCTCGATGCGCTGACGGCTGACCTGGCGATCCAGCAGCACGGCGCCAACCCACAGGCTCACTGAGAGGACGCCTCGCGGCCGGCGACGCTGCAGTTCACATGTCCGGTACGATAGCCCAACGCCCGCCAGCCACCGCTGCGAGGTAAGGCGGCCGGAAAGCTCAAGGGGTCAGGCCAGCATCTTCAACAGCGCGGCTTCGTCCAGCACGGTGACCCCAAGCTGCTGGGCTCTCTCGAGCTTCGATCCCGCTTCTTCGCCGGCAACCACGTAGTGGGTCTTCTTACTCACCGAGCCGGAGATCTTTCCTCCCGCCGCCTCAATGCGCTGCTTGGCCTCGTCGCGCGTAAGCGTCGGCAGGGTCCCGGTAAGCACAAAGGTCAACCCTGCCAATGCCGTACCGATGATCTTCTTCTCGCCCTTCATCGTGACGCCGAGCTGTTGCAGCCGCTCCACCAGCTGGACGTTCTTCGGCTCGGCGAAAAACTCGAAGATCGCCTGTGCGACCCTGGGTCCTACCTCGTTGATCTGCTCGAGATCGCCGGCGCTGGCCTGCATGAGCGCGTTGATGCTCCCGAAGTGCTGGGCCAGCAGCTGCGCCGTGCGCTCCCCGACGAAGCGGACTCCCAGACCCAGCAGCACACGCGCCAAGGGGGCCTTCTTGGAGCGTTCGATCTGCGCCAGCAGCGCATCGGCGGTCTTCTCGCCGACACGTTCCAATGAGAGCAGTTGCTCGCGCCTGAGTTCGTATAGACCGGCTACGCTGCGTAGCAGGGGCTCGCGCACACGCACCGGCTCGCCGGTTTCCCTAATCTGCTCTGCAGCACTCTCGCCCTGCTCTGCAGCGCCCTCGCCCTGCTCTGCGGCGCCCTCGTCGATTGCATCAGCACCGGTATCTCCGACCAGCGAGGCACTCTGCCCGAGCAGCTGCGCGACCATCGACTCGCCCAGTCCCTCAATGTTCATGACGCGACGCGAGCTCCAGTGCAGCAACTCCTCGCGTACGCGCGCCGGGCAGGCGGCGTTCACACAGCGCCAGTCGATCTCGCCTTCGGCGCGCACCAGCACAGTGGCGCACACCGGACAGAGGCTGGGGAAGACGATGTCCCGCAGCTTACCTGCGGCCTGAGCCTGCGAGTGAGGCGATGCAGGGACCACCTCGGTAATCTTGGGGATCACATCGCCGCCGCGCTCGACCGAGACCCGGTCGCCGATGCGAACGCCCAGTCGAGCGATCTCGTCCGCATTGTGCAGCGTTGCGCGCGTAACCGTGGTCCCTCCGATGAACACGGGAGCGAGCACGGCAACAGGAGTTACCTTGCCCGTTCGGCCCACCTGAAACAGAACATCCTGAAGCTGCGTGACCGCTGCCTGCGCGGGGAACTTGTAGGCGACGGCCCAGCGCGGAGCCTTGCCGGTAAAGCCCAGTCGCCGCTGCTGTGCGATGGCGTCGACCTTGATCACGACGCCATCAATTTCATACGCCAGCTTGTGGCGCAGGTCCTCCGCTTCGCCGATGAAGGCGAGCACCTCGTCAATTGATTTCACCGTGCGTGCATGCTCGTTGACCCGAAGACCCGCATCGCGCAACGCCTGCAGCGCCGTACTCTGGCTGGCCAGCAGCGGCTCGCCCGCAGACATCGCCTGTGAAGCCCGCGCTTCGAAGTCCGGGCCGCGCAGAAGAAAGTATGCGAAGAACTCCAGACGGCGCTGTGCGACGATATTCGGCTCCAGAGTTCGAATGGCGCCCGCGGCCGCATTGCGCGGATTGGCTGCTGGAGCCATCCCCGCGGCTTCGCGCTCGGCGTTCATCGCGTCGAATGCCTTCTGCGGCAGCACCACCTCGCCGCGTACTTCAAACTGTGGCGGCAGCCCGGCCTGGGCCAGCTTCGCGGCACTGATGTGCAGCGGGACGCTGCGTATGGTGCGGACGTTGCTGGTCACATCTTCACCGACGCTGCCGTCGCCGCGGGTGACGCCGCTCCTGAGCACGGCCTCGCCGCGCCGGCCGGGCTCGTACTGCAGAGCCAGCGAGAGCCCGTCCAGCTTGAGCTCGCAGACGTAACGCACGCTCTCGCCCAGCGCGAGCCCACCGGCTACGCGGTCGGCCCAGGCGCGCAGTTCGGCCTCATCGTAGGCGTTGTCGAGCGACAGCATGGGCCGCGAGTGCGCCACTTTTGCGAAACCCTCCGCGGGCTTGCCGCCGACCCGTTGCGTGGGCGAGTCGGACGTGACCAGCTCCGGGTGCTCCGCCTCGAGCGCGCGCAACTGGTTCATGCGGGCGTCATACTGCGCGTCGGTCCAGTCGGGTGCATCGAGCACGTAGTACAGGTGCTCGTGGTGACGCAGTTCCTCGCGCAGCGCCTCGATCTGCTGGTCGGGGGACAGCTCTTGCAGAGCGGCAATTTGTCCGTGGCGATTGTGCGTGGAAGGCATCGCAAGAATTATAGAAAACCGGCGGCATGCCTGGTCCGGCTGCTTATTTGCGGCTGGGGCGGGGAGCCGTTATGGGCCGGCGCGCTGCATTGAGTCGGCCCGGCTTCAGCGGGCAAACCTCCAGCATCCTCAGGTAAACTACAGGCAAGGAGCCTTCACGATGCCGCACATGGTGTTCTGCACAAAGTACAAAGCCGAGATGGAGGGCCTGGACGAGCCGCCGTTTGACTCCGACTTCGGGCAGAAGATCTACAAGAATGTCTCCAAAAAGGCCTGGGGTGAGTGGGTCGAGCGTCAGAAGATGCTGCTCAACGAGTACCGCCTGCAGCCCTGGACGCGGGAGGCGCAAGAGTTCCTGGTCGAGCAGATGAACGAGTTCTTTTTCGGTACCGGCGGGGAACTGCCCGCAGAGTACGTCGCTCCCGCTCATTAATTGCGTCGCCCGCCAGGTCGGGACCTAAGCGTTCGCTGGACCGGACGTCAACCGAACAACCGCCGTGGTGTAGACTGAAGGTATCCCAGCCGCTGGCCCTAAGGCGCGAGCGGCACCTGCAGCAAGTCGGGACGTGGCTCAGCCTGGTAGAGCGCACCCTTGGGGTGGGTGAGGTCGCTAGTTCGAATCTAGTCGTCCCGACCATTTTTTCCACACTCACAATCTTTACTTTTCCGCTGACTCTGCTCTTGAACTCGGGAGCGTTGAAGTTGCAGATCTTCTCTTCCGCTGTTCGCAAGCAAATAGCCCCTTGCTGCCCACCGCCGGCGTAAGATCGAGGGCTGGAGGTACTCAGTTGCCCTACAAGAAAATCAGTCTCGAATTGATTGTTTTCGCTGATGAGGCCGAGGAGGTTATCTCGGAATTGAACGCCGCGCTCGATCGGATGGAAGACAGGCACTCGCTTTTCGGTGGCGGGATTGAAACCGTCTCTGTAGAGCACTCCGGGTCACAGAAGCGATCGGCGCTGGCGCATACCATGACCGCCGGCCGGACGGCAGCAGGGGCCGTCCGAGCCGCCCGCAAGGGAGTGGCCGCGGCCCTCGATAAAGTTGTCTGAGCTGCAGCCCGGTTGGACTCGAGGGCACGGTCACCCTGTCACTACTCTAGTCCAGCGAGAAGGACGCCTGTTAATTCGCAGAAGGCCTTCCGACGCGGTCGATCACGAGAACATCGACAGGAGCTTTGGTCGATACTACCTTCAAACCCAACTGCTCCTGGATCGCGGTGAAGAAATCCAAAGGGGCATTGGAATTTTCCGTCGCAGGCGCCGGCCCATCCGGTGTCCACGTCAACCGGAGATCGAACCTTCCCGTGAGTCCGGTCCGATCCACTACGGGCCGGTTCAGAACGCCCTGGCCCAGCGCATCGGCAACCTCCGGCATCGTCTGGTTGGTCGCGCCAAAGTTTCCAGGTGGTCCGAATCCGATCCCCCCAGGCGCACTCGGGTCACTCTCACTCCTCGTGAGTTTTGGACCGGTCCTGGCCACTGTGAGCACGTACACGGATTGTTCTTGTTTCTCGAGATGAAATTTCAACGCAAAGCGATCCGCCATCAGCTTCGCGACCATCGATTCCCACTGCTTGATGCTTGGCTCTCCCTCCCCGTCGGGCTCGGCGGAGACATCATAACTCTCTGAATTGACCCAATCCTGCGCCTTCGAAATCTGGCTTTGTTGAAGTCCGTAGGAGAACTTCAGGAGGTCGCTCAGCGAAGCGTGAATGACTGAAAAGCGGCGACCCCGAAAGTCGTACCTCGGCCCATGTTCATCCGGCCTGCTTGGCTTGATGGTGGCGACTTGAAAGACCGGATTTGCGTCCGCAGTCATGGGAGCCGGCCGCGGCGGAGGCTGAGGAATCGTCCACTTGGTCTCGTTCGTGGCGCGCGCAAAATTGAGCGGCAGCGGATTCTGTCCTTGCCTCCACGTCCCTGTGATGAGGTTGCCATCGGCGCTCAGAGCGCCTTCATACGTGGCAAAGGGAAGCTCAAGCTTCAGCAAAGAACCGCTAAGCGTTGTGGAAACAGCGGGGATGGCGTCAGGTGGGCCGTCGATGTTGTAAAAGGTCGCCCGTAGCGTCCCGTCACTCGCCTTGCTGATTTTAGTCACGAAGCGTGTGTCCCGATCGGTGTGCAGTGTCCCCTGCCAGGTGGCGGCGATGTTTGCGGCTGAGTTTGCTGGCGCGGATTGAGCGCGGACTTGCGTGGCATGCACGAGGCCGAAGCCGACCGGCAATGCCACGGCGATCATTGCAGCCAGGCTCAGAAGCAGCTTTCTGCTCAGGTCAAGTTTCCGCCCGGTCTGCTCCGTCATAATGCGGACAATCCGGCGCTTCAGGTCCGAACCCGTAACGCCTGACATACACGCCACGGGAGACTCTGTATAAAACTTGCAGACGTTGAGAAGGCTCTGCGCATACACTTCCGCATCGTTTCCTAGTTGCAACACGGCTTCGTCGCAGGCCCGTTCCCGCTCTTCGATCAAGCGAGTCCCAATCCACCATACCGCTGGATGAAACCAGAAGATCGCTTCGACCACCATGTGGATCGCAGCCGTCAGGTTGTCGCGGCGGCGAACGTGGCACATCTCATGCGCCAGGATACTGCGAAGCTGCGGAACTGAAAGCCGATTCAGAATCTTTTCTGGAAGCAGAAGCACCGGACAAAAGATGCCGAAGATCCCAGGCTCAAGCAGAAGCGAGGATGAGAGAACGGGAACCTCGGCCCGCAGCGGCATCGAGGCGGCGGAACGCACCGTCGCACGAAGTACCCGCCAACGGCGCGCCCACCGCACTAGCAGCAGCAAAAACCCGCAGAGCCACACAGCTAACAAAATCATCCGCAGCAGATCAGGATGGTGCGGCGCCGGGGCGGGAACCGCCGGCTTGGAAAGAGCTGCAATCGCTGGCTCAGCGCTCGGCGAGAAAGGTTGTGTCATGTTCACGATTGCGGCAGCAAAGTGAGGACTTGGCGCCGGAATCGCGGCGGCCGGGCGCAGCAATTCTCCGATGAAAATGAACAACGAGAATGGAACAAGGAGTTTTAGCGACGCAACCATCCAAACCCAGTAGCGCGTCCTTGCCTCGTTACGCTTCAACGCCAACGTAAGCAGCCACGCCAGCAAAATCACGAGCGTCGATTGCCACAGGTGGTTTACGACCGACGCAAGCCAACCCTGATTTCCTAATGTGGAAAATGGCATCGCTACTTCTCCTTTGCGGAAAGCCGACGCAAGGCTTTTTCCGCCTCCTTCACATCTGCGAGAGACAATTTGCCCGACTCGATCAGGTGCGCCATCACCGGTTGCGAGCGGCCTCCAAAGAGCGCCAACAAATCATCGATCAGTCTGCTCTGTGCCGCGTTCCGCGTGATCGCAGCAGCGAAGAGGTGGAAGTTTCCTACCTTACGCACGCGCTGCACGATTCCTTTCGCCTCCATTCGATACACGGTGGTCTGAATGGTGGTGTAGGCGGGCTGCTGCTTCGCCGGAAAAGACTCCTGAATTTCACGGAGCGAGGTCTCGCTCCTAGTCCAGAGCACCTCCATGATTTGAAACTCCAGCTTCGATAATTTCGGCGTGGCCAAGGCTTCCTCCAAACAGGCATAGTAATAATTACTACAATCGTTTGTTTTGTCAAGAGACTTCGGGGAAGGAACTCCACCAGCCGATCTCGATGATCGTATGCACTAGCGCATTTCTCCTTTTACTGGGAACCGGACGAAGCATGCGAATGTTGTTCTAGGGGAAAAACAACGCCGAGAGTTGCAGCTTCCGGACACACCTAAAGGAGAAATGCACTCGTGAAGCCGAGGAAGTCGTCCAGGATTTGGAACGCCGCGCTCGGTCAGGTGGGAGAGAGGCATTCGCTCTTCGGTGATGGGATCGAAACCGTCTCCGTAAAGCGCGCGGTGTCGAAGAAGAGATCAGCGTGGGCGCATACGATCGTCCGCCTGGCCCTGCGAGATAACGTCCAGTTAAGCCTCTTCGACGTTGTGCGGCGCCGCGATGGTCGTGGTCACCTCTTTGTCGTTGGGGGGTGCTGCCGCCGATCACCGGCACGAGCAGATCGGGCGTCACGGGTGCGGGCACGGTCAGGCTGGAAGGAACGGCCGTGTATGAGCTGTATGCGCCGTTGCAATTCCAAAGGGTGAGTGCCTACCTGGGATCGTAGGCGCGGTCCGATCCCAGCACAGCGCATAATGCCGCATACTAGCAAATCAGCAGGAACCAAACCCTCCCGCGGTCCCGATGAAGCTCCGCTCCCTCCATCTCGCGCTCGCCGCCCTCATGGTCACGGGCTGTCAGAAACCCGCACCCCGGCCCCAAAGCACTCCGCAGATCCTGCTCAAACAGCCGCCCTCCACGCCGATCGAAAAGAAGAAAGAAGAGCTTGGCGGCAATATTTGGGATACCCAATGGAACGTCTTCATTGAGCGGTCTCTCCCGCCCAGTCTCCTCTCCGCCAAGGCTGCCCGCGCCGTCCGCAGCTACTGCCCCCGCTTCGCGCAAGAGTCAGAGCCGGAGAAGCGCGCCTTCTGGGCCTACACCTTCCAGGCGCTTGCCGGCGCAGAGGCGGGCCTCAACCCCACTTCCGACGTCCACCACACCCAACCTGCCGTCGACCATATAGACCGCGTCACCCGGCATGCCACTCACCAGGAAGGCCTCCTTCAACTCACCTACCAGGACGCCCAGCGCTACGATTGCCCCTTCGACTACGCCCGCGATCGTACTCTTCCCGAGAAGGATCCTGCCCGCACCATCCTCCAGCCCACGAACAATCTCGCCTGCGGCCTGAAGATTATGGAGCACCAGATCATCATCCAAAGCAAGCCCCTCATCTCGCGCACGAGCTACTGGGCGACCCTCCAGCCCGGCACCCTCAGCCATCGGATCTTCGCCCGTCAGATGACCAACGTCCCCGCCGCATGCCGTCTGGAACCTGGATCGACCGCCTCACCCGTCAACCGCGCGCTCACTGCCGCGAAACACTGAACTTTGCCCGGCTATGGAAGCACTGCTGGAGAGAAGCTGCGCGCTCGCGAAAATGACTCCGCTACGCCGACGGCCGCAGAACTCTACTGCCCGGTTGAGGACGTAAAGATGTCCTTCGGACACATGGCGTGCACGCCCACATTGCCATCCACAAGCTGAGTGATGTCCAGGTCCACGGCGACACTGGACAGCATGTAGGCATCGTCGCGGCTCATGTGCTTCTCTTCCACCAGGAAGTCGATCATATCGCGCAGGGCGTGCTCGGTGGCTTCTTTGAGATCGGGGCTGAACCCCATGGAGATGTAGTACGCCGGCGTCTCCGCCCGCGGCCACAGCAGCGGCTTATTTTTGATCACGGTGAACTTGAAGGTGCCGGTAAGAAAGGTCTCCATCGCCGTGATATCCACTTCTCCGTTGCCCTGGCCCGCATGGCCATCACCCGCAATGAATAAAGCGCCCCTGGTGGCCACCGGGATGTAGAGAGTTGTGCCCGCGACCAACTCCTTGTTGTCCATATTCCCCGCATGGGAGAAGGGAGGCGCGCTGTCCACCTGTCCCGAACCAGGAGCCACGCCCATGCTGCCAAAGAAGGGATGCAGCGGTATGTCAATCCCCGGCATAAAGTGGGCAATCATCTTCTGGCGATCGAGAGGTATGATCCGCTGCCGACTGTAGGGGAACTCCATCGGCAGAAATCCGCGATGCAAGCCAAATCCATTGCATGCGAAGTTTGTATCCAGATCGACCTTCAGAATCTGCACCTCGAGCACATCGCCCGGTTCGGCTTCCTCCACAAAGACCGGTCCCGTGAGAATGTGACCTCCCGGCCCCTTCTCGCTATCCGGAACCCCCTTGTACACCGCTTCATTGTAAGCCGGTATGTCCTCCGCTTTGACTCCGCGTGCGATCAGCCGATCCGTTGACCCGCAGGTGGACAAGGTCTGCATGGTGACCGTGTCCCCGCTGTGGATCGTGATTGCCGGCTTGGCGATGGCTGAGTAGTGGCCCCACTCCACCGTAGTCGGCGTGGCGAGCACGGTGTAGTCCGAAGCCTGAAGGGAAACGCAACACCCGACGAGAAGTGTGGCGATTACAAGACTGCGCATAAGGAACCTCGAGACCTGGCAGAGTGAATGGATTGAATGGAGGGATACGTCTTCAGTATAGGAGCAAGTGCCGCGTTTCCAGCCGCGCGGCGCATCCTGTCCGTTCGCAGCTTGGCGAAACCCGGCTGCCCGAGCGCCTACTCTGCCCGGCAATGCGCCGATCTGGCGCGACGTGTCTCGATTGTTATAGGGGACGTGGATCGACTGGGCTATGACGGAGGCCGGCTCCCTGCTGCCGAATTTTAGTGTCACTCATCGGGATTTGGACAATACTAGGGGAACAACCACCGGGCCTGCCAGCGTAACCTGAACAGCCTTATCGAAAGGCCTTCTATGTCATTGACGATTACCGGGCTCTCGAAGACTTATCCCAACGGGGTGCAAGCGCTCAAGAACATCTCCCTCACCATCGGCAACAACATGTTCGGTTTGCTGGGACCGAACGGCGCCGGCAAGAGCACGCTGATGCGCACAATCGCCACGCTGCAGGAGCCCGATAGCGGCTCCATTACGCTCGACAACATTGACGTTCTGAAGCAGAAGGATGCCGTTCGTCAGACGCTCGGGTATCTTCCGCAGGAGTTCGGTGTATATCCGAAGATGTCCGCACTGGATCTGCTCTCGCATCTTGCCGTGATGAAGGGCATAACGGTGCCCGGCGAGCGTAAGGAGATCGTCGAGGCGCTGCTGCACCAGACCAACCTCTGGGAGTTCCGGAAGAAGGCGCTGAGCACCTACTCCGGGGGCATGAAGCAGCGCTTCGGAATCGCGCAGGCGCTACTCGGGAAGCCGCGGCTGATCATTGTGGACGAGCCGACGGCGGGCCTTGATCCGGCAGAACGCAATCGGTTCCTGAACCTGCTGTCATCCATCGGGCGCGACGTCACGGTGATCCTTTCCACCCACATTGTTGAAGATGTGCGCGAGCTTTGTCCGCGGATGGCAATCATCGCTGCCGGTGAACTGCTGCTGGAGGGTTCGCCCAGCGACGCCCTGGACGCGCTGCATGGCAAGATCTGGTCGAAAGTCGTTGCCCACGATGACGAGCTCCGCGCGCTGGAAACAGAGATGCGCGTCATCTCCAGTCACCTGGTGGGCGGACAGCATGAGGTTCGGGTCTTCGCAGATTCGGCTCCGGGCGAGGGCTTCCGTCTGGTGGACTCCGGGCTTGAGGATGTTTACTTCCTCAACCTGGCCAAGGGATCTCTATCGCAGTCGCTGCAGTAGGTAAGGAACGAGATACATAATGACCCTGTTCTGGGAATTCTTCTCCTTCGAGCTCAAGTTCCGTCTCAAGAGCGCATCGACCTACGTCTACTTCGGGCTGTGGTTTTTGCTCAGCTTCATGGCAATTGCCGCGGAAGACTTCATCAACACGGGCAATGGCAAGCAGCTGCTGAACGGCCCCTTATCGAACACGGTGCTCTACTCGTTCTTTACATTCTTCGGCTCCATCATCATTGCGGCGATCTTTGGCACCTCCATCCTCCGCGACTTCCAGCGCGACACCTTTCAGCTCATCTTCACCAAACCCATCTCGAAGTTTGCTTATCTGGGAGGCCGCTGGGCCGGTTCGTTCGTGACCTGCGTGTTCGTGTTCTCGGGCATGGTGGCCGGAGAATTCTTCGGCACTTTCGCTCCGTGGGCCGATCACACTCGCATCGCCAGCGGCCATCTCTGGTGGTATCTCCAGCCATTTCTCTCGATCGTCGTCGTTCAGATCTTCTTTCTGGGCGCCGTGTTCTTCATGGTCGCCGCTCTCTCGCGCAAGCTCTTCATTGTCTACCTGCAAGGCGTCGCTCTCCTGGTGCTGTACTTCACGTTTCTGGCGGTCTTCAGCGCAACCCGCTCCCTGGAGCACTTCTGGTCCGGCATCTTCGATCCCATCGGCCTGCAGCTGGTCGATGTTATCTCTCGTTACTGGACTGTTGCGGAAAAGAACACGCGCCTCTTCTCCTGGTCGCCGCACGCGGCGCAGGGCGTCTTTCTTTTCAATCGCGTGCTTTGGCTTACCGTAGGCGTGCTGGCGCTGGTGGCGGTCTATCGCTTCTTCCCGATGTCGGTCGAGGCTCTCACTGCGCGTTCTCAGAGTCGCCGCGCCGCCAGGAACCGTCGTCGGGAAGAAGTCGAGGAGAGGCCGCGCCGCTCTCTCGTGGTGGCATCACTGCCGCAGGTGCAACAGATCTTCGACAGAAGATTGCGTCTATCTCAGCTCGTCTCGTTGACGCGGCTTCACATCTCGAACATCACGCGCGAGCTTCCGTTCTGGATCCTCACAGCTCTCATCGCATTCTTCGCGCTGTTGAATGGCCACTACGCCGGACGCTTCAATGACAGCAACGTCTATCCGGTTACGTTCCTGATGCTGGGCGCGGTGGAAGGCCTTTCGCCCTTGCTGCTTTACGTAATCGCCACCTTCTACGCCGGCGAGCTTGTGTGGCGCGAGCGCGATACCCGTTTCGCGGGAATACACGATGCGCTGCCGTTGCGCCAGACCACGGACTGGCTCGCGAAATTCTTCTGCCTGGTATTCGTTGAAGTCGCTCTGCTCACCGTGATCATGATGTGCGGCATCATCATGCAGACCGTCGCCGGCTATTACCACTACGATCTGCTCCAGTACTTCAAGGAGCTGTACGTCATTTCGCTCTCGCAAGTGCTGACGTTTGTGCTGCTCGCATTTTTTGTACAGACAGTCGTCACCAACAAGTTCCTGGGACACGCCATCGTCGCCGGCGTCTTCATTCTGCAGCCCATTCTCTTCCGCTTCGGTCTGGAGAACAGTCTGCTGAATCCCTCTCAGGTCACCAACTATACCTACTCCGATATGAATGGCTACGGCTACTTCGTTTCGGCGCTGCTCTGGTCGACGGTCTACTGGCTTTCGATCTGTGGCTTTCTGGCCGTGTTCTCCATTGCGCTCTCGCGTCGTGGGGCGGAGAGCTCCTGGCAATCGCGCTGGGAGCTGGCGCGGCGGCGCTTGCCGAAGCTCACCCCGGCGCTGGCGCTGTGCGCCGTTGTAGCCATCGGCAGCGGAGCCTGGTTCTTTTACAACACGCACATCCTGAACGAATTCCTGACTACACGGCAACAGCGCGACATTCAGGCTAACTACGAAAAGAGCTACAAGAAATATGAGCGGATGCCGATTCCGAAGGTGATCGCTGTCGATGCCAATATCGATCTGGATCCCGTTCACCGGTCCTTTTCGGGCAGTGGTCACTTCGTTCTGCAGAACAAGACGCCCAACCCCATTCAGCAGATCCACATTACGGATTCCAAGCAGTCGGTCAGCGATGTGCAGTTCGATCGACCGTTCCACCGGGTTAGCTCCGCGCCGCGTGATCTCTACTCCATCTACCAGCTTGAGACTCCCCTGGCGCCTGGCGACAAGCTGAACATGACCTTCAAAGTCGGCTACCAGACGCACGGCTTTCGCGATAACAATGAGCGGCCCGAGCTTGCATATAACGGAATGTTCTTCGACTCCGGTTACTTTCCCACCATCGGCTATGACAACGGTGTCGAACTGGACGATCCACGCCGTCGCCGGGAAGAGAAGCTGGGTCCGCTAAGCGATCTGCCGGCACGCGGCGATCCGTACGGCAGCGTAACCAATCTCTTCACCCCGTTCTCTGACTGGACCAGTTTCCGCACCGTGGTCAGCACACCCGACGACCAGGTCGCCCTTTCCCCAGGTTACCTGCAGCGCGACTGGCATAAGAACGGACGTCACTACTTCAGCTACGACATGGGTCCGGTGAAGATCCTCGATTTCTTCGCCTACGTATCCGGGCGTTACAAGGTTCAGAAGCAGGCTTACAAGGGCGTCAACATCGAGGTCTACTACGATCCGCACCACGAATGGGTGGTTGGCGACATCCAGCAGGCCGTACGCGCCGGTCTCGACTACTACCAGGCCAACTACAGTCCCTTCCAATTTCAGCAGTTTCGGGTTGTCGAGTTTCCGCGCTACCGCCAATTCGCGCAATCCTTCCCCAACACGTCACCTTTCACCGAAACCTTCTTCCTGCAACGCGTGCTGGACCCCAGAAAAGACATAGACTTCACTTACTTCGTCACAGCGCACGAGCTGGCGCACCAGTGGTGGGCCCATCAACTGATCGGGGGTCGGGTCGCCGGGTCCAACATGCTGTCCGAGTCGCTCGCGGAGTACTCGGCCCTGCGTGTCGCGCAGAAGAAGTACGGCGACGATCAGATGCACAAATTTCTTTCGCACGAGCTCGATGGCTATCTTCGCGGCCGCGCCGGCGAAACGCGCAAAGAACCACCCCTGGCCCTGGTCCAGCGGGAAGCCTACGTCTGGTATCAGAAGGGATCTCTGATCCTGTACGCTCTCTCTGATTACATAGGCGAGGACAAGGTGAATCTCGCGCTGCACAACTTCCTGATGCAGTACCGCTACGCCAATGCCAACGATGCCCTGTCCGGGCCGTATCCGGACACGCGCCTGTTGGAAGCCGCGCTCCGCGCGCAGACGCCTCCTGATCTTCAATACTTCATAACCGACAGCTTCGAGAAGATAACGTTGTACGACAACAAGGCATCGAGCGCGACAGCTCAGAAGATGCCTGGCGGAAAGTTCAAGGTCACCGTGGTCGTCGAAGGCAAAAAGGCCTACGCGGATGGAAACGGTGTCGAAACGCCGACATCGATGAACGATCTTATCGACGTTGGAGTGCTGGCTGGGAAGAAGGGTGAAGAGAAGATGCTTTCGGTTCGCAAGGAGCGCATCACCGGCGGGCAACAGACGTTTGAGTTTGTGGTGGACCAGCAGCCTTCCCGCGCCGGCATCGACCCGGATAACAAGCTGATCGACCGCGACCTGGATGACAACACCACCGAGGTCAGCATCCGGCAGTGACAAGTGTCGAATCAATACGGTAAGAGACCTTTCTTGTCCACATATGGAACGAGGCGCGTCGTCCAACCTCGTTCACCCAACAAGAACGACTGCTCTCACATTCGATCGGTTCACAGCAAAAGGAGAAATGCTCTAGACTGGCCGCATGCTGAAAACTTCGTTCCTGCCTTTCACCGTAGGTGTCCTGCTGCCGTTTTGCGGCGTGACCTTGCCAGTCCCAACCGCTTATGCCCAGCAATCGGTTGCGGAGCGTTCCCAGGCGCTCAACGAGGTGTTCACGGACTATTGGCAGGACGAGTTGCGGTACTCGCCCGAGGAAGCGACGGCGGTGGGAGACAACCGATACAACGATCGATGGAGCGATACGTCTCCTGCAGCGGCCTCTGCCACGCTGCTGCGGGAACAGGGTTTCCTGAAGCGGCTGGATGCGATCGATACGGCTGGTCTCACCGAGCAGGAGAGACTCTCCGCGGAATTGCTCAAGAAGGAATTTGTGCAGGACCAGGAAGGTGCACGCTTCAAGTCCTGGCAGATGCCCTTCAGCCAGATGCAGGGTCCGCAGATCGATGTGCCGGAAATCCTTGCGATCATGCCTCTGGATAGTCTCAAGGATTACCAGAACTACATTGCGCGATTGGAAGCCGTGCCTACGCTGATCCAGGGGGTGGAGGAATCCATGACCCTGGGTGTGCAAAGTGGACGTGTGATCCCGAAGCTGCTTTGCGAGAAAGGCCTGCGTGAGGTGACAGAGCTGGCTGGGGATAAGCCGGAGGACAGTCCCTTCGCCCTTCCGCTGAAAAAAGACATGCCGGCCAGCATCAGTGCTGCAGACGCGAAGCGTATCCGGATGCGACTGCGGGACGTGATTGCCCAGACCGTGCAGCCAGCCTACGCGCAGTTCGGAAGATACCTGACGGTGGAGTATCTCCCACACACGCGCACGGATCTGGGCATCTGGTCCATCCCCGATGGAGATGCCTACTATGCCTATCTGATTCGCACCCGAACCACGACCAACGAATCCGCGGCCCAGATTCATCAACTCGGACTCGACGAGGTGAAGCGCGACGAGGCCGAGATGCTGGGGATCGCGAAGAAGCTCGGCTACACGGATCTAAAGACGTTCGCCGCAGCCATCAAAGACAACCCTAAGCTGCACCCGACCTCAGAGCAGCAGTTGATCGATGTCTACAAGGGGTATCTGAGCGGCATGAAGGCAAAGCTGCCAGAGTACTTCGGGATTCTGCCGAAAGCTCCCCTGGTGGTAGTGCCCGTCCCAGCATTTCAGGCGCCCTCTGCTGCGCCGGCTTTCTACGAAGCGGGTACTCCGGACGGCAAGAGGCCAGGACAGTTCTTCGTCAATACCTATCATTTCGCGGACCGCAATCTTCCGTTCGGCGAGAGCATTGCCTATCATGAGGGGCTGCCCGGCCATCATCTCCAGATCTCCATCCAGCAGGAGCTGACCGATGTTCCCGAGTTTCGCAAACATCTGGAATTCACAGCGTATGTGGAGGGCTGGGGTCTCTACAGCGAGCGGTTGGGCAAAGACATGGGTTTCTACCGGGATCCTTATGCGGACTACGGGCGACTGAACGCGGACATATGGCGCGCGATCCGCCTGGTGGTGGACACCGGGGTTCACTCCCAACACTGGTCCCGGCAGCAGATGGTCGACTTCTTCCACGACCACTCCGCGGTGGATGAGAGTAGTGTGCAGGCCGAAGTGGACCGTTACATCGCCTGGCCGGCGCAGGCGCTCAGCTATAAGCTGGGGCAACTGAAGATCCTGGAATTGCGGCAGCGCGCGCAGCAGCAGCTTGGCGCGCAGTTCAGCTTCAAGGCCTTCCACGATCAGGTTCT
>CAXUIM010000033.1:0-21399 GCA_964250885.1 uncultured Acidobacteriaceae bacterium | reverse complement strand
GGACGCACCAGGGCCGTCCAGTCGTTCTGCTGGGAGACCAGCCGCTGGGTCAGCAGGATTTCGATCAGGCCGCTGGGCGCGGGAGAACTGGGCTGCGTCGTCAGGCCCGCGCGGAGGGCGAAGAGCCGCGCCGGCAGCACCCGCGAGTCATTGAGCACCAGGAGGTCGCCGCGCCGCAGCAGCGAAGGCAGATCCGCGAAATGCCGGTCGGCGAAGACGCCGCTGCGCCGGTCCAGGGTCAGCATCCGGCTGGAGCCGCGCACAGCGGGCGGATGCTGCGCGATCAGATCGCCGGGAAGATCGTAGTCGAAATCGGAAACAAGCATACGGGGGCTATGGGGACGTGAAATCGGGGGGACGTGAAAGTTCAGTTACGCGCCGCGGCCGGGGCGGACAGGGCCACGGCCGTGTCGAGCGCCTGCTGCAGGGCGGGGAGGTCCGGCGCGACATGCGCGGGCCACGCGAAAGTAATGGTGGCAAACGGCTGCGGGATCAGGAAGCGATCCCAGGTGCTCAGGACCCAGGCCCGGTCGGGTTGCGCATGGAAGACGCCCAGCCACGAGGCGCCCGTGAGCGCGGCCAATTGAACCGGGCCGGGCTTGGCCCGGCGCGCGGGGCCTTTGGGGCCGTCGGCGGTGAAGGCGCAGATGGACGCCTCCGCGTAGGCCTGCGCCATGCCGCGGATGCCGGATGCTCCGCCCCGCGTGCTGGAGCCGCGAATGGCGCGAAATCCCAGCCGCTCCACCGTGCGGGCGATCAGTTCGCCATCGAAGGACCGCGAGATCAGGATCGCAATGCCGAGGCCGCGGAACCGCCAGGCGCAGGCCAGCAGTGAGCAGTGCCAGAAGGCGAAGATGGTCGGGCCAGGGATGGTGTGGCCGGCAACCGTGGCCGGTGCGTTGATATCGCGGGTGCGCCAGGTGGCCCCCAGGGCCCGGATGAGCAGCGCCGCCAGCGGTGGAACTACGGCGAGCAGAAGCCGCTGCCTGCGAGTAAAAACATGCACGAGGTTGAGTGTAGCGGTTCCCCCGTCGCTGCTCAGCGGAACGGGCGGGTCCGTATATTTCCGGGAACAGTATCCCCGGAACAAAAGTCGGAACCCACCCCCGGCGCGTCAGCACCCGACTCTTCCACCGGTCCCTGCATGTTGATGCCTCGGGCAAAAGACGACAAATCAGGTTGCCTGTCTTGCTCTGGAACTCAGACTCATTTAGTCTCCAATAACGCGGACCAGATCGGTCGTGTATCGCAGTGGCATCCGCACGAAGCGGATTTCATCGGAGTCATTTCAGTGCAAACCGTCAGTGCAAGTAAGAGCCGCCCTTGTTCCCCGGCTGGAAAAGCTGGCGTTTTGAAACAGGTTCTTCGGCTGGCACTCGTTTTCGTTCTCTTTGCGCGGTCCGGCACGGCTCAGAAGCCCGGTGGACATGGAGCGATGTCCGCCCAGGATATGGGCAAGGTGGCGGCCGGTCCGCTGGCCTCCAGCGCCGGTGTACTCCCCTGTCCCGACCTGCTGGATGGGTCCACCGTCACGCCTCCAGCGGATCTCTTCAGCGTCAGCGGCGTGCTGGAGGTAACCCTCAGCCTGCAGACCGATGTCGATGCCGCCGGCCGCCAGCGCTACTGCTATGTCACGCCCGGCGGACAGCTTGACCCGACGCTGCGGGTCAACCCGGGCGACACCCTGCTGATTCACTTCTATAACAATCTCCCGGCCGGCTTATCGCCCGTGGTTCCCGACGCGATGCCCGCCATGCATGACATGAAGACGCCCTCGCCCCCGGCGCACGCCCAGGGTTCCGGCCTGCAGGCCGCGCTGCATCCCGACGCCAGCACCGCTGCGGACGCGCCATGCGCCGGCGGAGCGATGTCGGCCTCGGCCAGCAACCTGCACTTTCACGGACTCAATGTGAGTCCGGTCTGCCACTCCGATGAGGTTTTGAATACGCTCGTACAACCGGGCCAGGAGTTCGATTACAGCATTCAGATTCCGTCCAATGAGCCGGCCGGCCTCTACTGGTACCATCCGCATCCGCACGGATTCAGCGAGGGCCAGGTGCAGGGCGGCGCGACCGGAGCCATCATCGTCGAGGGCATTCAGCAGACAATTCCCTCGCTGGCCGGCCTGCCGGAGCAGACGCTTGTGCTGCGGGACCAGCTGGTGCCGCTTTCCCGGCAGAGTGCGGCCAATGTGCCGGCGTGGGATCTCTCGCTGGACAACGTTCCGGTCAGCTTTCCGGCGTACACGCCGGCGGTGTTGCCGGTGGCCCCGGGCCAGACGCAGCTTTGGCGCATCCTGAACTCGGCCGCGGACACGATTCTGAATCTCCAGTACATGCTGGGCGGAGTGGCCCAGACCTTGACCGTGGTGGGCATCGATGGAGTTCCCATTACAACCGGCTCCGGCCCGAACGGCGCGATTCAGGAGACCTCCGCGCTGCTGCCGCCCGGCAGTCGTGTCGAGATGCTAGTCACCACCCCGGCTCTGGGGCAGACCGCGCAGCTCACGACCAGCTATGTCAACACCGGGCCCGACGGAGACTACGATCCGGCGCGTCCGATTGCCAATGTGGTCGCGAGCGCCACGGCGCCGGCGCCGCCGGCCGTGCAGGCGGTCGCAGCCAGCGGCGCATCCGCCTCTCCCGCAACGGCCCATGCATCCGTATCCGGTGTACGGCGCTTCGCGGGGCTTGCAGCGGCGGTTCCGGTGGCGCAGCGCACGCTCTACTTCTCCGAGCAGCTGCAGGACCCCACCAATCCCAACAGTCCCACCACCTTCTTCATCACCCAGGACGGCCTGACCCCCCAGGCCTTTGTCATGGGGCAGGCTCCAAATATCGTGGTGCACTCGGGCACGGTGGAGGATTGGGTGATCCAGAATCGCGCGCTCGAGGATCACATCTTCCATATCCACCAGATTCATTTCCAGGTGATGGCTGTGAACGGCGTCCCGGTGAGCGATCCCGCGATCCGCGACACCTTTGACCTGCCCTACTGGACCGGGCAGGGAGCGTATCCCAGCATCACGGTTCGAATGGACTTCCGCGACCCGAATATCGTGGGTACGTTCGTCTATCACTGCCACATTCTGCAGCATGAAGATTCCGGGATGATGGGCTCCATCGAGGTATTGCCGGCCGCCGGAGCCGCCTCGACCACGGTGACCAGCAGTTCCAGCGCGAATGCGACGCCGGGCGCGACCCTCACGCTGACGGCCAGCGTCGCCTCCGCGATGGCGGGAGGCTCAACGCCCACCGGCCAGGTGCAGTTTCAGAACAATGGCGTCGACCTGGGCAATCCCGTCACGTTGACCAACGGCGTGGCAACCCTGTCGACCGCCGGGTCTTCGCTGCAGAACGGCGGCAACAGCGTGCAGACCTTCTACATGGGTGATCCCAATTACGCGGAGTCGCTCTCCCCGGCGGTGCAGATCGCTGACGCCCCGTTTTCGCTGACGGCCTCGGCGGCGGCCGGCGCCATCGGCGCTGCGACCAATGCGCCGCTGAATCTGGCGATCGCGGCCGGGTACACCGGCGCGGTGCAACTGTCGTGCACGCTGCCCGCGAATCTGACTGAGGCCGCCTGCTTCGTCAATCCGTCCTCGGTGGTCGGTGGGGGCCCGGTAACGCTGACAGTCAATACCACCCCGGCGCACCCGAACGCGACCACGCCGGCGCACCCGAACGCGAGCGCCCGTATCGGCTCGGCCTTTCCTCCGCTGGCAACCACGCTGCTGGCCGTGTTGCTTCTTCCGTTCACGCGTCGCAGCCGGCTTGGTCTGTACCGGCTCATCCTCATTCCCGGCATGCTCCTGCTGGCCGGCCTGTTGGCGCTGTCCGGATGCGCCGGCGGTAGCCGTCCCGCGAGCGGCAGCAATCCCGGCACGCCGGCCGGCGCCTATGCGGTCACGGTAACCGCCTCCGGCAGCACCGCCGGCGCAAGCAGCAACGCCGGCACAACCCCCTATATCCAGACAGTCACTGTACCCGTCACGCTGCAATAAAGCGTTTCTTCACGCAGTTCTCACCCATTCGAGCGTAAAGGTTGTCATGCTCCCCCGTGTGTCAGTAACCCGTGTGTCAGTAATTCGTCTCTGCAGTCTCGTTGTGTGTCTTTGTCTCACCGCGGCGGCCTTCGCTAGCAGCGGGGGAAGCATCTCGGGAAGCGTTCGCGACGCATCCGGCGGCCTGATCCCGGGCGCGGCCGTGCAGGTGCAGGAGCTCGGCACCAACCAGGTCTACACCACCCATGCCGACCGCCACGGCTACTACAAGCTTCCCGTGTTGCCGGTCGGCCGATATTTGTTGACGGTCTCGGCGCCGGGCTTTTCCAGCTACACCCAGACCGGCATTGCGCTCAATACCGACGACGCCCTGACGGTGGACGCACCGCTCCAGATCGCGTCCCAGACGGCGAGCGTGACGGTGACCGCGGCGCCCTTGCTGCTGGACCCGGACAACACGCAGCTGGGCGAAGTGATCTCCGGCCGCCAGATCCTGGCTGTGCCGCTCGACGGCCGCAGCTTCACCGATCTGCTTTCTTTGCAGGCCGGGGTGGCGCCGCAGAGCTCCATCACCAGCCAGACCGTGCAGGATGTAGGCGCCACGGCGCTGTCGCCCTCCGGTTCGCTGAACCCCGGAACCATCTCCATCAACGGCCAGCGTGAATTCGCCAACGCCTTCGTGGTCAATGGCGCCGATGTGGAGGAAGACGTGAACTCCGGCACCGCCATTGTGCCGAACCTCGATTCCCTCGCCGAGTTCCGCATCCTCATCTCCAACTTCGACGCGCAGTATGGAGGCTACAGCGGCGGCCAGATCAAGGTCATCACCCGGTCCGGCTCCAACGACTTCCATGGCAGCGCGTTCGAGTTTCTGCGCAATACCGGTCTCGACGCCCGCAATTACTTCTCCCCCACGCGCGGCGTCTTCCAGCAGAACCAGTACGGGGGCACCTTCGGCGGGCCCATCCGGCACGACAAGCTGTTCTTCTTCGCCGACTATCAGGGCACCCGCCAGGTCGTCGGCGTCGACACCGGCCAGATCCCCGTGCCCACCGCTGCCGACCGCGCGGGCGATCTCGGGGACCAGGCCCAGTCGCTGACCGGCGCCGTAACCGGACCGTACATCGCCTCCCTGCTATCGCAGGAGCTCGGCCATACCGTCATCGCGGGTGAGAGCTACTACGTGCCCGGCTGCACCACGTCCGCACAGTGCGTGCTGCCCAACGCGGTGATTCCGCGGAGCGCCTTCTCGCTGCCCGCGCAGAATCTGCTGCAATACATTCCGCTGCCCAACCAGGCCGGCGGCAACATCTTCTCTACGTCCTCGCAGAAGCAGGACCTCGGGGACAACAAGGGAGCGTTCCGGCTGGATTATGACTCCGGCTTCGGCCGCGTCTCCGCCTACTACTTCCTCGACAACTACACCCTGAACAATCCCTATCCGGTCGCGCAGAGCGGGGCCAGCGTTCCGGGCTTCAATGCGCTCAACACCGGCCGCGCCCAGCTGGCCACGGTTTCACTGACCACCCCCTTCGGCGAGAAGACTGTGAACGAAGCGCACGCGAGTTACCTGCGCGACGTCAACGACCTGGGCCAGCCCGTCGGTGGACTGGGTGTAAGTCTGCAGTCGCAGGGCTTCGCCGATGCTTCCGGCAATCCCACGATCCTTGCGCTCGCCCCCAACCACTTGGGCGTGGAAAACATCGTCTTCAACAACTTCTCCATTGGCACAGCCGCCAACGAGCTGCGCCAGGTTAATAACATCGCACAGGCCACCGACGACCTGAGCCGCGTGCAGCGCAGCCATACCCTGCAGGCCGGCTTCAACTTCCATCACGACGAGGTGGACGGATACCCGATCGCCGGCTTCAACGGCAACTTCCAGTTCACCGGCACCGAGACCGGCTCGGACTTCGCCGACTTCCTGCTCGGCGCACCGACCGCCTTCAACCAAAGCCAGTTGAATCCCTTCTATGGACGCAACAACTACTACGGCGCCTACGCGCAGGACAGCTGGCATGTCAGCCAGTCGGTGCGCCTGAACTACGGCGTGCGCTTCGACCACATCGCGCCGTGGAGCGAAGAGCACAACGAGATCTCGACCTTCCGCGCGGGGGCCCAGTCCATTGTGTTTCCGGGCGCCCCGGCAGGCATCCTCTATCCGGGCGACCCGGGCGTCCCTGGCTCGCTTTCGCCGGCAGGCAACGAAGTCTCGCCGCGGCTCGGCATCAGCTACTCGCCGCGCGCCACCGAGGGCTTTGGCGGAAGGCTCCTGGGCGATGGCAAGACCATCTTCCGCGCCGGCTTCGGCTCCTACTTCACCGCGTTCGAGGCCGTCACACTGGGCGTGCTCGCGGCCAACGCACCCTATGGCACCACCTACACCAGTCCTCTGCCGCCGCTCTTCCAGGATCCCTTCATCACCGCCTCGACCGGGCAGAACATCGGCCAGCAGTTCCCGGTGCGGCTGGCGCCCACGGGAGCTTCGCGCAGCAACCCCAACCCCAATATCAACTGGGGACAGTTCACGCCGATCAGCGGCATTCCCGGATTTTCCAGCACCAACCGTGTGCCATACGTCGAGGAGTACACCGCCTCGATCGAACGGCAGCTGTCGGCCGCGCTCACGGTCAGCTTCACCTACACCGGCAACGTGGGACATCGGCTGCTGGTCCTGCAAGAGGCTAACCCCGGCAACCCCGCTCTCTGTCTGAGCCTGCCAGGTTGCGGGCCGGGCCTCGAAAGCGGCGTCTACACCGCGGCGAACGGCGCCATCGTCAACGGCACCCGTGGTCCGCTGGGGCCGAACTTTGGCAGCGATGCCAACCAGACCACCATCGGCCACTCCAGCTACAACGCCGGCGAGATCAACCTGCACTACACCAGCCACCGTCTGGAGATAATCGGCGCGTATACCTACGCCAAGTCGCTCGACCAGTCTTCCAACGTGGGCGAGGAGGTCAATCCGTACAATCCCTCGGTCAGCTACGCCCTCTCGGCCTTCGACATCCGGCATAACTTCGTCGTCAGCTACAACTACGAACTTCCGTTCGACGAGCTCCTGCACAACCACGCCGGCTTAACCACAGGCTGGCGGCTCTCCGGCATTACCCACATCTCCACCGGCTTCCCCGTCACGCTGACCAACAACAGCGACGATTCGCTCTACGGCACCCTGAACAATGGCATCAACAACGTTTTTGTCGACCTTCCGGATGCCACCGGGCAGCCGCTGAACCTCAACCACAACCCCCGCGACAACAACGGCGTCTACTTCAATCCGGGCGCACTGGCATTCCAGGCGCAGGTTCAGGGCCTGGGTACGCCGGGAGATGTGAAGCGACGATACTTCTACGGGCCGGGCGAGGCCAACTTCGACGCGGCGCTCCAGAAGTCCATACCGATCCGCGAGGCCAAGACCATCGAGCTGCGGTTTGAAGCCTTCAATGTCTTCAACCACACCCAGTTCTTCGGCCCATCCTCGGTGAATGGCACGCTCGGCGCATCCAACTTCGGCTCTGTGGTCAGCGCGTCCGCACCGCGCATCTGCCAGGTCGCCGCACGCTTCAGCTTTTAGAGGCTTTGACTTCCATGGCCGTTCCTCTCGATCGAAGCGGCACTCGCACGAGCTATTCGCTGCACAGCAACAGGAGATGCTCTAACGTTGGTCGCCCAACCTACGGCGGCGCACAGTTGGTCCATCAGGGCGAACGAGTTAGTCTAGAGCATTAACAGGGTCAAGAGCAGCAACAAGGTCAGCGTGCCCCCGGGAGCAGCGTGCAGGGTGGCTTCCTCTGGAAAGAAGCCACTTGAACTCCGCGGCCCTGGGTACAGCAAGCCTGATGTTGCTTTAGCGCTTCAATTCGGCGGCGTCTTCGGGTAGTGCCCAGGCGAAGAGGACGCCTCCGCTTCCGGTGACAACGTATTGGCGACCGTCCAGTTCGTAGGTCATCGGCGAGGTCTGTATGCCAGCGCCCGTTCCGGAGTGCCACAGGGTCTTGCCATCGCTGGTGTCGAGCGCAAGGATGTTTCCAGACGCATCGCCGGTGAACGTAACGCCCGAGTCCGTGGTCAGAACCCCGGCCCCCGAACCGCCTTGGCCCACCTGATGGCTCCATCGGATTTTGCCCGTCTTGTAATCGATGGCCTCGATCACGCCCTTGCTCCATAGGCTGTAGTCCGCCCCGGCCCAACCATACTCACCGTCCGCGGGCTTGGCGAAGTAGAGACTGTAGCTGGGGTGGGCGTCCACGATAAACAGGCCCGTCTTGGGATCGAAACTCGGCGAGCGGTAGTTGGTAAGTCCACCTTCATCGGGCGCGATCAGACGGCCGTCGCGCGCCGGCTCCTTGGCCGGATTGGGAATGGGTTCGCCGCGCTTGTCGATGCCCAGCGACCAGTTGATGGGCCCGAACGGAACCGAAAGCAGGCTCTTGCCATTGGTCCGGTCCAGCACGAAGAAGTAACCGTTGCGGGAGGTCTGCATCAGCAACTTGCGCTGCTCGCCATTGAAGTCCCGGTCCACCAGGACAGGAATCTCGACGGCATCCCAGTCATGCGTGTCGTGCGGTGATGCCTGGAAGGCCCAGACGAGTTTTCCGGTATCGGGATTGAGCGCGACGATGCTGCAGGTGTAGAGATCATCGCCGGGCCGCGTGGTTCCACTCAATACCGGGGTAGGATTACCCGTGCCCCAGTAGACCAGGTTGAGATCGGGATCATAGGTTCCCGTCATCCAGGTGGTGCCGCCGGTGCGGTCTGGAATGCCCGGCGGCGGGGTGCTGTTCCACTGCCATTGGGTTCTGCCGGTGGCCGGATCGATGGACCGCAGAAAGCCGGTGAGGTTGTCGAAATCCCCTGAGATGCCAACGATGACATGATCTTTGATGACGAGGGGCGCCAACGACATCCAGTAGCCCTTGCTTACATCGGCCACGGGGACCACCCAGCGGACAGAGCCGTCCTTGGCGTTGAGCGAGACGACGTGATCGTCGGGAGTGGTGAAAAAAAGCCAGCCCTTGTACATCGCGACGCCGCGATGGCCAATGTGGAGGCCCGGATTGGGCGGGTAGGTGTAATGCCACACCAGGTGTCCCGAGCGGGCATCGACGGCCCAAACGTTGTCCGGCACGGTAAAGTAGAGCACGCCATCGAAAACCAGCGGCGATGACTTGATCTGCGCGCTCTGGTTCGTCTGGAACGCCCATGCAAGCGCCAGGCCGGAAACATTCCCCGGAGTGATCTGCTTCAGCGCGCTATGACGTCTCCCGGAATAATCGCCATGGTAGGTAGGCCAGCTATCCGGAGTCGGATGGAGCAGTTCAGAGGGAGTCAGGTCCTGCGCCCGGAGTGGCAGTGCAATCAGCAGCGATGCGATGCCTGCGGCGAGCAGCGACGTATTCGTTAGCAGCTTCATATCGATCTGGAACCTCTTGGAACAAGCCACATCATGCGAATTCCGGGCGCCTGCGTCTCAACGCATCGTCTGGATGTAGGCCATCAAGTTGTGGATATCGGCGTCCGTGTATTTGCTGAACTGTTCGACATGGGCCTCGACCGGGTTGTCCACTTTGACTTGCACGTCCTTGACGCTCCAGGAGTGATAGGTTCCGTTGCCGTCGCGGAGCCCGATCGTAAACTCGTCCTGATAGGCGAGCGGTCCAGTGATCTTCTGTCCCGAAGCCAAGGTTACGGTTACGTGGCTGACCGGGTGCTTGGGATAAAGCATCTGTTCTTCCAGCGCCAGACCTTGATAGCGGGTGGCGATCCCGGCGAGATCGCCGGTAGGCGAGTGGCATGTTGAGCAGCCCCCTGCACCATTGAAGTAAGTCTTCCCAGCCTCGGCATTGCCGGTCTGCAGATCGGAGACGTCGACGCCCTTGCGGTTGCCCGCACTGTTACCACTAGCCAGGATCTGCTGAGCGTGGATGAAGGCGGCGACGCTGAGAATCTCGGCCTCGGAGAAGTTGAAGGCGGGCATCTTGCCGGGAAACCCGTTGCGGACCACCTCGGCGATTCTGTCGGCTTTGACGTCGGCGAGCACGAGCTTGGAGCGGGTGAGATCGGGGCCGGATTCACCGCCGGTCGTGTCGCGGCCGTGGCAGAAGGCGCAGTTCTGCTGGAAGAGGGCCTTGCCGGCGTCCCCCGGGCTGGTTCCGCTGTGTGCGGCGTTGCCGCCGGTCGCTGTGTGAGCGGCGGCTGAGAGATCATCGGTGGAGAGGAACTCGATGAGGGAAGCGACGTCCCGCTCGCCCAGGCTGGGGAAAGCCGGCATGCGACCCTTGCCGTTGTGCACGATAGCAAAGATCTGCGCGTTAGTGAACTGGCGAAGTACCCCGGCCAGGGGTGGAAAACCGGGCAGGATGCCCTGGCGCTGGTCGCCATGACAGATCGCGCAGTGCGCCGCATATTCTTGCGCTCCCGCGGAAGACTGGCTGACCTGGGCTGAGTCGGCGAAGACCGGCGGCGAAATGGCTTTCGGAACCAGATCCGCGAGGCCCGCAAGTGCGACCAGCAGCAACACTACACCGAAAAGTGCTTTCATATGTCTTCGAACCGCCTTGCCTCGCTTGGTCTGGGAGCTTGTTGAAAAGGCACCTCGGCTGTCCGCGAGCCAAGTTCGAAACCCGCAATCGAAGCGGGTTTCGCGAAGCTAGCGAAGCTACAAAAGTCAATTTTCAACAAGCTCCTGGACCATCGGATTCTAGCGCCGTCTTTCTCAGGAATGACATCCTCTCCTATCCGATCCGGCTCACAGCAACAGGAAAGAGGCTCTGGTATGTCTGACTGCCCGCATGAGGTTCGTCCGGAAATGCGCAGGCCGTACCGCGGGTACGAGCCGTCAGTTCAGCTGGTGTACTGGATCAGTTGCATGAAACCGTAGTCCATATGCAACTGCTGGTGGCAATGCAAGAGGGTGTTTCCATAATCGTTGGCGACGAATTCCACTTCGACGGTCTCGAGTGGCATGACATTGATGACGTCCTTCATGAGCCCGCTGGTTTGCTTGTTGCCGATGCGGGTGACCTCAAACGTGTGGCGGTGCAGGTGCATCGGATGCTGATCACCGCTGCCGTTGCGAAAGACCAAGCGATACCGTTTCCCTTGCTGTACAAGCAGGGGATCGATGTCGGGCCAGGACTGATTGTTGATGGTCCAGGTATCGAACCTGGACTGATGCTGTGGACCGATATCGCGGAAGGTGAGGACGAAGGTCTCGTCGGGCTTCGAGTTCCGCGCCGGGTTGGCAAACTGGGTGTAGTCCCACTCGACCGGAGCTGGATCCTTCCACACCGGGGGTCCTGTCCGGCCCGCGTATTCGACGACGATACCCAGGCCCATCTGGCGCGACTTTTCCAGCGTCGAGCCGAGTATCCAAATGCCGGGATTGTTCATCTCGACGAGAGCGTCGACGCGCTCGCCCACCCCCAGCGAGAGAACCTCGACCGGCTTCGGATGGGGCACCGGGTTGCCATCCATGGCTAGTATCTTGAAACTGTGGCCGGTCAGCGCGAGCACCACATTCTCAGTGGCGCTGGCGTTGAGCAGGCGCATCAGCACCCGCTCCCCGCGGCGAACCCGGATCGGTTCGCCCTCGCCGAGCATGTGAGCGTTGATGGTGGCGTATTTGTAACCCACATCAGACCCTGTGGTGAGAGGCGAGTTCGAGGACTCCGCCCGCATGATCGAGACCATCGGCACAAAGGAAGGTTCCCAGTGATGGACGGCCAGATTGATCTCCTGATCGAAATGGGCCCCATGGTCCTTTCCTTCGATCAGCAGAAAGCCGAACTGGCCGCTGTAGGTCCCGGCTGTGAGGTCATCGTAGGCGGCGGCGTGGGTGTGATACCAGCGAGTGCCCGACGGCTTCGGGGTGAAAGCATAGCGATGGGTGCTGCCGGCCGGGATCATCGGAGAACCCTCTTCGGCGGCGCCGTCATTGAGCACATCAACGGCCAGACCGTGCCAGTGAACGATGTCGTCGTCTTGGGTCGCATTGGTGACGTCGATCGACACAGGCACGCCTTCGCGAAGGCGCAGCAACGGCCCCGGGACCAGGCCATTGTAAGCGTTGGTGTTGATGGTCACGCCCCGGCCTATATCAACCGAACACGGTGCGATGCGAAGAGAGTAGTCGGCCTTGCCGGCAGAACCGCCGGGTGCGTCCTGCAAGGGAGAGAGCGCATGCAGCGAGTGACTCGCCAGCAGCGCACCGGCTGATGCAACGAAATTTCTACGATTCATAACCTCTCGACGTTTCTGCATATTGAATTGCGACGGCTCTCAAAGCATCGCCGGGGCAGCCGGAAAAATCGGTCGCGGTGGAGTGAGGTCGCAGTGGAGTGATTGCCATGGCAGTGCAGAGCACTGACAGTGCAGCCGTGTTCCTCCAGTCCGCGCTTGAGCTCTTTCAATTCAACGGCGTTCTCGCGCATCGACACCCTTGCAGTGCGCGTTGCCGGGCTGGTTCCCCGTGGCCAGTTCAACCGTGGTAATGGAATCACAAAAGCCTGACTGCATCCTGGTGCGATGGGTTTCAATCGATGGCGGCCTCGCAGCCTCAACAAGCTCCTGGATTAGGGAGAAACTGGGGCTTCCGCTGGTCGAGGATGCGTGGCCGTACTGCTGTCGGTCATGCCCAGTGCCCACTTAATCGCCTCAAAATACATATTGAATATGTCGGGATCTTGCCAGGATTCGTCGGTGTGACCGAGCGTCGAGTAAAAGACGCGGCCCTTGCCGTACATCTTGGTCCAGGCGACCGCGAAATCGTGATCCTGCCGATGGATGCGAGGGTTGTTGGTGTAGTCGAGCCGGGTCGGATCCAGGCTGAGCAGAACGTGTACCTTGCTTCGGTCCCAATCCTTGGCTTGATAGATCTCATCGTATTTGACGAACTCCCTGGGCAGATGCTGCACGATTGGATTCTGCGGATCTTCATTGATGATGGGAGCGTTGAACGTCATCCAGGGATGTTGGTCGAACCAGCCGCCAATCATCTCGCCATACTCGGGCCAGGTGTAGTTCGTATCGAGCGCGGCATGAATGCCGACGAAGCCCTTGCCATCATCTTTGATAAACGACATCATGTCCTGCTTTTGGCTCGCGTCCATGTCGAGTTCTCCGGTAGTGCTTGCAAATACCAGCACGTCGAAGTAATTCAGATTCTTCGCATTTCTTCCCAGATCTTTCTTCGTGAGCAACTCGGTGTCTGTCCGCATTTCGGTGTCCCAGAGACCCGTCGATTTGCCCATCTGATAGACGGCATTCATCGCGGCCGAGACGCTGTCGTGCTCAAACCCTTTTGTCTCTCCAATGACGAGGACGTGCTTGAGGTGAATCGTTTCGGCATGCGGCGGCGGAGGCGTGGCGGATACTCCTGCCGGCGCCTGACTCTGACCAGCCTGGGCGCACAATCCGGCGCCGAGCAGCGCAACAAAAAGCACGAGCGAGTTCTTCTGAAGAGTTCTCACATCATCTCCTTAGCCTTTGTACCTTAGCCTTTGTAAGTGTAAGGCGTTTTTCCTGTCCTGGTTCGTCACAGAACCAGCTTCTCGCAGTCAGATCGAATGGACAACCCTCTTGACACTTCACATCTAGACGAACACATCGGGCGATAGTTCACAATCTGCTGGATCCGGTCTGCCGGGAGATCTCGTTAGGACGGCTGCTCGGCCGTGATCCTCGTCTTCCCATGATTCCGCTCAATTCGGTACAGGATCCCACCCGCAGGCATATTGCGCAACACCACCTGCTCGGGCGTCTCGATTGCAGCCATTGGCTGCGGACTACCGTGTTCGTCTATGGAGTAGAGGCTCTCCACTCCAATCTGGCACAGTAACGCGCCCCATGTGTAATGCGGATAATCGTCTCCGCTGCCGTCGGTACTCCGATAGTTCTCATTGCAGGTACCAAACTTCGTCCAATTCCGCATGAAGAGATCGATGCTGCGCCGGACAAACTGCCCCTTCTGCCGGGGAGTGCAATAATTTTGCACTCCCTGCCACAGCAAATAGTTAACTGGCGCCCAGATATGTCCCTGCCAATAGTGCTGCTTCGGCCAGTCGGGATCATCATAGGGCAGCGTTGGAATTATCCATTCGCCCCAGAATTTCTTTGGATTTGCAAAAATCGCAAGCATGCGGTTCGCTCGCGCCTGATCGGGCGCGCCACACAACAGTGGATAGAAGTTTGCCGGCGTGAGTTGGGTCACGAATCTTCCGAGCTTACCGTCCGTACTCCAGAACCGGTGACAGTACGTACCAAGTTCTTCATTCCACAGAAGCCGGTTCATTCGCTCGTTCATGGCCGAGTGCTGGTCCCGGAGCCTCTGAGATTCCGCCGTATCTCCTAATTCAGCGGCGATCAGAGCGAGATATTTGGCATCCATTGCCCACATCGAGTTCAGATCCACAGCATCGACGTTCATCTGCGTGCCGATCATACGGACGTCCTGCCACTGTGGCGAATCGTCCCAGCCGGTTCCGAACCGGGCTTCTTGAAAAATTCCTGTGCTCGACCCCCATTCGAGCAGCCCGTCGTGATTGCCATCGCTGTACTTTGGCCACCAGTCGTGCCACTTCAGTAGCTTCGGATAGATCTCCGCAAGAAATGCTCGGTCAGGCCAACGCTGATGCACTTTCCACACACAAAGCGATCCGACCGGCGGCTGCGAATTGCCGATCGTCATCGTGCCGCTACGCGTGCCTTGCCATCCCGCCACATTGGCGACCATGCCTTCGGGCGTTTGATAGAGGAAAATTCCCCGTACTGTTCTTCGTGCTCCTTCAGGATCTTCGATCGAAGCAAGCAGTGCGTTGAAGAAGCTGTCCCAGCAAAAAATAGGAGGATAATCGGGATCGGGCACCCAGCCCTTGCGTCCGACGATATGCATGATCTGCCGGCTCACACTGCTGTATAACTTGGAGTTATTGAGATTATCGGTGATCGGAGTGACAAAGTCGCCCCAGTCTCCGCTGGCGCTCGCTCGCATTGCCTTGTACCGGGCCGCCGCTTCATCCAGCTTCGCGCCTGCGGAAGACAGCTCGGGCAGCTCCCCAAACCCCGCAGCCATGAAGATCGGCTGCTCCGGCGTCAGATTCACGACGAACGAAGCTTCCGGAAGGGTGTTAGTGTCATTCTGCTCAGGGGCAGGAGCGACCCTCAGCTTCCACGAGACAAAACGGCCGTCCGCTGTAATGGCGGTGGCGTCGAGGCCCTCCGGCACGGAGTAATATACCGCATTGAACGGATGCCAGGTCTGCTTCGGCAAATTGAGTTTCAAGAGAACCTCGCCGTTGCTCGTGAGGCGGCACACGGCTGTGGTTTCATCGGCACGTCCCCACTCACACATGACCGTCGTGAAACCCTCCTGCCATGTAATGCGGTTATACGAGTAATCCGGAGCAGCGATGGAGGGCCTGTTGTTCGCGTCCCAACCAATATCTAGGACGATGCCGATCGCGTTGTCCTGAACGAAGGCAATTCCGCCAGGATAGTAAGCATGGTAATTGCCAATTGCAGTACCCACGATTGCATGGTTCGCATCGGCTTTTGAAGCTGCTTCTGCTACACGTAAGGCTGGAATGCTCGTCTTCCGGTTTTTGGCTTCAGCCAATCCAGAAGGAGCCGTGGCAACAACCAGTCCGGCTAAAGCGCCTTCAAACAGTTTGCGCCGCGATAACTTACTGGAAATATCGGTAACGCTGGGCTCGTTGCTTGCTTTCTCCATCGAGGAATCCTCTGAGGGCGGGCGCAGGTTCAGCGCACGACCGCTATCAGATTATTCTCACTTATCTAAGTCAGGCTGCCCGGATGCTTGTGCTCGTAGCGCACCACAGGCGGTGGCGGATCGAGCGATCGGAGGCGGTCCATGCCGGCCCGGCCAAGGATGCGGCTCACCGTCGCGCGGCTCAGGTCAAGAGCGCGAGCAATCCGCCAGCCCTTATACCGCAGCCAGAGAAAGGCCAGAACCCTTTACATAACAAGAGAGGGAGCGGCGCGTGGACACCGGCGCGGACGCGAGGATGGATCGCCCAGACCCTCTGCCCCGAACTCGCGGTACCGGCGCACCCATTTGGCCGCCGTCTTTGTGACGTTGAAACTAGCTGCGGCCAGTTTCGAGTCAGCCCCTGCTCCACAACCCTCTTCGCCAACAGCTCTCGACTATAAACCATTAGTCGGGCATTCTGACGGTAGTCCATTCGGTCTCGGACTCCTGCTGTTTCGTCGCATAACCAGCTTCTCGAAGTCAGATCGAATGGACAGCCTCTTGATACATCAAACTAGAAGCTTGTTGAAAAAGCACCTCGGATGTCCGCGAGGCAAGTACGAAACCCGCAATCAAAGCGGGTTTCGCGAAGCTAGCGAAGCCACAAAAGCTGATTTTCAACAAGCTCCTAGAGCACTGTACCTTAACGTGTAGACCAAAGCCCGGATTCAACGCCGCGATACCGAGGAGCCGGCACTCTCACACCTCATCCGGTCCACAGCAATAGCGTAAATGCAGGTCTATGCTGGAAGAATCTTATGACGGCTCCGGGAGCCTGGATTGCGAGGGCGTCCTGGAAGAGGAGCGTGTTTATGTGGCGACTGACGAGCATCAATCGAAATTGGCGGGTGAATGACGCCGGTCTCCTTATCTTCCGCGTCCTGCTGAGCCTCAGCCTCTTCCAACATCACGGATGGGAGAAGCTTTCGGGCTTCTCCGGGATGGCGCGGCACTTCCCGGACCCGCTGCACATCGGCGTCCTCCCCAGTCTGGCGTTTGCTACCTTCGCGGATGGAATCTGCAGCATCATGGTCGCCCTGGGACTGGCCACCCGGCTGGCCTCGTTCTTCATCCTGATCAACCTCGGCGTGGTCTACTTCGTGGTCGAGAATGCCCTGGGCATTGGGGGTCGCCCCGCGCCTGCGGGGCCGCCAGGGATGCACGGTCCCCCTCCTGGCGGGCATATGGAGCTGGTGTTCGTTTATGTGGTGGGATATCTGCTACTGGCCATCGTAGGAGCCGGCGGCTTCAGCCTCGATCGGAGACTGGATCGCAGGCTGGGTGGAGTCGCCTGAAGGGCCGGGTTGCCGCTTAGGGAATTTCGCCAATGACTGCGTTGAGCGCCTCCTGCCACGGAAGCATACGGTAACCGAAGGTGGTCTCGAGCTTTCTGCAGTTGAGGCGGCTGTTGGCGGGCCGCGCCGCGGGTGTCGGGTACGCCGAAGTGGGAATCGGGACCAAGTCGGCAAGCTTCTCGCCAGGGTGGGCTTCGCGCCGGAGGCGCAAGGCCTCCCGCGCGAAACCGAACCACGTGGTCTCGCCCTGGCCCGCGGCATGGTAGATACCCTGCATGGCGCGAGAGCCCGCGGTATCGCCGAGCTGAGGCAGAATCGCGGCCGTCATTCGCGCGAGATCGCGGGCCCAGGTGGGCGCTCCATGCTGATCCTCCACGATCGACATCTGTTCCCGCTCGCGCGCGATGCGAAGCACGGTGAGAAGGAAGTTCTTGCCGGTAGCGCCGTAAACCCAGGACGTGCGGAAGATCAGGTGAGCCGCGCCGCTGGCCGCCAGGGCCTGTTCGCCCGCCAGCTTCGAGGCTCCATAGACACCCAGCGGCCCGGTCGGATCGGCCTCCACGAAGGGCGCCGTTCCGCTGCCCGTGAAGACATAGTCCGTCGAAAAGTGAAGGACGGCGGCGTCGATCGCAGCCGCCTCTTCGCCCAGGATCCGCGGCGCCTCCGCGTTGACGGCGAAGGCGGCGGCGCGGTCGGATTCCGCTCGATCCACAGCGGTGTAGGCGCCCGCGTTGAGGATCCAGCGCGGCCGGAGAGCGCGGACGTATGCGCGGATCGACGCCGGACTGCCCAGATCCAGCTCCTCCCGTGTGGGTGCATAGAGGGGTGCATGGACGGGTGCACAGACGGGTGCATGACTGGACGTTTCTCCCGGCGTAAACAGGCGAACCAATTCGCCACCGAGCTGGCCGCTGGCCCCCGTAATCAGGATGGATCCTTGGAGCGGCGCCGCCATCAGTACACCGTTTCCTCGATCAGGCGCAGCAGGTAACGACCGTAGCTGCTCTTGCCGAGCTTTGCGGCCAGCGCGTGAAGCTGGGCTTCGTCGATGTACCCGAGCCGGAAGGCGATCTCCTCCGGGCAGGCGACCTTCAGCCCCTGCCGCGTCTCCAAAGTGTGAATGAAGTTCGAGGCGTCGAGGAGCGATTCGTGTGTGCCGGTATCCAGCCACGCAATTCCGCGGCCCAGGACCTGCGTGTCCAGCTGTCCATGCTCCAGATACCAGCAGTTGACGTCGGTAATCTCCAGTTCCCCCCGCGGCGATGGCTGGAGCGATTCGGCGATACCGACCACCTGGGCGTCGTAGAAGTAGATCCCGGTCACGGCGTATCGGGACTTCGGCTTAGCCGGCTTTTCTTCGAGAGAAACAGCCTTGCGGTTGGCGTCGAACTCCACCACACCGTAGCGTTCCGGATCCTGCACGGGATAGGCGAAGACGGTCGCGCCGTCTTTCTTCGCGGCGGCGTCGCGCAAGGTGCGGGCGAAGTCGTGCCCGTAGAAAATGTTATCGCCCAGCACAAGGCAGCAGCCCTCGCCGGCCAGGAACTCCTTGCCGATCAGGAAGGCCTGGGCCAGGCCGTCGGGCGAAGGCTGGACGGCATAGCGGATGTCCAGGCCCCAGTGGCTTCCGTCGCCCAGCAGATCGCGAAAGCGCGGCGTGTCCTGCGGGGTGGAGATCACCAGAACCTCACGGCAGCCGGCCAGCATAAGGGAGGAGAGCGGATAGTAGATCATCGGCTTATCGAAGACCGGAAGAAGCTGCTTCGAAATCGCCTGTGTGACGGGGTAAAGACGCGTGCCGGAGCCCCCGGCCAGAATGATTCCCTTCATCGGGCGGTTTCCCCACCGGCGACCACCGCGCGCTCGGAGTAATTCTGGCGCATCCAGCTTTGATAGGCCCCGCTGGTCACATTCTCGACCCACTCCGGGTTATCCAGGTACCACACGACCGTCTTGCGCAGGCCGGTCTCGAAGGATTCCGCGGCATGCCAGCCGAGTTCCGATTCGAGCTTGCGGGCATCGATGGCGTAGCGGCGATCGTGGCCCGGACGATCCGTTACGAAGCGGATGAGCTGGCCGTGCGGGACGAATCGCGAACCAGGGCGCAGCTCATCCAGCAGCGCGCAGAGGGTATTCACCACCTCCAGGTTTGACCGTTGATTGCCGCCTCCCACGTTATACGTCTCGCCCACGCGGCCGCGCTCCAGCACGGCGCGAATCGCGGAACAATGATCGCCGACAAAGAGCCAGTCGCGAATCTGCTGGCCGTCGCCGTAGACCGGGAGCGGCTTGCCGGCCAGCGCATTATTAAGCATCAGCGGGATCAGCTTCTCGGGGAACTGGTACGGCCCGTAGTTGTTCGAACAGTTGGTGACCAGCGCGGGAAGGCCATAGGTGTGCACCCAGGCGCGCACCAGGTGATCGGACGACGCCTTGGAGGCGGCATACGGACTGTTGGGAGCGTAGGGGGTCTCCTCGTGGAAGGCGGGAGCCTCCGGGCTGAGGGTGCCGTAGACCTCGTCGGTGGAAACGTGCAGAAAGCGGAACCGCTCTTGAGCTTCCGTTGTCAGCGAAGCGAAGTAGCTTCGCGCCGCTTGCAGCAGGACAAATGTGCCGTCGATGTTGGTGCGCAAAAAGGCGTCCGGCCCGGCGATGGAGCGGTCGACGTGGCTCTCCGCGGCGAAGTGGATGATCGCCGCGGGACGATGCTGTTCGAACACGCTGGCGACGAGATCGGCGTCGCGGATGTCCCCTTGCACGAAGACATAGTCGGGGCGGGCAGCCACCGATTCCAGGTTGGCCGGATTGCCGGCATAGGTGAGCTTATCCAGATTGACGAGCGGGCGGTGCGCTCCCGCTGCATCCGCTTGAGCGAACCAGTCGAGGACGAAGTTTGACCCGATGAAGCCGGCGCCCCCGGTGACGATTACAGACGAAAGCAGCTGGTTTGATTCACGCGATTTCATGAAGTTCTGTTGTAAGGCTATCAGGCGAAAGAACTAAAGAGAACCGCCCCGCCGCGGGGTAGGAGCCCAACCTTGGCGCAGGCGCGGACGATCCTGGCGGCTTCAGGGCCTGGCTGCGGATCGCTGGGGTTTCGGAGCCTGCACGGTGAGCCTGTACTGCGGAACCACACGCACGCTGAGCAGCGAATCGGCGGCGCCCGCCGCATCGAACTTCAGCTTGTCCGCCTGCTCGATATACATGGGAAACTTCGCGGGCAGCGGCAGGATCTGCATTTCGAACCTGTTGTCTGGTACGGCGGTGCTGCCTTCATCTGGGGCGTCGATCTCCCGCAGACCGACGCTCCACGGCAGGCCATTCCAGAACTGATCGTCGACCAGGTGGCCGTCCCGCAGAAGCCGTGCCACGTCACCCTGCCAGTCGATCCGGAGGAAGGCGTCGGACAGGGTGGGGCTGGCAGGCAGTGCCGGCACGTCGATCTTCCAGACCGCCGCCTGCTGAAAATCCGCATCCGTGGGAGCCAGGGGCACCGGGTTAGGGCGCCAGGGGAAGGTAGTCCCAAACTTCCAGGCAGTGCGCGTGCCCGCCGGGCGGACCGCCGTCACCACTGGCTGCAGGGTCACGGCAGGAACCGCGCCGGCATAGCGGTGGAAGAGATCCTGCTCGGCCAGCCGATGCAATGGCGCCGCGGAGCTTTGGGGTTGGTCGCGCGACCCGAAGACGCCGAACTCAAACTGATTTTGCGCGTCCGATTCCAGTGTCCACAGGCTGCCGTCGGAGAAGGCATCGGCCTTGGTTGCGAGCAGCAGGGAGGGATCGTCCACGCACCAGACCTGCTCCGCCTGCGGCTCCGGCAGCAGCACTAGATGCACGCCGTTTGCCAGACGGACCTCGCTGGCCGCCGCCGGCGACATCAAAATCCGGAGCGCCTGGCGTTCGTGCTCCACTTGCGCAGGTCCTGTGCGCGAAAGAATCTTTACCGTGGGGTCGAGCGCGAACTCCGGCCGCACGTCACCGACCGCGAAGAAGAAGAAGTAGGTCTGATCCTCAACCTGAACACGCTTGAAAAGCTGCGCGGTGCTGTAACGCAGAGTGATGTTCTTCAGTTGTAAGTTGACCGGCCAGATTCCGTAGCTACCGGATGGCAGGGCGATGGGCTGCTCCGGAATCCGGAGGGTCTGCGTTGCCAGCTTCAATTCAACCTGGAAGCCGGGGCGGGCGGGCATGTCGAGCCCGCGCACATAGTTGCTGATGAAGAGAAAGCCCGAATCTCCCCGGACGCGGGCCGCGACTCGCGGCGTGCTCACATCGGACGGACTGGACGGCAGCTGTGCCGGGGCGCGCGGCGTCATGGGCGCCAGGAGAGC
>CAXUIM010000032.1:14440-21598 GCA_964250885.1 uncultured Acidobacteriaceae bacterium | reverse complement strand
TCTAGTGGGGTCCGGGGACGCTCAGCATCCAGTTGACGCCGAACTTGTCTGTGCACATTCCAAACAGCGGGGCCCAGAAGGTCGGTGCGAGCGGCATCATCACGCTGCCGCCTTCGCTCAACGCGGCGAACAAGCGCTGTACTTCTGCTTCGTTGGGATCATCCAGAGAGATATCGAAGCCGCCGAAGGGTTTGCCGTGTCCCGGAGGCGCGTCCGCTCCCATCAACGTGATGCTGCCCAGCTGCATGGCGGTATGCATCACCAGGTCCTTGGCGCCTTCCGGGCACAAGAACTCGGGGGGCGCGTCGCCGTATTTCATGGTCATGGGCCGCTTGGTTCCGAAGACGGTCTCATAGAACGTAAAGGCCGCGTCACAGTTGCCGCTGAATCCCAGGTGCAGATTGGTCTTCATAACGTCTCTCCGGATTATCCTAGAGCGATTGCTGGTGCGTAAGAATAGTACTTCCAAAGAACCAGCGCTATCTCAGCCGTTGCGTTCGGCGTAAGCCGCAAGAGTTCATCCCGCCGAGTTCCCGCCCGTATGGGAGGGGCTTCGGGGAGAGATTCTCGAATGGAGAGCACGTCTGACGATACTGTTGCACCGTAAGCAGCCCCTCTTTCCCTTCTAATTACCCATGTCACAGGCAGGATCCGCTCCCGTCTCATGCATTTAAGATGGCGGCAGATGCATAACAAAATCGTCAATCCGTGGACGCTCGGAGGTCTTTCGCTGCCGGATCTGCTGCGGCGAACGGTGTTGGAATCCTGGCGGGATGAAGTCTTCGGCCAGGGCGGCCGGATGGCCTTCTACCACTTCCTGGCGATCTTTCCGTCTCTCCTGGTCTTGTTTACCATCGCCGCGCATATCCCCCATCTCGGCAGTTTGCTGAAGGAGGCTCTTCAGGATCTGACGCGACAGGTCCTCCCCGATCCGGTCACACAGCTTTTCCAGATGACAGCGAGCGAACTCAGTCAACACCCTCGCTCCGGACTGCAGCTTGTCTCTGTCTGCCTCGCCGCGGCCTGGGCGGCTCATAACGGCACCTGGGCCATGATTTACGGCCTCAACAAAGCGTATGAAGTAGAAGAGAAGCGTTCCTGGAAGCAAATGACCGTTACCAATATCGGCATCACGTTCTTTCTCTCGGTCACTGGCTCCCTGGCCCTGTTCCTGATCTTCTGGAGCCGCACTCTCCAGACCCGCTTGCACGGAAGCATCTTCGCTCTTCGTGTACTGGAGTGGCTGGTGCTGCTTGCGACGTTGTCGGTTTGCTTCGCCGTGCTCTATCGCTTTGCACCCGACCTCCGCGATCATGAATGGCGCTGGAGCACCCCCGGCGCCTTCTGTGCGCTGGTTCTGTGGGTCGGCGCTACACTTGCTGCCCGGGCGTACTTCGACCACGTAAACAGCTATGCCCGCAGCTATGGTCACCTGGATGGTGTGGCCATGCTCTTGCTGTGGCTCTACATCACCAACGGAGCGATCCTCATCGGAGGGGAAATGAACTCTGAGATCGAGAAAGTCTTTATTGCCCGACAGAACGCAAACGGATCTGGGGCTCCCCCGTTGCCCCGGTAGGGGAGCACCGCTCCGATCGGTTGGGTCATCACAGCTTCAGGTCCGGCAGCGCTTCAGGTCCGGCAGCGCTTCAGGTCCGGCAGCGCTTCAGGCTAATCGGAAACAGTGGATTCTGTCATCCAGCGCCACTCTCTGGCCTCCTTCGCGCGTGCGTCTTCCCACTGCTTCAGCCGGTCTGCGGCGTCGACACCAAGCACCAGGCGGCGCGGTGCGGTCTCGCCAGCGACCAGTCGAAGAATGGCCTGCGCCATCTTTTTCGGATCGCTTTCTTCCTGTCCGGCAATGTGCTTCAGCGCATCGAAGACTGGTGCGACGGAGGCCTGGTACTCCGGTAACAGATCGGGCGCATCGTGGCGCGCCCGCTGGGCCCAGTTGGTGCGAATTCCACCGGGCTCCAGCGTGCAAACCTTTACACCGAAGGGTGCAACCTCCGCCGCCAGCGACTCGCTGAAGCCGCCAACGGCCCACTTCGCCGCATGGTAGGGAGTGTTGCCGGGAATTGTGATCCGTCCTCCGATCGAGGACACCTGAAGAATCCAACCACTCTTCTGCAGGCGCATCACGGGAACCGCCGCTCGCGTGGTGTACACCACGCCATAAAAGCAGGTGTCGATTACTGCCTGGAAGTCGTGAGCGCTCATCTGTTCAAAGGGTGCGAATTGCCCATGCCCGGCGTTGTTCACCAGCACGTCGAGCCGGCCGAAGGTGTCCGTAGCCAGCCGCACGGCCGCCCGCGCCGCAGTCTCGTCGGTCACATCCAACGCCACCGTACGTACACTTTCGCCGTACCGATCGGCGAGATCCTGAAGTTGCTCAGGCCGCCGTGCTGTTGCCACCAGACGATCTCCCGCGGCCAGCACAGCTTCCGCGATATCACGGCCCAGACCATTTCCACTACCCGTTATCAACCATACCTTGGACACAGAGAACCTCCGTTCTGCCGATTCGATGTAGCATAACGGAGTATGTACTCATTTATTTTGCGCCCGACCGGCTACTTCTTGGCCGCTGCGCTCCAGAACGCCTCAAAGCCGGCAGACCGGAACGGTTCGGTGTGCTTTGGATCGTTTGCCATCGCAGTTATGGTCGTCTCCGCAATGGACAGGAACAGCGCCTCGGCAAAAGACGGTGAAAGACCGCCCAGCTTACCCTTCGCGATCACTTGCCGAACGGTCGACATCAGCAGGATTCCCTCCTGGCCTTCACGCCGGGATGCCTCCGTGATGCGGTCGGAGACGGTGAGCTGCGCGAGCGCTTTCCGCTTGTCTGGCGCCGTCGCTCCCCAGCTCACATAGGCGTTCCAAAGGTGCTCGGCACGTTTTCTGAGCGGTCCCACAGCGGGGAAATCCTCGCTCATGAGCTGCTTCATCTCGCGCTTGATCTCGCGGTAGACCGCGTTCAGCAGGGTGTCCTTATCAGCGAAGTACCGGAAAAGTGAGCCTTCCGCGACACCCGCCGCTTTTGCGATACTCGCGGTGGAGGCGCCGGGGCCTTCCTCGGCGATCCTTTCGATGGCGGCTCGAAGGATGTCCGCGCGCTTGTCTCCTACTTTGGGACGGGGCATAGGCTCCTTTGACTGTACTTCACTCCGCAGCCGCAGCCTGATGCCCTGATCAGAGATTGTGAGTGTCGTTTCCCTGGGGAGAGCTGCCACAGACTCTGACGATTCGCTATGCACCTGGTATCCGAGTCCTCACAGCGCTGGCTGTGAATTTCTTGCGCGGGCGCACAATATCTGCCGCTCTGCCCCGTTAAACCTGTAACGCTCACACGGAACGCTGAAGATGCAGAGGAGCCGAACGATCAGCCGGGACTGGGCCATTGCGGAACAGAACGAATCCATCCAGCAGACCCTGGAGCGAGACGAGCCGCGCCTGCGCCAATTCATTCGCAGGCGAGTGGTCGACAGCGAAGATGTGGAAGACATTCTTCAGGATGTCTTTTACGAGTTGATCTCAGCGTACCGGCTCATGAAGCCAGCCGAGCAGGTGACGGCATGGCTGTTCCGGGTCGCGCGCAATCGCATCACCGACCTGTTCCGCCGGCGCCGAACGGTCTCGCTGAGCAATACCGTGGGCGAAGACGAGGACTCCCCCACGCTCGCGGACATGCTCCCCTCGCCGGAGGCTGGACCGGAGGCAGTCTACGCGCGGGAGCTGCTGCTGGAGGCGCTCGATGACGCCCTGGACGAGCTTCCGGAGGAGCAGCGCGAGGTGTTTGTCGCCCACGAATTTACGGGCCGCAGCTTCAAAGAGCTCTCCGCCGAGACGGGTATTAGCGTCAACACGCTGCTGTCGCGCAAACGCTATGCCGTGCTGCATCTGCGCAAAAGGCTGCAGGAGATTCAGGAACAGTATGCCGGGCAAGGACATGAGGCAACTTGATCACAGGGCGAATTGACATATCTGGTGCACACGAGGAACAGGCCGATGAGGAAACATAGAGTAGGGAAGGCGTTCGCATTTGCGGGAGTGGTTGTATTGGCGATTCTGGGGTTCGGCTTTCTGGTGGAGCGGCTTTGGAACTGGTTGATGCCCGCGCTGTTCGGATTCCGGTCCATCACGTTCCTGCAGGCGCTGGGGCTTCTGGTGCTGTGCAAGATTCTGTTTGGCGGCTTGCACCGGCATGGTTGCCGCTCCGGCCGCTGGAAGCGAGGCATGGCGGAGCGCTGGGCCCGCATGAGCCCCGAAGAGCGGGAGCACTTTCGCGCGGGTCTGGGTGGTGGGCGCCCCTGCGGGTTCGGCTCAGCGGGACGCCCGGCGGCGGAGCCGTCTCAGCGTTGAGTCTCAGCATCGGGAACAAAACGGGTCGGCGGCCGTACTGTCGCAGGTCCTCGGCGCTTGAGCCTTTCTCCTGTTGCTGTGACGCGGATAGATGGTACGGATGCCGTTTTCTTCCAGTGACCGCCTTCGACGGTAACGGACAGGGAACCCGAAGCTCGCCTCCACACCCTGCAGAAGAAATGCGCTGGGAATTGTGAGTACCGCAACATCTCATCCCGGAACCCTCGAATTCCGGAACATCAAAGGTGCATCTGAACCGTAAGGAGAAGCGTGATCATGAGATCGCCAGAACCGCAAGACAAGCCTGCCGAAGAGTTGCTCCAACCGGAGCGGGGACAGACCGTGACCACCCGCCGTGGCCAGTCGGATGAATCCATTGCCCACATGCCGCTCGGCTCGCTGCTGTACCACGTGCTGTTCGGCGGCTTGTGGGGCAGGGCTGAGTCCTGATGCCGAAGTGCGGGGTTGTCCCTTCACAACGCACCGCTGCCCGGTCTACGTTCGAGGTTCAGGAGTGGCGCCGCACTGGTTCTCGATTGAGTTTTGCAATACGTTCTCCTGAACCGGTCGCTGATCCGTCTCTCCTGTTCCAGCTGCCAAGAACGTGCGGCTCTCCCCGCAGCGTCCTGTTCCAGCCGCTGCGTTGCTCTCCCCGGCAGGGTGTCGGGCGGTGTAGGCCGGTGCCGGTTGAATACGCTTCCGCATCTTATGAATACAGGAATTGGGGCGCAGCCATGCAACCGCGGAGAAGGCGCGTCTCGACTGAATCGAGTAGCATGGGGCAACGCTGCTGCCGGAGCGAACGCGCGGGGAGAGAACGGAATGCTGGAGCTTAATACCGTCAACGATGTGTTTCAGATCATGGGTCACCGCGGCGATGCGACCGCGGTGTTGTCCCGAAGCGGCGAAGAGTGGAAGCCGATCTCGTCCAAACAGATGTATGGCCGCGTGCGAGCCGTGGCGGAGTTATTGCAGAGCTGGGGAATACAACGAGGGGACCGGGTGGCGCTGGTCAGCGAAAACCGCTGGGAGTGGCCGGTGGTGGACTTCGCCGTGCTCGCAATCGGAGCCGTGGATGTGCCGCTCTACCAGACCCTGACGCCCGAGCAGATGGGTTTCATTCTGCGCGACTCGGGCGCGAAGGCGCTGTTCCTGTCCAGCCGGCAGCAGTACGACAAACTGCTGGCAGCCGGGGATCTGCCCGCCCTGCGGCATGTGGCGGCCTTCGATACGGGCGACTTCGGCAACTGCACGAGTCTGCCGGAGGTCTTCAAGCGAGCCGCTCAGCTGGAGGCGCAGGATGCCGGCTTTGATGGGCTCCTCAAGCAGACCAAGCCGGACGAGCTGGCCACTATCGTCTATACCTCCGGTACGACCGGAGATCCCAAAGGCGTCATGCTGACGCACAAGAACCTGGCAGATAACCTGCAGTTCTCGACCGACGGCCTGCGGATCGTTGAAGGGGACTCCTCGATCTCCTTTCTCCCCCTAAGCCACGCACTGGCCCGGCACCTGGATTATGCGATCTTTGCGCATGGCGGCACGATCGCCTATCTGCCACGGTTCGACGATCTGGTGAGTGCCTTGAAGGGCGTGCGGCCGACGATCTTCCTGGCGGTGCCGCGAGTGTACGAGAAGGTGAGGCAGGGGACCGAGCACAGGGCCACCGGCTTCAAAAAGAGAATCATGAACTGGGCCCTGCGCCGGGGCGGGAAGAATCGCGAGACGGTGATGCAGGACAAGCGCCCTTCCTCCCTGGGCTGGAAGCTCGCAGACAAGCTGGTTTACTCCAAGCTGCGCGAGGCGTTCGGCGGCCGCGTCAAGTTTTACGTCTCGGGCGGCGCGCCGCTGGGCATGGACTCCGCCAACTGGTTCCTCGACATGGGCATCCGCATCTTCGAAGGCTACGGATTGACCGAGACCTCGCCCGTAGTCTCCCGCAATACCTTCGACGGCTATCGCATCGGGACAGTCGGCCAGGTGGTGCCCAATATGGAGACGCGTATGGCTTCCGACGGAGAGCTTGAGGTGCGCGGGCCGGCCGTGTTCAGCGGCTATTGGGGAAAGGAAGAGGCTTCGAAAAAGGAGTTCACAGAGGACGGCTGGTTCAAAACCGGGGATATCGGCAAGCTGGAGGATGGCTTCCTGACGATCACCGATCGCAAGAAGGAGTTGCTGAAGACCAGCGGCGGCAAGTACATTGCGCCGCAGCCGATCGAGGGCAAGCTGAAGACGGATGCTTTGGTCGGCAATGCAGCTCTGATCGGCGACTCCCGCAAGTTCGCCAGCGTTCTCATCTCTCCCAACTATGAGGCTCTGGAGCGGTGGGCGTCGCAGAATGGGGTGGCCACCAAAGACCATGCGGAGCTGGTGAAGGACCCCAAGGTACAGAAGCAGTACGAGAGCCTGGTGGAGAAGGTGAATGGCACCCTGGAGCACCACGAGACGATCAAGAAGGTCGGTGTGGTGCCGGACGATTGGACCGTGGAATCTGGCGAGCTGACGCCCAGCCTGAAGCTGAAGCGGCGGATCATCCTGGAAAAATACAAGGACAAGATCAACGCAATGTATGCGGACGCCTAGCGGCCGGCAGCAGCCACTTCGAACGGCCCGCGGTATCTTCGCCTGGGTTCTGCTCGCGGCTGTTCTTTTTGGCGCTCACACCACAGCAGCCCAGACCACAGCGGACCAGACCACAGCGGCCCAGACCACAGCGGCCCAGACCACAGCGGCCCAGACCACAGCGGACCAGACTGGAGCGGCACAAGCGGCGGTTGTGCCGTCCGCTCCTTATGG
>CAXUIM010000032.1:11692-14340 GCA_964250885.1 uncultured Acidobacteriaceae bacterium | reverse complement strand
CAGCGGACCAGACTGGAGCGGCACAAGCGGCGGTTGTGCCGTCCGCTCCTTATGGCCCGCCGGTCTGCGCCGGCCTGGCGGCGGCGTCCCCATCGTCCCATGCAGGAAACGCAGACCCAGGGCCCGTGCAGCAGGCGCAGGACGAGCAGCGCGCGGGAGAAGTTGACCCCGGCATGCTGCCTTCCGCCGAGCCGCTGGTGAACTTCGGTATTCAACGCTACCGGCTGCTGGCCTATGGAGAATGCCAGGCAAACGTAGGTTGCTACTGGGCCGATCTGGACGCGCAATATCGGCGGGCCGAGGGGGCCTTGCGCGTGGAACTCGCACGGCGTAGGCCCGGCGAAAGGGTCGCCGTGGTGATGGACATCGACGAGACCACGCTTTCGAACTATTGCGAGATGAAGCGCGAGGACTTCGGCTACATCGGTCCGCTGTACCGTCAGTGGGAGACAAGCGCAGCCGCGGCAACCGCCATTCCGGGTGCACGGCGGCTGTTCGATGAGGCGCGGGCGGCGGGAGCTAGCGTGTTCTTTATCACCGGCCGCGCCGGTGTTCCCGCGCCTGGAGCGAAGGATCCAGCGCCCGACGAAACGGCCGCTACGGCCCGTAATCTGCGCGCGGCCGGCTTTGCCGGATGGGCCGGCCTGGCTCTGCGCAACGGTGCGGAGAATGGCATGCCCACGATCCAGTACAAAGCCGAGGAGCGGCGCAGGATCGTCGAGCAGGGTTACAGCATTGTGCTCAGCGTGGGCGACCAATGGAGCGATCTGTTGGGCGAACCACGGGCGGCGGTCAGCTTGAAGTTGCCCAATCCCTTTTATTTCCTGCCCTGAGGTGGCTGCAAACCATCAGGCCTGGCAGCGCACGCACCAGCGGCAGCTTCCGGACGTCTCCCGGCGTCGCGTCGAAGCAAGGGCGATCGAACATCTAATGAGGTCGATGAATCTTCTGAAGCGAGCAGAGATGGACGGACCCAGGTTCCTGAATCCTGTCCCTGTAAAAATAGGCGGCGTCAAGATGATCTTCAGGGTGTTGCCTCGCTACCTCGCCGGCCGGGAGGAGAGGGAGCCACGGCAGCCGTTGGGACCGTTTCGCACCGATCCTGACGTCTACAAATCCGCTCCGGAGAGCGGTTTGCGCGTGACCTGGTTCGGGCATTCGTCCTCGCTGATCGAGATCGATGGTTTTCGAGTGCTGCTGGATCCGGTGTGGGAGCAGCGGGCGAGTCCCTTTCGCTGGATGGGTCCAAAGAGGTTCTTTCCGCCAACCCTGGCGCTGAATGCTCTCCCCAGACTGGACGTCGTGCTCCTCTCGCATGATCATTACGATCATCTGGGCGAATATACGGTGCGACAGCTGGCCCGGCTGGAAGCCACCGCGGGCGCCCGCTGGATCACCTCGCTCGGAGTGGGACGCCACCTGCGGCGGTTCGGAGTGCCCGCCGCCCGGATCAGCGAACTGGACTGGACCCAGAGCGTGGAGATATCCCAGACGGTGGAGATATCCCAGAGCGTCGAGATATCCGGGCGTGGGACCGCGGGGCCGCTGCGTGTGACCGCATGGCCGGCGCGGCACTTCTCGGGGCGCGGCACGCGTGATCGCTTCAAGACGCTATGGAGCTCGTTCGTAATCGAGGGTCCCCGGCACCGGGTCTACTTCGGGGCCGATACGGGTTGGTGGGACGGCTTCGCGGAAATTGCCGAGCACTATGCGTCCGAGGGCGGGTTCGACCTTACCATGCTGGAGATCGGCGCCTTTCACGAGCTCTGGGCAGACATCCACCTGGGGCCCGATGGCGCCGTGCAGGCGTTCGAAGCCATGGGAGGAGCGCAACGCGCCGGCTTCTTTCTGCCCATCCACTGGGGCTTGTTCAACCTCGCGCTCCATGCCTGGCGGCAGCCGATCGAGCGTCTCCTGGAGCTCGCCTCCTCGAGGAAACTGGCGCTCTTACTGCCCGAGCCGGGACAACCTACCGAGGTGCCGGGAAACAGCGACCGGCTCGCTCAGCCGGACGCGCGCTCGCAATGGTGGAATCCAACGCTTAACGACGTTCAAAATGAAAAACTTGTCGCGGCTGATTAAACCAGCGCGTGAAGATTGTATGGCCGGTGACGCGCTCCTGTGTGTGGGATTCCGGGCGGAGCCTCTCCAGAGCGGGTCCGGGAACGGGAGGGGACCCGAGGTGGCGAGAAAGAAAGCGCTTGTGCCTCCGCGGAATAACGGGTACAAGAGGAGCTAGACCGATGATTCGCGGATAACTGCCGACAATGGAGAGAGTATGTCAACCGCAGTGCAGGCTCAGCCCGTCTTTCGCGAAGTAATGGACATCCGCCAGGCTGCGGAGTATCTGGGAATCAGTGGAGATACGCTGTACCGCTACGCTTCCGAGGGGTTTGTACCGGCGTTCAAGCTGGGCAACCGGTGGCGATTCCGCAAGAGCCTGCTGGATGCCTGGATGGATGAGAAGAGCGGCGTCAAGCCGGCGGCAGACGTGGATCCGGCGAAGAGGAAGCCGGTCAAGGGCGCACGGTAGTACACAACAAAGCGTTCATCGTACCAACTGAGCGAGCGAACCGCTTATATTCGGCGCGGACGCGCCCATGCTGGAGCCATAACCCACCTACAGGAAAGCGCCGTCATGAGTTGCT
>CAXUIM010000032.1:6686-11592 GCA_964250885.1 uncultured Acidobacteriaceae bacterium | reverse complement strand
CGTGATGTGGGTCAGTTCGCCTGGACAGTTGAGCCGGAAGGGAAGACCCACGGTGCCGATGCCGCGATTCACATAAAGCTGCATGTGGTTGAGTTGGAACAGGCCCTCGACGTACTTCTTACCCATCGGCGGCAAAACCAGCGGACCGATCACGGGCAGCCTCACCTGTCCGCCGTGCGTGTGTCCGGAGAGCATAAGGTCAATCAGCGGGAACCGAGGATGCTGGACGACGGTATCGGCGTAGTCCGGCTCGTGGCACATCAGGATGACAGGCCTTTTGGCATATGCGGGTATGGCAAGGTCCAGGTCGGGGCGGCGGGTTCCGGCGTCGTCGGTCCCGCAGAGGAAGAGGCGGTCCTGGCCTCGCTCCAGTTGAACGAAGCTATCGACCAGCATGGGGATTCCATGGGCCTCCAGAGGAGTGATCACGTGATTGGCGCCCACGGCGACGTCATGATTTCCCAGGACGGCGTAGCGGTGAGGCGCCTTGAGGCCGGAAAGGATTTCAGCGCAGAGCCCAGCCGCACGCCAGGCCACCAGGCGCGGCAGTGGACCACGGCTCACGAAGTCACCGGTGATCAGTACGATCTCCGGGGCGAGAGCATTTACCTGCTTGACCATCTCTTCCACGAACCAGGCTTCGGTGTACTCCTCGAGATGGAAGTCACTCATCTGGACGATCTTCAACCCCACGAAGGCGTCGGGAAGCTCGCGGAGAGCGAAGGTGCGGTGGGTGATCTGATACTCGTGCCGGGCGTGGGTTCCGGAGTAGGTAGCCAGGCCCAGACCTGCGGCGGCGGCTCCAAGCATGAAGTTGCGGCGGGTGATCAGGTTGGAAGCCAAATGGCCGCCACTGCGCGAAACGGAGTGCATAGTCCATGATACCGGTTTGAGATGGCCCAGCGCAGTTTCTTCGCACGGTCCACGCCCCGGTGTTAGACGGAAGCACTACGGAAAAGAATGGCGCGCGCTGCGCCATTCTTTCGATACCGCAGGGACTGCAGCAGTCCTGCTGTAGATGTATCCGTGGCTTCAGGTCTCAACGCCGTTTTCCCCAAGAGAAACGGCACGCTTAAGGGACGGGGGCATAACCTGATTCACCAGTTTGGCGAATCAAGGGCTGCAGCCTGCAAAAAGCAGGCGTGCACCTTCTGGCCGGGACCGATCTGTGAGATCCCTCTCTTTAGGCCTGTCCAGAGGGAATACTTCTCTTTTGAGTGGAGCAGCGAGATTGTGAAGGAGACGAGCTGCTGATTTCAGCCAAGAACGGTTCCATGAATGACTCGGCGATGATGCGCCCAGCCAGAAGCGTCGTGGGTAGAGTGAGGGAGAGCCCGTTCATGGGCCGGAACAAAGAACGAGGATTCGCCACAGCGGACACATAAAACACAGAGAGAAAGATCAAGATGTCGGATTCTTACTATTTCGGCGCCTTGATAGTGGATAAGCTTCGGATGAATCGAGGGAATCACTTTGATGAAGGAGCGGAAGATGGAATCTCTAAGTAGAAGAAATGTGTTGACGTCAAGCGCCGCCGTCGTCGCGGCTTCGACATTGCCACTATCCGAAGTACAAAGCGGCCCATCGAAGAGTGTGGCGGCGTTCACCGTTCGCGCGGGTGAAGGACGGCCCCGCGGGCAACGGCTCGTGCGTGGAGAGAATGCCTTTTCCACAAAGGTGTCAGGAGCGGACGTTGGCATGGCGTACGCTGCCATCGAGATCCATCCGCCGCCCGGCATCGGACCCGAGCTGCACATTCATACTGCTCAGAATGAGCTGTTCTTTATGCTCAAGGGCAGCATAGGCGTGCAATGCGGCCCTGATCGCACCATCCTTAGCGTCGGCGATGCATTCATGGTTCCCACGAATACTCCCCACGCCTTTGTAGTCTTAGGCACAGAGCCAGCTCATGTGCTGCTTGTTTTTGATCCGGCCGGGGACATGGAAGGTTTCTTCGAAGAATATGCTCCTCTTATCAGCGTGGATGGCCAGCCCGATCGCGAGAAGCTTGCGGAACTGTATGCGAAACACGGCTCGAAAGTGTTGGGCCCCCCGCTCAAGGCCTCGAGCTTTACGTAGTGGAGCCGTCACTTTGTTAGTCGGCTCGATAGGTGGACAAGAACCGGTTGCAGAAGGGTAAAAGAGGATGAACGTGGCCACTACTTCTAGTCACGTTCCGTCGGCAATCCGAACCAAGACATTCATCGAACGGTGGTATTTCACCGGCATGGCGATCGTGATGCTCATTGTCTCGATTGCCGGATTCATGCCGGCGATTGTGCATCCGGTGGAACGCCGCGCCCCGCTCACTCTCTCGGCGGCAGCACATGGGATCGTCTTCCTCGCGTGGCTGATGTTATTTCTAGCGCAAAGCCTGCTGGTCGCGACTCGACGTGTCGGCTGGCACCGCAGGCTGGGGCCAACTTCAATCGTCCTACTCGCGTTGATCGTCCCATTGACTTACACGACCTCGATAAGCATGGTGCGGCGAGGCTTCGATCTCAGCGGGGACTTACACATCGATCCCCACCCTCAGATCGAGACCGGAGGCACTTTAACACTGGATGCAGCAACCGGATCTGTCTTCAACTTTGCAGGACTGCTGATCTTTGCCGTGTTGGCAATAGCAGCAATTTGCTATCGGCGCAGACCGGAGATTCACAAGCGCTTGATGCTGTTTGCGAATATTGAAATGATGCAGGCACCGAGCGGCCACGTCCTCGGTCATTTCCCGCCGCTCGCCCTGACACCCGGAACGGCCTTGCTTGCATTTTCGATATTCCTGGTGGCTGCAGTCGCGAGAGACTACCTGGTGGCGAAGCGAATCCATCCTCTGACAGCGGCGGTGGCGATCGTGCTGTTCTTGTCCCTGCCGATCGAGGGAGCAGTAATTGGTCCAAGCGAGCCATGGCACCACCTTGTCGCCGGGCTGGCCCGATAAGCAAATTAGCAGCTACGACCGCGTCGTCTTGATCGCGCGTATCCTGGCCGATTACAAAAGAACTGCATCGAAAGAATTCCTCCGATGAGGCCGATTCTCTGCCACGATTAACGGCAACGATCTTTCCTGCCTGTTTAAAGCAAGAGCCATGAGAGGAATGGGAGCCATGGATCGAATCTGCCGGCCCGCACCAGGGCTCGAAACACTCGTCCGCTTCTATGTCCAGCGGACGCTGAAGATCAGTGGTCCGTCGGTGGTTCAGCCGGTGACCGCTCGTGCGGTGCCGATGATGCCCTTTGCCCTCGGCGAATCCTACAAGGCCCTTGTCCATAAGCAACGCCTGCTCAAGAAAAGCAATACAGTGACCCTTGTAGGTCCGCAGACCCATCGCCGGGTCGACCTTCACCTTCAAGGTGCGCTCGAGGACTTCGCAATCTTCTTCCAGCCGGATGGCCTGTGCCGGCTCTTCTCTATTCCGATGGACCAACTCATTGACCAGGACTTCGAAGGTCATGCGGTTCTCGACGCTTTTGTCTCGCAGATCCATCAACGCCTAGGTGAATGCTGCTCATTCGAGGAGCGCGTGCGGCTAAACCCTCGCGAGGCCGACAACAGTCATGACTCAGAAGCAAAGCTCGACGTGAGCAACTGATCTCCAAAGCATATGGACGACAAATCGACTCGCCGGGCGAGCGCCCCTCATTCAAGTGTTGTAAACAGGCCAACGCACTCGTTCAGGAGCTTAGGGGCTTTCTGCGGTATTCCGGTGTCTCGTGGCCCAACTTTCAGCACACCAAATGGCTGAATTTTCAGGCCGTCGGCCACGGCGTCATGCCTCCGCGATGGTAAGCCAGATTTCCAATATGGCCCGCTCTCGCTGCGGCGATTCCTGTTTCGACGGGTGCGTTCGGCTCCTTGCGGGTCCGGATGCAATCGAAGAAGTTTTCCATGTGCGGCGTCGTCCCATCCTCAAAGCTTTCTTCCTTCAGTACCGGGTTCCGATCAGCTTTCACATTCTCGTGAAAGATGCTCATTCCCGCACGGGTGATTTTCAGTGTCGCATCCGTGCCACGAAACTCGAGCCCTCCGTCGTCAATTGATGAGCTCATCATGCCCTCGTAGACCACATCAAACCCCGGATAGCGGAAGGCTGCCTGGATGGTGTCCGGGCACTCCCATTGCTTGAACACGTATTTGTCACCTAGCATCAGCGCCATGGTCGGTTGGTCCTCCTTCATGGCCCATTGCGCCACGTCGATCCAGTGTGCGAAGAGGTCCGTCATTGCACCGCCACCGAAGCTCCAGAACCACCGCCAGCGGTTGTACACTTCCTGGCTGAAGGGCTGGTCTGGCGCTCCGCCAAGCCATTGTTTCCAGTCAAGCTGCGCGACATCAATTGGCTTGGGAACCCAATTCAATTGGTAATTCTGCCACCAATATGTGCGCACCTGTGTAACCTGCCCGAGTGCACCGCCCTGGATGAGGTCAACCGCATTGCGGAAGTGGGTCCAGCTCCTCTGCTGCATTCCGCACTGCAGAATCTGTCGGCTCGATCGCACGTTCTTCCGCAGTGTTTCGCCCTCTTCGAGGGAATGGGTCACCGGCTTCTCAAGGTACACATCTTTGCCTGCGGCCAGCGCTGCTGTCGCGATCCGCACATGCCAGTGGTCAGGGGTGGCTATGATCACCGCATCGACACTTTTATCGTTCAGCACATTGTTGTAATCCAGGCAGGTCGTTGCGGTCGTCGCGCTCGTCCTGGATTTCACCGCTTCGCGCCGTGGCGTGTACACATCGCACACGGACACGATCTCAAACGGGATGCCGGTGTTCTCGGCCGAGTCGAGCAGTCGTCGCATGCGGCCACCGGCGCCGATCACACCGATCCGTAGTCTGTCATTGGCCCCAAACGCTCTGGCGGAGGTGAGCGCGGTGAGACCTCCTGCAATAAGGAAGCTGCGTCGA
>CAXUIM010000032.1:0-6586 GCA_964250885.1 uncultured Acidobacteriaceae bacterium | reverse complement strand
ATCAGCCAGCAAGAAGTAGCGCCATGTAGCGGGAACCTGACGCTGCGTCACCCAATCGCTCAGCTCACGTCGTTGATACCCAGCCACATCACCGAACATTATGTCATGTGCCTGGGAAGCCCGGTTGAATCTGAATCGGCGATGAATGACATGCTCGGCCGGGTCCGCGGAACAGGTGAATCAAAAGAGAGTGCGCGGATTCCCCCGCTCCTTGATGCCGACATATTGCTCACTTCCAAGCAGTGCCAGGGCCGAGGCCTCCCATTGAATTAGGGGGTCATCGACTCGATCAGGGCGCCGAGCCATTCATCACCGAGCCGGTGTATTCTCATCGCATCATGAAGCATGCTTTCTCGCTGCTGCGTATGACGCCTTTCCTGCTTGCAACCGCCGGCCTTGCGGCCGGATTGCAGGCCTACGCTCAGGCTCCCGGCGCCGCCAAACCGACGCCCGAAGATACCGAGTTCTACCAGCCGGTTCCGCCCGTGGTCACCCCGGCAGCGACCGTCGGCATGCCGCCATCCGACGCTATTGTCCTCTTCGATGGCACAAACACGCAGCAGTGGGTCGCCGCCAAGGACGGCGTCACTCCCGCCGACTGGGAAGTCCACGACGGCGTGATGACCGTTAAGAAGGGCGGCGTCGGCAACATCCAGACCAGGCAGAAGTTCAAGGACTACCAGATCCACGTGGAGTGGAAGATTCCCGCCACCATCGAGGGTACCGGGCAAGCCCGCGGCAACAGCGGCCTCTTCCTTGCCTCAACCGGCCCCGGCGACGCGGGCTACGAGTTGCAGATCCTGGATAACTACGAAAATAAAACCTACACCAATGGCATGCTGGGCAGCCTCTACAAGCAGTCCACGCCGCTGGTCAACGCCGCGCGCAAGCCGGGCGAGTGGTCGAGCTATGACGTTGTGTGGACCGCCCCGCGCTTCAACGCCGACGGCACTCTGAAGACACCCGCTTTCGCGACCGTCTTTGAGAACGGCGTACTGGTCGAGGACCATTTCGAGCTCAAGGGCCAGACACTGTACAACGGCAAGCCCTTCTACAAGGCCTACGACACAGCTCCTATTAAGCTGCAGGCTCACGGCGACAAGAGCGAACCAATCAGCTTCCGCAACATCTGGGTGCGCGAGGTGAATCATTGGGACATCGAGCCTCACAACTGAATGATCTGAAATACTTCGCAAGGGATCTTCTCTAGCATTTCGTCGAGTCCGAGTACCACCACGGGTCGGACATCGTCTGGCTTGTTCTCTACTTTGGCTTATTCATCTGGGGCACGAAAGATGTCACGCCCGGCAAGCGCCTCTTCGGCATCCGAGTCGTCTCCCTCACCCGTGCGCGCATCTCGCTCCGGCAATCCGTGGAGCGCGCTCTCGGCCACGGCGCCTCCGCCCATGAACTCGGCACCGGCTTGTTCCTATACTTCACCGCCCCAACCACCGCTGCGGCCACGATCGCATCACCGAAACCGTGGCAGTCAAGAAGCGGGCCATCAGTCAAGCCAAACTCGCCGAACGCGGATAGCGCCGTCCTGCCCTCTGAGTGGTTGCGACCCTTCATCTTGGGAAAGTGAATAGCTCGGACGAGCACCCTCACGCGCTCTTTCTGACGGCTGCGCGTAAATCGCTTGGTTCCTGTTAGCTCGGCGGGACCATGGAGGCTCGCCCAAGACAGTTCCGATATCCACTCTGTTGAGTGGAAGCGCGGCCTTGTGGGAGTGGCGGACGACCAATCCCTGTGGGCACGCTGCCGCTCGTCTTCGGCGGACGTTCGATCCAGGGCAGTCTTACCGGAACCGCAATCGAAAATCAGGACACACTCGAGTTTTCCGTTTTTGCAGGATATTCGCCCATGATCGAGACCGTCGCCTTGAACAGGCGCCAGAGGCATACGCGCGCATGATGGACGGAAAGGCGCGATTCCGTATGGTTCTCACAACGACATGAGGTTTTCGAATTTGGTTTGGCCCAGGGAGTCCGCATAGCCCACGCGATTTGCGGGTCCGCGCCTATCAGTTCTCCCGGATCATGGGCAGGAGCGGTTGCCAGACGACTATGTAGTATGCTATCAAAATATAGCTTGCTACATAGGAGTGCGCATGCTCGAGCTGCGAGGTGTTTCAAAAAGCTATCGCAATATCCCTGCCGTTGAGGATGTCAGCTTTGTCCTGAGCGCCGGCGAGGTGTTGGGCTACTTAGGACCGAATGGGTCCGGCAAATCAACCACCGTCAAGATGGTGATCGGCATGATCCGCCCCACGCGGGGCAAGATCCTTTTCGCCGGAGAGGATATTCACGAGGACCTGGCCGGCTATCGCGCTCAACTGGGATACGTGCCGGAGGAGGCCCAGGTGTACACGCATCTTTCCGGTCTGGAGTACCTGCAGCTGGTGGGGCGTCTGCGCGGAATGAAGGAGCGCCTGATCGAGCATAAGGCTCGAACACTCCTGCAGCTACTGTCCCTTGAGGCCGCCCAGTACTCCGCCCTCTCGGAATACTCCAAGGGTATGAAGCAACGTGTCCTGATCGCGGCGGCACTCCTCCACGATCCAAAACTGATTGTCTTCGATGAGCCGCTGTCCGGGCTCGACGCTATATCGGCGAGGTTATTCAAAGATCTTCTGGTCTTGATGGCGCGGGAAGGGAAGGCGGTGCTGTACATCTCTCACGTGCTTGAAGTTGTGGAGCGTGTGTGTGAACGCGTGATCATCCTCTCCAAGGGCAGGGTGGTGGCGAATGCTCGCCCGCAGGAGCTGACCCGGTTGATGGAGCTGCCGGATCTGGAGACAGTCTTCGCACAATTGGTTCGCCACACGGACACGGAACAGGTTGCCCGAGAGCTCGTCGCGGCGATGCAGGCGCAGCATGCCTGAGCCGGCGCGTACATTTGGAACTCTCCTCGTTCACTTCTTCCGCCGTTTCTTTGACAACGACACCATCCAGGTTGAAGGAGACACTGCAACCACGGTCGCCCGGGCCCTCGCCGTAGCCGCCGTTCCCGGGCTGGCGGTTGCCTTCTTTCTACAAAACCAATATCCACAGCGAGGTCTTTGGGGGCGCATCGAGGATCAGTACTTCTTTATCCTGCTGTCCTTCGTGGTCCTGGGCGCGATCACAATCTTCGAATGGGATATGCTGTTTCCCGATCGGGCTGACTTCCTTGTGCTCACACCGTTGCCGCTAGTACAAGGACAGGTGATGGCGGCAAAAGCGACCGCTCTAATGGGCTTCCTCGCGCTGTTCCTGGTGGGCTCCGGGGTTCCGGGCACCTTGATGTATTCCGTGATCTGCCAACGAGGATTTGGTCGCCAGCTCCTGGCTCACACGCTGGCCGTGGGACTTGCCGGCGTGTTCGTTTCCGGCGCTTTGCTCGCGTGCGGCGGGTGCCTGCGCTGCCTGCTCCACGACAGGGCGTTTCGGATCGCGGCACCCTGGTTCCAGGCACTCGCCACAACGGCCTTAGGATTGCTCGTTGTTCAATACGCCAGGTATGGCCAGTTCCTTCACTTTCTGCTGGTCCAGCAATCCGCTCGAGCAAGATGGTTTCCACCGCTCTGGTTCCTTGGCTTGTACGACCAGATCCTCTATGGGCCGGCAGCGCCAGCTTTTGCCAGCCCACTCAGCCGGTTCGCGGTTTGGGGCACTGGCATCGCGCTCCTGCTGGCATTGGTGACGTATCCTGTCGCCTGGACCCGCACGCATCGCACGACTCTTGAAGGCGCTGCGGGCAGAGATACCGCACCTCGGCGGGTATCTTCAGATCTCATCCATCGAGCGGTGCGGCGCTCGCCGGAACGCGCGATGTGTCACTTCATAGGCCAGACTCTCCAGCGCGGTTCGCGGTATCAGGTTTATCTGGCCATGTATGGTGGCACTGGGCTCGCACTCGCGATCGCTTGCAGCTGTGCGCTCCAGGCACAGGGCCACCGGGTGACGTTGAGGTTATCCTCATACGGCCTGCATGCCGTGTTTCCGCTGCTTTGCTTTTGGCTCATTGCTGGGCTGAGAACGGCGTTCGCGTTTCCGGTATACCTTGGGGCGCGCTGGATCTTCCGTGTTGCGGGAACCGACTCGCGAGATCTTGCCGCGGCCGGCAAACTATGGACACTGGGCGCGACGATGCTGCTGCTGTGCGTGACAATCGTGCTTCTGGTTGCGGCAGGTTGCAGCCTCCGGGAACTATCGGTGCAAGTGGTAACTGGAGCTTGCCTCGCTGTGCTGCTTACGGACGCATTCTTCGCTGTTCGCAGAGTGCCGCTCATTCATCCGCGAATGCCCGGACGGTCCAACTTCGCGTTCTTGCTGACCCTGTATCTCGGCGTGCTCACCCCCGCACTTTTCGCGATCGTGTTCGTGGAGCTGCGCATGGAACGCTCTCCGTGGCTGCTCGTCTGGCTGCTTGCGGCAACCCTCACAATCCATGCAATCGCGCGACGTTTTCAACAGTGGCCAATGGAGATTGAAGAAGAGATGGAGGGGTACGAGGGCGAGTTCCAACGACTCAATCTTGGCTGAGGTAACTGGAATCGAAGCGAGTGTTGCGGGCGAAGGCGTCGCCGGCAAGGGAGCCATTGTAAGCCGTGCTAACAGGAAAGGCTGTTGACGCTGCGGGGGTTGCCTGTATGTCGGAGTTAGCCACAATTTCTACTTGGCATGCACTGACGCAAAGACCGGGTCGCAAAAGTAAGAATGTGTTGTCCTAAAGACAGACACACAGGCAGATGACGGAGATACTTCCGTATGGCTGCTGCTCTCACGATCGAGCGCGTACATCTTTTGAGTGGGGATAGCGTGATCGTCGAACTCTCGGACGGGCGAACTCTCAAACTGTATTTGAAGCAGCTGCTCGATTGCGATCCTGAAGTGTATTCGCCAGACGAACAAGACTCAAACTGATTCACCAGCAAACGATCGTTATCCAGAATACCGCTGAGTGGGCAGTACCGCGGTTCCCGGACTGATCAAATGTCCCCGCCTGCAGGTGTGCAGGCGGGGGCTTTGTATTTCGCATCTCCGATCATTGTTCGTCGGTGTCCTTATCATCCACCGGCGTACCCTCACGGGGTTGTAAGACAAGGATCTTCTTGAATTCGAGATCCAGTAGCTGGTCAGGGGCGCAAGAATTTATTCCACGCCCGGCTGTTTGCGCCGAGTTACACAGCCGGTATCGAAGCACGGGGCTCAGAAGATGGGATCGGCCAGGCGATGGAGGGCCGGCGGAGGTCATTGTGCTCTGCGCCTGCTTGTCCAGTGGAAACCTGACAAACGCACCATGACCGGGGATGTTTGGATGTGCCAGAACTGACACCCGGCGCAGGCTTCGGCGTAAAGCCGGTGACTGAAGGCGCTTTTATCCGGGGAGATTTCGATCACCTCCAGCACTTGAGAACAAGGAAATCCCGAGCACGACGGCGCCCTCCGACGTCTATGTACGCCTTCGAGAAAAGAGGTGTAGAGATGGTGCCGACCCGGAATCACAAGGTCATTCGTCACTGGGCAACGACCCACAATGCCACTCCCGCCGAAATCATGCCTTTTAAGTTCGACAGCGAGCCTGCTATCCTGACGTTTTTAGTGGGCGACGCCAAGGCCGGAACCCCGGAGATTCGTCCGATTCCATGGGAGAGCTTCTTTGCACAGTTTGACCTCTTAGGACTCTCGTTCGCCTTCGATCAACAATCGCCCCAGTTCGAACTGGTTCGCATTGAGAAGTCCTCCGCGTCAAGCAGAACGCATTAAGTTCGACGTTGCGAATCAAAAAACGCTGGACCGTGGACCGCAACGCGGTATAATTGCGGCGTTTGACGACGGAAAGTGCGTGTTCTTTTGAGCACCCTATTGCACGCAACCATCCATTACGCCCGACAGATAGTTCACGAACACGACGAACTTTTGACTGTTGATGGGCTGCAGCAACGGTTCCCAGCTCTGCTGGTTCGGAAACAAACACAAACGCCCACCAGGCTACGCACGCTGTGCACCAGGTGGGCCTTTGTTGTTTGAAATCGTCCTCGGCTTTTAGCAGTTTATTGAAATATGTTCCAGTCTTTCGGCTGATTTGCTGTGTGTTTCGTCTATGGAGTATGCGTGGAGATGAGCGTGTTCAGGGTGGGATCTTCAGCTATGTGACCTTGGAGCAGCGTGTTCCTGAAGATCATCCGTTGCGGGAGATCCGGCGGTTGACGGACGTGGTTCCGCGCTCTTTGAATGGAGAGTTCGACAGCTTGTATTCGGCGTCTGGCCGGCCTTCGATCGCTCCCGAGTATGTGCTGCGGGCGCTGCTGTTGCAGGGGTTTTATTCGATCCGTTCGGAGCGTCAGCTGGTCGAGCAGCTGAACTACAACCTGCTGTTCCGCTGGTTCGTCGGCCTGAGTATGGACGGACTACCGCAGCTGTGCGCCTGAACTTCGATGGATGGCCGAAAACGACCTTCCAAAACCATCTCGGCAAGTAAACAGGCTGTCCGGTCAGTTCAAACGAGATCACTCAGAAAATCAAATCAAGACTCAGTAACCAATACGGAATGCTGGCTTGTTCAACAAGCTCTTAGAGCAGTTCGTCCCTTATTTGCCTGT
>CAXUIM010000031.1:19234-21951 GCA_964250885.1 uncultured Acidobacteriaceae bacterium | reverse complement strand
GGCGCACAGCCTGTATCACGGCCGCGACGCTGACCCGCGCCAGTCCAGGGTCGACCTCGTGCGAACGCTTGTAGCTTGTAGCCGACAGCGCGTCGCGCAGCACGATCCGCGGACCGTTCCCCCATGGGCCATTCCGCGCCGGATCGGTGGGCCCAAACAGCCCGATCAGAGGAACCGCCAGAGCGGCGGCGAGATGCAGCGGACCGGAGTCCCCGCCCACCAGCAGCGCCGTGCGTCGCAGCAGCGCGATGAGCCCGGCTAGGTTGCAGGCAACCGCCTGTGCGGCCTGCCCGCTGGCGGCCACCACCTGCGCCGTCAGGGCATCGTTCTCGCGCGACGCATTCACCAGGACCGCAAAGCCCATGGACCGGAGCTCCTGCGCCAGTTCGCCGAAGCGCTGCACCGGCCAGCGCTTCGCTCCCCAGCCTGCGCCCGGGGCCAGCACGCAGATGGGGCGGCCCTGGGCCTGCTCCCGGTACGCCAGCTCCGCCGCCCATGCTTCCGCCCACGCGGGCCGGGGGAGATCGAACCCGGCCGGCTGCAGCGTGACACCACAGGCCCGGGACAGCAGGTGCGCTCCCTGCGCCACCACGTGCGCGCCCTCGCGCTGCACACGCTCGGTATACAAGCGAGCCGCAAGGGACTCACGCGGGGCGCTGTAGCCGGCTCGCAGCCGGGCTCCGCTCAGGCGCGCGATCACCGCGGAACGCAGGGTACCCTGCATGTCTACGGCGGCATCGTAGCGCTGTTCACGCAGACCAGCGCGAAGCCGAAGGATCGATTTCCAGGTCGCGGCAGAGAACGGAGCCTTCGACCACAGCCGTGTATCCGCCAGATGAATGCGATCAACGACGGAACCGGCAGCGATGTCTGCAGAACCTGCGGCAGAGGCCACAGAACCTGCGGCAGAGGCTAAAGAACTTGCGGCAGAGGCTGCGTTCTCTGGCTCGAGAGATCCATTCTCTTCATCTGTGCGGCCAATCAGCGCAGCCCAGCGGGGATCGATCACCCAGCCAACGCTCCACTCCGGCCGCTCCCGTCGCAGCGCCGCGACCGCCGGCAACGCGTGCAGTACATCGCCCATGGCGCCGGTGCGGCAGATCAAGACGCGGCGCGGCGTCATGAGATCCTGGCCTCCACCGCCCGGATCACGGCCTGCGTATCAACAAACTCCGCCTGCAGCACTACCACCATCAGCGAACCCACGCTGGCCAGTTGCTCGCGCATGGCCGATGTGAGTTTTACCGCATCCTTTTCCGTGGTCACGAAGCCCGATCCGCGCAGGCTGACCGCAACCGCGACGATGCGCTGTATATCGGCCATCGTGTAGCGATGATGATCCCTGAAGGCGACGGTCTCGACCACACCGCAGCCATGCTCGGCAAGCATGGCCGCAAAGCCCTCCGGACGGGCGATCGCGCAGAAGGCCACCGGCCGCAGGCCCGCGCCGAAGACGAACAGCGGGGCCGGAAATGTGAGGGTGCGCTGCAGGGTCCACATCTGCGCCCCTTCCCGCATATACGTCCACACGCGCCGTCCCACGGTCTTCATCTCATCATCGCGAACGATCACCACATCCGCCCGGCGCAGCGCGGTCAACGGCTCGCGCAGATTGCCCGCGGGCAATAACGTATCTTCGAGGTCCTCCGCGGTCACCAGCACCAGATCCATGGCGCGGGTCAGGCGCCGATGCTGGAAGCCGTCGTCCAGCAGATGAACGCTCGGGAGTTTTCGGCGCAAGGAGTCAGCCTCGTCGCCGGAGCGGGCCCTCTCCGCACCCTCAGGGGGTACAGTCGGCATTGCGGGCGCCTGCTGTTCCGCAAGAGCGCCGGCGGCCGCGCGATCCGCGCCCACCCACACCGGCAGCCCGGTGCGCCGCGCGATCAGCACCGGCTCGTCCCCAAACCGTTGCGCCGCTCCGGGAATGTCAGGTTGGACGAGCTCGATGGCGCGCCCTCCGCGCCGGTACCCCCGCGTAAGGACATCGACACGCCAGCCCCGCTCCGACATGAGCTGCGCCAGCGCCAGGACCACCGGCGTCTTCCCCGCGCCTCCCGCGGAAAGGCTCCCCACGCTCAGCACCGGCCATGGCAGGGCGCGCGGTCTTGATGACCCGATGCGCCGCAAAGACGCTTTGAGCGCCAGGGCTGCCGTGTAGAGCGGGACCAATGGCGAGAGCCACCATCTGCGGGCGTTCACAGCGAAACTCCTTGAGGCCGCTTCAGAAGCGTCAGCAGCAATCCAACCGTGCGTTCCGTCGCGCCCTGCTGCCGGGCATAGACGCGCTGCGCCCGCTGCCCCATATCGCGTGCCGCGGCTCGATCCTGCAACAGGTGCAGCAGGGCCGCCTGCAGATCGTCCGTATCGCGCACGATCCGGATGCCATCCTCCACCTGCAGCCTGGCGACGATGTCGCGGAAGTTCTCAAACGAAGGTCCCATGAGCACGGGAACACCGAACTGAGCTGGTTCGAGAGGATTGTGCCCGCCGCGCCGCACCAGGCTGCCTCCGACGAACGCCACGTCGGCGACTCCGTAAACCGCCGCAAGATCTCCGATCGTGTCGAGCACGATGACCTCCACCGGCGTGGGTCTCTCAGCGTGCCTCGCCGATCGCTCCGGAAGGGCGGCAGATGCTTTTCCCGCAGTACCGGCGAGCATGGCGGTGGCACGCTGCGCTGTGAAGGGAGTGGTCCGGGAACCGGTCCGGGAACCGGT
>CAXUIM010000031.1:0-19134 GCA_964250885.1 uncultured Acidobacteriaceae bacterium | reverse complement strand
CGGTGGCACGCTGCGCTGTGAAGGGAGTGGTCCGGGAACCGGTCCGGGAACCGGTGTCGGAAACAGTCCGGGAAGCCGCCCACGAATAGACCTCGGCAAACCGCTCCGGCTGGCGCGGGGCCAGCACCAGCAGCGCGTGTGCAGTGCGGCGCGCCGGGCTATCCCAGACCCGCAGCACCATCTCGTCTTCACTTGGAGCGCCCTGCTTCAGGCGGTCCACGGTACTGCCGGCGACGACAATCGGCCGTCCCTCCGCTGCCGCGCGGATCAGCTCCGCCAGACGGCTGTGCCGGGGAGCGCGGATATCGTACTTGAGATTGCCGGCTACCTGCACCACGTCGGGATCCGCCCCCATCGCGATCAGACGGCGCGCGTCCTCGTCGCTCTGGGCCAGCCACAGCGAGGGCTGCTGGAGCACGTGCCGCCAGATGCGGCGCACCCGCAAGCCGCGGCGAAAGGAGCGGTCGCTGACTCGGGCGTTGACCACGGCAACGGGAGTCCCCGCGCGCCCACACTCATACAACAGCCGCGGCCACAGCTCGCTTTCCATCAGCACCAGCATGGCCGGCCGCAGCACGCGCAGGATGCGCCGCACCGCCCAGGCAAAATCGAGCGGCATATAAAACACGCGGGCGGCGCCGAAGCGCTCCCGCGCCAGCGCCTGTCCGGCCCGGGTTGTCGTCGACACGACGACGCGCGCCCCGGCGTCTTCCCTCTTCAGGGCCGCCTCCAGTTCGTTCACCAGCCGCGTGGCCGCCAGCACCTCGCCGACGCTGACCGCATGCACCCACATCACAGGGCCACGCTGCAGCGGCGCCGAACGCAAGCGTGTGGAACCGCGGCCCAGCCGCTCCCAGAAGCCTTCGCGGTAGCGCTCCGTGGTGAGCATCCGGACGATCCACCAGGGCGAGCTCAGCAGCAGCGCGAGCGTCAACAGTGCACTATAGGCCAGCATGATCACGCTCTTCGGTCCGGTCGATTTTGCCCTGCCTGCATCTTGAAGAGGATAATCGAAGCGTATGCCGCGCTTCCCGCTTTCGGTTGGGCTCCTCTTGATTGCATCTCCAGTGATGTTTTCGGCGCTTGCACCGGCAGCGGCCGCCGAGCGCGCGCGCAAGCCGCCGCCGCCGCTTCCGGCACAGCAGTATGCAATGCACGACGCGCATCCCGCAGAGCACGTCACGATCGCGGCGGAGCCTGGCGACACCCGGGAGACACGGCCCAATACACGGCTCGACTATTACGGACATGACATGATGCCCATTCGCGTGATCGTAACCAACGACTCGGACTTTGCGCTCACCCTGGACGATGCGCGCATCCACCTGATCGCGGGCGACAACAACAACATTCCGGCGGCAACTCAGGATGACCTGGAGCGGCGCCTGTTCACTCTCAAGTCGGCTACCGGAAGCAAAGTTCCGCTCCCCATGCCGCTGCCGCCGATTACGGTGCACCACACCGAAATCGACGAAAAGATTGTTGAGGACGACCAGGACTTCGGCTTCCAGACCACCACGGTGCTGCCGCACACCACGGTTGCGGGGTATCTGTACTACGACATGCAGGGGATCGATCCTCCTTTCCTGAGCCACGCCACACTGGAGTTGCGCAAGGTGCGTTTCGCCACGACCAGCAAGGCGCTCGACAGCTTCGAGATTCCGCTGCAGCCGACAGCGAAAGATGCGGCCGCCGCCCATTCATCGCGGTGACAATGATTCCCGCCGGCCTGGAGTTCCTGTCTTGACCATTCGTCCCGCCGCACCGGGGGATGCGCCAACGATTCTCCGGTTCATCCGGGAGTTGGCTCAGTACGAGCGCGAGCCCGGCGCCGTGTTGGCCACAGAGGCTGACCTGCTGCGGGACGGCTGGGGTCTTGCCGCCGACGGCGTAACGCCGCTTACTCCGGCTCCGCCCGCGCGCTTCACCGCGCTCATCGCCGAGTATGAGCACAGGGCCGCGGGGTTTGCACTGTACTTCATCACGTACTCCACGTGGATGGGACATCACGGAATCCAGCTGGAAGATATCTATGTGACGCCGGAGATGCGTGGGCTTGGAATCGGCAGGGCGCTGCTGACGCGTCTGGCACAAATCGCCGTAGCCGAAGGCTGTCCGCGCTGGAGTGGGATGTGCTGCAGTGGAACGAGCCGGCGATCGCCGTATATCGTCGCCTCGGCGCGACGGTGCAGTCCGAATGGCGCATCATGCGGCTCGCGGGTGAAGCCTTGCACAAGCTCGCGGAGTAAGGGCAGGTTTGAATGCGCGGCATCTGAGGCTCGCCGCGGTCTGGGAAACGAACAGGCTGCGGCGCCTGCCATCTTCCGCTTGCTACTTGGCGTCTCACCCAACAACGTATTCTAGAGATGTGATCAACAAAATCCACGTAATCGGCGGCGGGTTGGCGGGACCGGAAGCCGCGCTGCAGGCCGCCAGCCTGGGCTGCGCGGTTATCTTGTCGGAGATGCGGCCGCTGCGCTCCACCGAGGCTCATCAGACTGCGGAGTTCGCGGAGTTGGTGTGCTCGAACTCGTTGAAGAGCGAGAGCGAGAACTCGGCGCCGTGGCTGCTGAAGCAGGAGATGCGCCGCGCCGGCTCCTTTCTGCTGCAGGCCGCCGATGTCAGCGCGGTTCCCGCGGGTCACGCGCTGGCGGTGGACCGCGCGGAGTTCTCGCGGCGCGTGGCGGAGATGATCGCCGCCCAGCCCAACATCGAAGTGCGGCGCGAAGAGGTTACGCGGCTCGACGAGCACGATACGGAGACCCTGACCATCCTGGCCAGCGGACCTTTGACCAGTTCACCGCTGGCCTCTGAGTTGCAACGGCTGACCGGAGCCGAGCATCTGGCGTTCTATGACAGCATCTCGCCCATCGTCGATGCCAGCACGATCGATATGGACAAGGTGTACTTCGCCGCGCGCTGGGATAAGGGCACGGCGGATTACATCAACTGCCCCTTCACTAAAGAAGAGTACGAGGCCTTTCTCGACGCGCTGACCTCCGCGGAAGAGGTCGAATCCAAACAGTGGGAGAGGCTGCAGTACTTCGAGGGCTGTCTGCCCATCGAAGAGACAGCGCGGCGCGGACGCGAAACCCTGCGCTTCGGGCCCATGAAGCCGGCCGGACTAACCAACCCGCGCACCGGGCGCTGGCCTTATGCGGCCGTGCAGTTGCGCCAGGAGAATCTGCGCGCGGACAGCTACAACCTGGTGGGCTTCCAGAACCACTTGAAGTTCGGCGAGCAGGCGCGCGTGCTGCGAATGATTCCCGGCCTGGAACGGGCAAGCTTTCTGCGCTACGGTCAGATTCACCGCAACACCTACATCCATGCGCCTTCGCTGCTGAGCGAGACGCTGCAACTGCGGGCCTGGCCTGGCATTCTGATCGCGGGACAGATCTCCGGCGTGGAAGGCTACACGGAGTCGATCGCCAGTGGTCTACTGGCGGGACGCTTTGCCGCGGCCCTGGCACGCGGCGAACAGCCCGCCCCTGCCCCGCGGATCACGGCACTCGGTTCGCTTGTGCACTACATCACGCACGCGGAGTCTGCGAAATTCCAGCCGGCCAATATCACGTTCGATCTTCTGCCGCCGCTGGAGGAAGATCTGGGGCGCAGGATTCGAGACAAGAAAGAGCGCCATCGCCTGCAGTGCGAGCGGGCGCTGGAGGCCTTCGAGACATGGCTGCAGCCGAACATCGCCGTAGTCGCTTGAACAGTTCCAAGCTGCAAGGAATCGCAGTGTCAGGGCAGTGCGCGTCGTTGCTGGCGCAGGCCGGTGCTTGCAGTAGTTTTGGTTCAGGCCTTCTGCTGCTGGTCAACGTACTCGTCTACGGTCATGACACCGGCGCGGCCGAGAACTGGGCCGATTGGATCTTGATCGCCATAGCCGTCGGCAAAGCTCGGTCCGTAGTCCTTGCGAAGTTCGCCGACTGTCATATCGAGAGGAAGCTGCTGGGTCTGGTCACTCATATACGTTTTCTCCTGGATTCTAACGGGAGTCGATTGGGCGTGCAGGTCGATCCTCTATCCGAAGAGATGCGAATTGTGAGCGGCGGGTTGGAGTGAGGGAAACGATCCGAAGCTTGTGTCAGATGCGCGACAAAGTATGCGCCCTCCTTCCTCTTCCTCGAGCGTACTTCTTGTCAGCGCCAACCGAACAGAACGTGTGCAGTCTCGCTTGAGCGGAACGAACACCACGCTCTACGACCACATCAAGAACTGGCATGATCTCGCATGCGTCCTGTTGCGGTACAGCGGACGCATGGTGCGAGTGCTGTTTTCTCCGGCGGCAAAGGGCCAGGCAACCCGAAGACTTCCTCTACACGAAGAAGAAAGGTCTAACCCAGCCATTGCGGATGCTGCGCGGTTCCGTCGAAATGTGAGGTGGTTTTGAAGATCTCGTACTTGCCGTCGCTTGCGGCCACGGCCGTTCTCTCCAGCAGCGCAGCGACCTGCGGTCCGGTCAGCGGCTTGAAAGTGCGGACTGCCTCGAATGCCTGGTCGAGCACCGGCATCGTATCCATGCCGGCGATAACCACCGAGACAGGCTGCGTGAGCGCGTAATGCAGCGCCTCCATGGGTTCAACCGTCTTGCTCTGGAGGATGATGCCGCCGCCGAGAGTCTTCATGGCCAGCACCCCGATACCCTGCTGAATGGCCACTGGCATCACCTGATCCACGAAGGAACGAAAGTGAGCATCCATCACATTGATGGGCATCTGCACCGTATCGAAGTGGAAGTTGTGCTTCTGCGCCATCTCCAGCATGCGCAGATGTACGGCCGGATCTTTGTGGCCCGTGAAGCCGATGTAGCGGATCTTCCCGGCCTGACGGGCGGAAACAGCGGCTTCGAGAGCGCCTCCCGGAGCGAAGATCCGATCGGGATCTTCCATCCGGATGACCTCGTGAAACTGCACAAGGTCGATCATGTCCGTCTGCAGACGGCCAAGGGATTGCTCCAGCTGTTTGTTGTAGGCGTCGGCGGTGCGGCCATCCATCTTGGTCATGAGGAAGACCTTCTGGCGATAGCCATTACGAAGCGCCTGGCCCATGCGAACCTCAGCGATGCCGTCGCTGTAATCCCAGCAGTTGTCGAGGAACGTGATCCCGCGATCGACCCCCGTGCGAATGATGTTGATGCTGTCCGAAGCGTCTTTCTGTCCGCCGATATGGCCTCCCCCGAGCCCGAGCGCCGAGACCGTTTCACCGGTTGTGCCCAGCTCGCGATAGATCATGTCCGGCGACTGTGGGCGCTTGACCGGGGAACTCGCCGCGCCCGGAGCAGATGGAGCGGAAGTCTGGGCGAAAGCGCCGCCGCTGCCGGCAAGGCCGGACGCGGAAAGACCCGCTGCAGCGGCGGATTTGAGGAAGTCTCTGCGTTCCATGGAGGGCCTCCGGCAGTAGGTGAGTAAACCACCCACGCCTGAATTGAGATGCCTTCCGGAGATCCGCCGTTTGCGGCGCCGCGACCGTCACGACCCTGTCTGGAGAGCACGCGGGTAGTGCTCTCCAGAGCCTCCGGCTGGCAGCAATCAATCAGGCCTTTTCTTCCGCGACCTCTGGATCCAGCCACGGCCCGTTGCTCCCAATCAACTGGCGCGCCTCTTCCGGTCCCCAAGTCCCCGGCTGGTATGCGTAGAACGGGGTCGCGTTCTCCAGCACCGGCTCTACGATTCTCCACTGCGCTTCAACCAGGTCCTGGCGGGAGAAGAGTTCACTGTTCCCTCGGATGGCATCGCCCAGCAGACGTTCATAGGGGGGCATCTCGTTGGCCACCTGGCTGCGCAGATCGAGTTCCACGTCGTGTCCCACCATGCGTTCGCCAGGAATCTTTACACGTACACCGAGCCCAATCGTCAGGTCCGGGCTGACTCGAATCCGCATATGCGCCGAACTGTTCGGGACGATCTCGCCGAAGGTCTCCTTGGGAGGCCGCTTGAACTCGACCAGCGCCTCCGTGCAGGTGACCGGAAGCATCTTGCCGGCCCGAACGTAGATCGGTACGCCCGCCCATCGCCAGCTGTCGATCTCAAGCTTGACCGCAACAAAAGTTTCGATGGACGAGCCAGGGGCCACGCCGGGCACCGATCGATAGCCATTGTACTGACCACGGACAATGCATTCCGGCGTGAGCGGACGAACCGCACGGAGCAGTTCGCTCTTACGGTCGCGCGTCGCGTCGTGGTCTTCTCCCGTGGGTGGATCCATGGTTAGGTTGGCTACAATCTGCAGCATATGATTCTGCACAACATCCAGCAGGGCCCCGACGCTGTCGTAAAACTTGCCGCGATCCTGGACCCCGAAGTTCTCCGCCATGGTGAGCTGAATGCAGCGGATGTGATCCCTGTTCCAGATCGGCTCGAAGATGGGATTGGCGAAGCGGGTGTACAGAATATTCTGCACGGGCTCCTTGCCCAGATAATGATCGATGCGGAAAATCTCCGGCTCGGCGAAGTACTGGTGCAGCGTTTGACTCAGCTCCTGAGCTGATGCCAGATCCCGGCCGAATGGCTTCTCCACCACGACGCGAGCGTTGGCCGCGCAGCCGGACTTGGCCAGGTTTTCGGCGACCATCCCGAAGAGGCTGGGAGGAATAGCCAGATAATGAAGCGGCCTCCGCGCCGAACCCAACTCGCCGCGAAGCTGTGTGAAGGTGGCGGGATCGTTGTAGTCGCCGTCCACGTAGCGAAGCAAGCCCATGAGTGTGTCGAACGCGCCGGGCACAAGGCCGCCGTGATGTTCGAGGCTGTCTTTAGCGCGAGCTTTGAACTGGTCCAGTGTCCAGCCGGCTTTGGCTACACCGATGATGGGCAGGCTGAATCCTTCATCGCGAACGAGGCCCTGCAGCGCCGGGAAGATCTGCTTGTAAGCCAGGTCACCGGTCGCCCCAAAGAACACAAATGCGTCGGATGGAACACTTGTCATACGTTTCTGCTCCCAGAAGTACCGCTTCAGATCGCAACTTCCAGATCCAGTTCACGACCTCTACTTCAGATGTCGAATCAGGGGCAGCCGATACACCTTACACCTGAGTTCGTCTCATTTAGGGCACTTCTCGTGTCGGTGTGCAGCGGACAATCGTGCGAGCGCCGTTTCCTGCCATGGAGATCGCGTAATAGGAGAAGCACTCTCGAAAATTCGAGTGGATCGCAGCGTCGGGATGCGAGCGGGGTTTTGCAGCAAACCGTCAACAACGCCAGCAGCACGATAGAACCCGCAACGTGGCTCTCAGCTTCCCCGTCGTCCGGGTCGTCGACCAACCCCGCCAACGACTCACCTTTGCGCGGCAGGCTGGATTCGCGGCCCGCTCCGCTGCGTGATCGCATGGGTTCGGAGTAGAGGCGAGCGATGCACATCGTCGGGTTTGGCGCTGCGGACTTCGAACGGTCCAGGCCAGAGAGTACATCGGCACGCATGACAGAGAACTCTTCCATGGTGCTCCGGGTGAACGCTGTAGAGCGAGGTCAGCGGAGGACGTGTTTTCTTTACGTAATTGCCTCCGCATGACTGGCTTTTTGACTCCGCGAGCGTCGGCCTCCTACAATTCTGCTGCATTAGAAACATGCATCTAGCAGATCGACTGCCTTTAGATGAGGCTGTCCATTGAGAGGCCAATGAGCGATTCACTGAAGGGCAATTTCCTCCGCCTGGCGTACCAGGGACTCCAAAGTAGCCGCAACGGTGTGAACCGGAACGGTGTGAACAAAGGGCTCGCGGTTGCCAAGACCACAGTGCTGCTGATGCTGGCCCTCAGTGCTATCGGAAGCGTTCCTGTGCTTGCCCAGGGCAACAGTGTCGTTCTCAACCGTGATGGCAGAACAATCGTGCTGGAGCCCTACGGGGCAAACATTATCCGAGTCACGTTGAGTAAGACCCGGGACATGGCAACTGCGCCCCCTGGTTATGGACTGGAAGGAACGCCCTCAATGGCAGGCTGGACTCATGAGCAGGCCAACGGCAAGGGGGATGTGTTTCGCTCTGGACGACTGGTCGTTCATGTCTCTCCGGACCACCTGCCGGAGTCGCTCCTGCCAAGCCGCATGCCGCTCGATCCGCTCAATCAGTCCCTGCGGACCCAGTATTTTGGCAGTGGTAATGGACATAGGCCAGGCGACGACACCATATCCATCACAACGGCTTCTGGGAGCGAGCTCCTGACCATGAGGAACTGGTCCATGACGCCCAATCCGCCCGGAGCCTCAGCGGCGAGTACGGACAAGCAGCAGAACTCCGGCGACCGGGTCTCGGCCAGATTCGACTCACCCGCAGGGGAACATTACTACGGCCTGGGTCAACAACAGCAGGGCGCCATGGATCTCCGCGACCATAAGATCAACTGCTGGCAGGACTACTCCGCCATCGGCGGGCAGAACGTCTGCGTTCCGTTCATGGTCTCCAGCCGGGGCTACGGTCTGATTTGGGATAATCCCTCAAAAACCACGATCGACCTTGGGTTCAACCAGCAAAACGTCTGGACCTCAGAGGTCGGAGACCGGGTTTCGTTCTTTGTGATCGCAGGCGCAAACAGCGACGAGATCTATGCAGGCTATCGCCAACTGACTGGCATTACCCATATGCTGCCGAAGGCAACGTACGGATATATCCAGAGCAAGGCGATCTATCCGACGCAGGAGCAGGCTCTGGCCGTTGCGAAAGGATATCGGGACCGCCAGCTGCCCCTGGATGTTTTGGTGGTGGACTTCCTCAACATGACCAGGCAGGGCGAGATGGATCTCGATCCGGCCCGCTGGCCGGATCCGGCTGCCATGAACGACCAGCTCCATTCGATGGGGATCAAGACCCTGCTCAGCGTTTGGCCGCATTTTGCTCCCGGAACCCGCTACTACGACATGCTGCTTAAAAATGGCTGGTTCGTCCATGATGCGAATGGAACACCGGATCAGGGCCATTTTAAAGACACAATCGGTCCCAATCTCGATACCACCAACCCCGCGGCCGCCAAGTGGTTCTGGGAGACAATACGAGACCGTTACATCAAACCGGACCATTTCGATTACATCTGGCTGGACGAGACAGAGCCGGACATCGATCCGGAAAAAGACTTCTTCTCCATTGGCTCGGGAGCCCGCTTCTACAACGTCTATCCGTTGTTCCACACCGCGTCCGTGTATGACGGATTTCGGCGCGACTTCGGGGACAGCCGCCGGGTCATGATCCTGGCCCGCGCGGCGTACCTGGGAGCGCAACGGAACGGCACCATCTTCTGGTCGAGCGACATCACCTCGACCTGGGACATGCTCAAGCGTTCGATTCCCGCCGGCTTGAACTTCACCGCCTCGGGCATGCCGTATTGGGATACGGATATCGCCGGCTTCTTCTCGCCATCGATTCCGGCGGATTATCACTCGCCGCATACGCCTTTGATCGATGGTTCGGACGCACGCGATGTCATCGGCAACTATGAGGATTATCCCGAGTTGTTTGTGCGCTGGTTTCAGTGGGGCGTCTTCCAGCCTGTCATGCGGGCCCACGGGGAGCGGATGCATAACGAGGTCTGGGCCTATGGCAAACAGGCCGAGCCGATCCTGGAAAAGTATCTGCGTCTACGCTATCAGTTGCTGCCGTACACGTACTCACTTGGATATAAGAGCTATCAAACGGGTGCGCCCTTCATGCGTGCCCTGTTCATGGATTTCCCGAACGACCCAAACGTGACCGATATTCCAGACGAATACATGTTCGGTCCCGCATTCCTGGTCGCTCCCGTGTCGGAGCAGGGAGCGACCCACCGCAAAGTGTATTTGCCCGCCGGCTGTGATTGGTACAACTACTGGTCCAATGAAAGAATCAAGGGCGGCCAAACGATCGTCGCCGCCGCCCCTGTCGACACGATCCCTCTCTTCGTTCGCGCGGGGTCCATTTTGCCGATGGGATCGCCGATAGAAAGCACGCAGCAGCAACAGGCAATTGCGTCCGTGCGCGTCTACCCAGGCGCCGACGCAGACTTCACGCTCTTCTCCGACGATGGGACCACCTACGGTTACGAGAAAGGAGTCAGCTCCATCACCAAGCTTCACTGGGATGAGGCGACTCAGCAACTGAAACACAGCGGTGCGGCAGCGTGGAGCGTTCCGGACAACGCGGTCGTAAAAGTAATCGGTCGTTGAGACCGGTTGCTTCCCCGTTTGCATCAGCAAGGCTCATGTCATTCGAGAAGGGCTCAGTTCAGGGTGGTATCCTAGCTCTCACTTCAGGCTGCTGTCCCGGCCTGGGAAGAAGGAGCTTTCGTTGCGTAGCCACAGCGATGGCGAGATGCCTCGAGTTCTGGTGCGGTTTCGGCACAGCGCCGGGGGGACCTGCGTGGCTCGGCTCTGGTGCTGTCGATCGTGCCTGCGAGGCTTGGCCAACCGCTGGATCATCTGTTCCGGCGTGGGTGCGTTGCTTTTCCTCGCCACCCCGGCGTGCAAAGCGCAGGGGACCTACGAGGCGCTGACGACAGCAACCAATCTGGTGCGCGCGGGCCAGTATGATGCTGCGATTCTCTCCATCAATGGGTCTCTCCGGGAGCATCCGGATGACCCGCGTTTACGAACGGTGGAGGGTCTCGCCTACTCCCTCAAGGGGGATGATGTGCATGCCCTGCTTGCCTTTCGTGCGGCGTTGCGCATCACACCGGGCTTCCCGGCCGCGCTCAAAGCCGAGGCCCAGATCCTCACGACAGAGCACAGCCCGGAAGCGATCCCCGTTCTGCTTGAAATACTGAAGACAAACCCGCACGACAACACGGCGCGAGAGATGCTTGCCCTGGCCCAGGCTCGTGCGGGAGATTGCGCCTCTGCGATCACGAACTTCGAAGCGCTGGCCTCGACAGGGGAGAAGCATCCTGACTCGCTGCTTCGATATGGCGCCTGTCTCTTCTCTGTGGGAAAGTTCAGTGAAGCCGCTACCGTTTTTTCACGTGTAGCGGCGTTGCAACCAGCAAACCACGACGTGGTGTATGACGTTGCCCTGAGCCAGGCACACGCCGGACAAAACAAGGCCGCCCTGGACACACTCACTCCCCTGCTGGACGGCACTCCCGACATCGATACCCTCACGCTGGCCTCCGACGCCGCGGAGGCCAACGGCGACACACCGAAGGCGGCTGCCCTTCTCCGCCAGGCCATCGTACTCGACCCGACACTTGCCGACTCGTACGTTCGTTTCGCGGAGCTCTGCATGCTGCACGAGTCTTACAAGGCGGGCATAGACATGGTGAGTGCGGGAATCGCCCGGCTGCCGCGGAGCGAGTCGTTATTCTTGGCGCGGGGCATGCTCTACGGCGGGAAAGGCGACTACAGCCAAGCTGAAGCCGATTTCCACTCCGCTGAAATCTTTGATCCGAAGCATGGTACGGGCTCCTATGGTGTTGGCCTCATCCAGGCGCAGGCCAATCACCCCGCAGAGGCGTTGGCTACGGCCCGGGCCGCCCTGCGCGCCCATCCAGAGGATGCTCAGCTGAACTTCCTGCTTGCACGTACTCTTATCGACGGCGGGGAAAAGCCGGGATCCCCAGGCTTCACAGAAGCTTCCATGGCGGCCAGGAAGGCTGTTCAGCTGAGTCCCGATTTCCTGCCTGGGCGCAATCTGCTCGCGAAAATCTACATGCTGACCGGAGACCCCGCGCAATCGGCCAAGCAGTGCCGAGCCGTGCTGAAGATCGACCCCACCGATCAAACGGCCATCTACCGGTTATTGCTGGCAGCCCGTCAGATCGGCGACACGGCCACGGTGCGGGAGTTGGCGGAGCGTGTCGCCCAGCAGCATCAGGACGCACGGAACGATGAAGGAAAACGGCTCCGATTCAGGATCGTGGATGCGCCCGAAGCCACGGCGGCGCCTGATACGGGGCAGAGAGGGCCGACTCAATAGAAAGTCTGGAGACGTGGAATACACGCTCTCCTCGGTCTAAGTTTTTGGTGACGTTGACGAGCGTTTTGGCCTTCGATCAGCCGCGCCGCCTGGCCCTTGATCCCAAGCGTGCCGGCTGGAAGCGTTTTTTTTAGTGATAAACGTCGTGGTGCATCCATGATGTCGGCGCCGCGGCCCCGGTAGGCTTAACCGGCACTCAGTCGAGCGACCGCCGGCCCCCATCTCCTGCAGGGTGCCTCATGATGGAACTCGCCTGATACTTGAGGGCAAGGAGAACCGCCCCACGTGCTCAAATGCTCGTAGATATTCCTGTTTCCTGCAGAGAATGCCCGTTCCCGGCCAAAGTCAACATTAACAAGGACTCTGCTTCCGCTCCTGCCTGACTTTGCTCTTGACATCTCTAGTTTCGAACCAATAAAGTTTGCTTCCAGCCAGATATGTCGATCGTCTTGTGTCTGAAAATGTACTTCCGCAGCCGCACCAGGTAAACCTTTTCCGAAAACTATCGGTTCCCGTGGAGAGAGATTATGGTCCGCTTCCATCCCGTTGGCAAGATCGCCGTATTGGTCCTTTGGTTTCTATTCGGCACGGCCTTTGCTTTTGCTCAATTTTCCAGCGGTATCGAGGGAACGTTGCATGACAGCACCGGAGCCGTGGTACCCGGGGCCACGGTCACGCTCACCGACACGCGGTTAGGGGTAACGAAGACCGCAAAGACGAGTGACGCGGGCTACTTCCGAATCGATAGTATTGGCGCATCCACCTACAACCTGACAATTGTCGAGAGCGGCTTTCAAACGTACCAGGAAAGCAATCTCGCCCTCCAGGTGGGTGAAATTCGCACCTTGTCCCCCGTGCTGGTAGTCGGCTCCACTGCCACGGAGGTAACGGTGAACGCATCCCAGGCGTCACTGAACCTTTCAGCGGCGACAACTGGCTCGGTCATCACGGAACAGACGGTGAGCGTTACGCCGCTGGGCGGGCAAAACGTCTACGGGCTGGCCAGCCTCACACCGGGCATCACCGGCAGTGCGACCAATTCCACCGACAATTACACCAATGAATACGCCATCAACATCAACGCGGCCGGCCTGCGCCAGGAGGAGAACGGATACCAGATCGATAACGCCTACACGGACACTCCGTCCCGCGCAGGCGGCACCTCCATCTCCCCGAACCCGGAGATCGTGGAATCCATCGACATCAGGACGAACAACTTCGACGCGGCCAAGGGCAGGAATGGGGGCGCCACGGTCGACGTGTTCACGAAATCAGGTACGAACAAATTCCACGGCACGGGCGATTACTACTTTCTGAACAACGATCTCGCCACGCGCACCGAGTTTCAAAGCAGCGTTCCCACCTTCAAACGACAGGAGATGGGTATCACTGCCGGCGGCCCCATCTTCAAGAACAAGCTTTTCTTTTACGGCGCAATCGACGTGCTTCGCTCCAGTACCGTGAGTGCCAGCGCCGATACCGTCGAAACCCAGGCATTTGATGCCTGGGCCACGGCAAATTATCCCAACAGTGTTGCGACTCAGGTCCTGTTGGCGGCGCCCCCGCTTGCCTTTGGCACCACAAACTTGCAGACGGGAAGCCAGTTGGGCAACTACTTCCCTTTACCCCCGAACCTGCCGGCCAATCTCCCGGTGCTGGGCACCGCGAACATAAGCTACTCCGTCCCCAAGAACGGATATCAGTGGAGTGCTCGCGGAGATGACTACATCGGGAAAAAGGACCGCATCTATGCAGAGTTGATGCGCACCTATGACACGTCTGTGAGTGCGACTCCCCGGCCTGCGTTGGACTACAACCAGGCCAACAGTTCCGATTTCGCCAACCTGGACTGGACGCACACATTTTCTCCTAACCTGCTCAACGAATTCGGTTCCAACATGATCCGTCCCTTCGGTTCGGACCTGCCGGTCGCCGCCGATGCCATCCCCTACATCAATGTCACCGGGCTTACGGGATTTTCGAACTGGGGACCGGGCAACTTCACTCAGACTACGGTGGGCTGGCGCGACGTATTGACGGCGGCGGTGAAGACGCACACTCTCAAGTTCGGATTCCAGCAGGACAACATCCGCGAAGCGGATTCGCAAAGCGGCGCGTTTGACCGCCCAACCTACAACTTCAACAGCCTGCTTGACTTCGTGCAGGATGAGCCGACTTCAGAGACGGGAACGCCGGTAAGTTTGCTCACCCATGCGGAAGCTCCCTACAACCGCCGTTATCGCGCGCTCGTAACTGGAGTTTATGTCCAGGATGACTGGAAGGTTTCATCCAGGTTAACGTTGAACGCTGGTTTACGTTATGACAGCATGGCGAATTTCTTTGCCATTCTGAGCCCGCAGCTCACCAACTTCACCTTCGGGCCCGGCACAAGCTACAACGAGCAGGTTGCGAGCGGTGTGACCGGCCTGCAGCCGAACGACCATGTGCTCAACCACACGATCTGGCAGGTAACTCCGCGCGTCGGGTTCTCATACGATCTCTTCGGAAATGGCCGCACCGCATTGCGCGGCGGCTTCGGAGTCTTCGCCGACCAGCCCCCGTATATTCACATCACGGATATCACCGCGGGCAATCTTCCGAACTACTACACGCCGTCTCTTAGCGTCTATCAAGGCCAGCCAACACCGGCGTTTCAGCTGTGCAGCCCTCCTTCCGGGTTCACCGAGACCTGTCCTGTCGTAAATACCAGCAATGTCACGCTGAACTCAAGTGGCGGCATCACAGGTCAACGCGCGAGTCTGGGAGGTTACTCGCCAAACTACAAGTTCACCCAGGTGGAACAATGGTCCTTGAGCATCCAGCACCAACTGTCCAACACGCTCATCATGGAGGTAAACTACTCGGCCTCAACGGCTCATCACCTGCCCGTATTCAATCAGGACATCAACCGCTTCGCCGGCGACCTGGTTGTAAACAAGGGTGTACTCACCCGCTTGAACCCTAACTTCGGCGATATCACATATGCGACTTCGGACGGCAACTCCGTCGGGCACTATGGGTCGGCAACCCTGACGCGGTTATTGTCCCACGGCTTCAATATCCGCGGCATCTATACCTTCGGGAAGGCCCTCGATGTCTACAGCAACTCGGGCTCCCTGGATACAGGTTCGATCACAACAACCACCGAGGTGATTAACAACAACGATCTTGCCGCACAGTATGGCCGCGCCGATTATGATATCCGGCAACAGTTCTCGGCGGATGGGACTTGGACACTGCCGAACAGCTTCAGCAATCGCATCGAGAAAAATATACTGGGCGGCTGGCAAGTCGGTGGTTTGTGGACCCTCCACACTGGCCTGCCGTTTACGGTCTATACCAGCGCGGGCTTCAATCCCGTCTACAACTCCAGTGGTCAGGTGGTCGGCAACACCGGAGGCGACTACAACGCCGATGGCTCCGACTATGACGTTCCGAACATTCCCGGCTTCGGATCTCACCTGCCAGGCCAGCCCAGACACAAGTTCATAACCGGATTGTTCCCCGCGTCTGCCTTTCCGGTGCCAGCGTTGGGGACAGAAGGGAATCTGGGCCGGAACACCTACGACCAGCCGGGCTATGACGATGTGGACTTCACCGCGGGCAAACTGTTTTCGCTCCCGTGGTTCGGTGGGAACAGGCTTCATCTTGAGGGGAAGGCCGAAGCCTTCAACCTGTTCAACCGTGTAAACCTCACGGGAGTGACCTCGGACCTGTCGTCGTCACAATTCGGCCAATCGACGACTGAACTGCAAAGACTGACAGGCGGGCGCAGCGTGCAACTGCATCTTCGCGGATATTTCTAGACCGCGGGCATGGCACAGGCCGGGTAACTCCCGGTCTGCGCTGTGCCGGCTCCCGCGACCGTTACCAAATCCTTTCTCAGATCCTTTCCGATATTGTCTCTTCTCAAGGCAGGATGCATGGGTGCCGCACGCTGGATCGTTCAGGTCGTGACCATCAGCGGCTGCCTTATCTGCGGGGGAATGCTTTCGCTTCTCGCACAGGTCCCTACCTCGGAATCAGCTCCCGGAAGCGTATTTCCGACAAGCGCCCTGAAGCCCCCTGAACGGGTTCCCGTCTCACCGGAGTACCGCGCGCTGCAACGGCGCTTAGCGCAGGGCTGGAATACCTGGGATGTGAACAGCGTAACGACTCAGGTCTTGTTGCCCGAAGGGCTCGCGGTTCACATGGGTCTTAAGCACAACACGACCGAGTCTCAGGAAGCTTTTCTCACCAATCCGCTTATTGGGAGGCTTACTCCCGATGCCGAACAGGTAGTCCCAGGGCCGCACGCCTGGGACGGCAGCTACACCGACCTGAAGCTTTCCTGGAAAGGTCACAACTGGCGCGTGCAGAGCGCCCATGAGGGGCAGGATCTGGTTCTCTTAGCCACTCCGCTTCCTTCTTCATCGAGGGAGGCTCTTCCCCCGACCATTGTGTTCTCTGTAGATTTCCTCTGGGACAGAAAGGGCAGTGCTACCAAACTACCCGGTGTGATTGTCACGCAAGGATCGGCCGGTGCAGTTAGCGTGTACTGTACGTGCGAAGGCGAGGGCCATGTAACATCCGGCAGTACGCAGCCACCGGCTGGGCCCGAAACTATTGAGATTCCTGTACGCGCGCCCTATTTCGCGACAGACTTCAATGCGCCCGTCGCAATCAGCACCGGCCGCCCCCGGTCAGTTCAGAAGGTCCAAACCATCCTGGACCGAGAGCACACCGCGTACGAACAGTCTCTGCGTGGAAACCCAAACGCACAGCCCATCACCGATGCCATTGAAACGACTCTTGGCTGGGACACCATCTTTGAGCCAACCGGGCAGAGAGTCATCTCTCCTGTAAGCCGCATCTGGAGTGTGAACTGGGGCGGCTACGTGCTTTTTGATTGGGATACCTTCTTCGCGGCCACAATGGCATCTGCAGGTGATAAAGATCTTGCATACGCCGATGCGATCGAAGTGCTCCGAGAGACCACGGCAGAAGGTTTTGTGCCCAATTATGCCCGGGGCGGCAACTGGAAGAGCTTCGATCGCTCCGAGCCGCCGGTCGGCGCCATTACGGTGCTCGGGCTGTACCAAACCTTCGGCGATCGCTGGTTTTTACAAGAGGCGTATCCTGCCTTGCTGCGCTGGAACCAATGGTGGGCCGAGCATCGCGACACGGACGGTTACCTGGTCTGGGGCAGCGATGGAGAGAATCTTCCTGGCAACCTTGACGACACCTCTCGCGGTACGCGGTTCGGCGCCATCCTGGAATCGGGTCTGGACAACAGCCCGATGTATGACAACACGACTTACAATCCCAAAACGCATCTCCTGGAATTTGCCGACGTTGGCCTGATGAGTATGTACATCGCCGACTGCGATGCCCTGGCCACCATCGCGGACGTGCTACACCGGACGAGTGACGCTACGCTTTTGCGCGACCGGAGTACACGCTACGGACGCAAACTCCAGACCTTGTGGAACCCCGAGACGGGAATCTTTCTGAACAAGGATCTACATACGGGACAGTTCAGCCATCGACTCTCTCCGACGAACTTCTATCCACTGCTGTCGCGGTCGGCGACTCCGGCTCAAGCGAAGACCATGATCAGCCGGCACCTGCTGAACCCGAAGGAGTTCTGGGGCGAGTGGGTTATTCCTGCGATCGCGCGGGATGACCCCGCCTTTCCAGACCAGAACTATTGGCGCGGCCGCATCTGGGGACCCATGAACTATCTCGTCTATCTGGGTTTGAGGAACTATGACGACGCAGCCGTGCGCAGCGACTTCGCGGTAAAGTCGTACGCTCTGTTCCTTAAGGAGTGGCACGACAAGGGGCATGTCCATGAAAACTACAACGCGATCCTCGGAACAGGCGATGATGTCGCAAACAGCGATCGCTTTTATCACTGGGGCGCCCTGCTGGGCTATGTGCAATATCTCGAACAAACAGATCCGGTATCTTCCACCTCATCCCACAGTACTGTGACGCATTGACGAGCGCTTTCGCTCCAGCTCCGTGTCACTGCCTTGGCTGCTCCTTCCGCTGATCTCTTAACACCCCAAGAGGACACTATGCAGGTTCAATTCTCCTTGTCCAACATTCGGAAAGCCTTCTTCGCTCTGCTTCTCGCGATGGGCTACTGTTTCCTTTCAGCAAGTGTGCTGGCCCAGCTTCCAGGCGCTTCGCCGGAGCCGCCAAAGATCACGATCCAGGAGACCAAGAGCGGTTTCACCGCGAGTTCGAGCGCCGAAGTCATTGACATTACTGTTTGTCGCGACTCCGTTCTTCACTTCGTCTCGCATCCGGCAGCTACATCCGGGGCCATTCCGCCTCAGCCCTGGATGTTAACTCCCAGCGAGGCCTGCCCAGGCGCACACTTTTCGGTCTCGACCACGCCCCAGGCCGCAACGCTCTCTACGGCAGCTCTGCAACTCGTGCTTTCGTTACCCAGTGGCATCGTTTCTTACAAATTGCCTTCTGGCGAAATGCTTCTGCACGAAGGCCGCGCCGTTCCTCGCACCTACAAGCCCAGGGAATTCAATGGCGATCAAACGTACGAGGTGCAGGCCCGGTTCTCTCCAGACGCCACTGAGGGATTTTACGGTCTGGGGCAACATCAGGGTGGCGTCTTCAACTATCGCGGCAATACCGTGGAGCTCGCGCAGAACAATACGGACGTAGCGATTCCGTTCCTGGTCTCGACCAAGGGTTATGCCATCATGTGGAACACGGCGGCGTTCAGTTACGCGGACAACCGCTTTCCCCTGGAGTTCTCGTTCACCTCAGACGCTGTCAGCAACATTGACTATTACGTGATCTTTGGCCCAGAGATGGATCAGATCATCCACCAGTATCGCAATTTGACCGGCCATACACCGCTGCTGCCGCGCTGGGCCTACGGCCTCTTCCAATCCAAGGATCGTTACATTTCGACACAGGAACTGCTCGACGTTGCCGGGCGATATCGCGCCGAACACATTCCGCTCGATGCCATCGTTCAAGACTGGTTCTGGTGGAAGAAGGAAGGCGATCCTGTATTCAACTCCAATTACCACGATGTTCCGGGCGATCTGAAGAAGCTGCATGATGAGCACGTGCACGCCATGATCTCGGTCTGGGGACTCTTCGATCCCTCTTCCGACAATTACCAGATCCTGCACGCCAAGCACTACGACGTCCCCGGCGCGCACGTCTATGACGCGACGAATCCTGCGGCTCGCGACTTCTATTGGAACAATCTTGCAGGCAAGCTCCTGGCGCAAGGATGGGATG